>NZ_JANIJZ010000070.1:0-258 GCF_024580675.1 Brevibacterium sp. 50QC2O2
AAGCCGTCAAAGCAGTTTTAATGACTGTGCTGGCGTGCCTTTTGAAGAATGAGCCTGCGAGTTAGTGGCATGTGGCGAGGTTAACCCGTGTGGGGTAGTCGTAGCGAAAGCGAGTCTGAAGAGGGCGATCCAGTCGCGTGTCCTAGACCCGAAGCGGAGTGATCTAGCCATGGGCAGGGTGAAGCGCGTGTAAGAGCGTGTGGAGGCCCGAACCCACTTCAGTTGAAAATGGAGGGGATGACCTGTGGTTAGGGGTGA
>NZ_JANIJZ010000071.1:0-258 GCF_024580675.1 Brevibacterium sp. 50QC2O2
GCCAACGACAGTGCCAGGTCCAACAGGATCTTGCCAGGATCATGGATCGCAAATGGCTTGCGCCACGACGCCAGAGCGTCTGAGAGGTAGCGTCCCAGGCCGGTCTGATCGATCGTGTCGGTCAGGACCGTGCCACCGGCTTGGGTGATGGCCGGGATGGGGGAAGTGTCGATGTGCGGGTGCGGGTACAGGCCGGTAGACTTCACTTCGAAGGTGATCTTTCTTCTGCGGGAATTGAACTCTAGACAAGTCCTATTT
>NZ_JANIJZ010000072.1:0-258 GCF_024580675.1 Brevibacterium sp. 50QC2O2
CATGGCTGGTTTGCTACGTTCGGGAGGGATAACCGCTGAAAGCATCTAAGTGGGAAGCCTGCTTCGAGATGAGGTCTCCTTTAAGGTGTCCTAGAGATGATGGGGTTGATAGGCCAGATGTGGAAGATGGGTAACCATTGGAGCTGACTGGTACTAATACACCGTTCACTCACCCAAACAACACGACTCATGTGGGTTTTGTGCCTGTGTGGGGTGTGTGGTGGGTTGGGTAACACAAGGTAAACAACGATTGAGCGT
>NZ_JANIJZ010000073.1:0-256 GCF_024580675.1 Brevibacterium sp. 50QC2O2
GTGTGTGATTTTGTCGCCCAACCATGGGCTGGCTGGTGTCAGGCGTGAGTCTGGTGTCGGGTTGGCTGGTGTGGTTGGTGTGTTTGTTTCTTGTGTTATCCACCCCACCAGACGCTGGGTGGGAGGCTTGTTGGTCTTCTGCTGTGTGTGTTGTGGTGAGTGGTGAAGGGCGCATGGTGGATGCCTTGGCATCAGGAGCCGATGAAGGACGTTGTAACCTGCGATAAGCCTCGGGGAGTTGGTAAACGAGCGGTGA
>NZ_JANIJZ010000074.1:0-256 GCF_024580675.1 Brevibacterium sp. 50QC2O2
CTTAACCTTCCAGCACCGGGCAGGCGTCAGTCCGTATACATCGCCTTACAGCTTCGCACGGACCTGTGTTTTTAGTAAACAGTCGCTTCTCCCTGGTCTCTGCGGCCACCACACACACATCAGACCGAAAAGGTCCTTCACATGGGTGGCCCCCCTTCTCCCGAAGTTACGGGGGCATTTTGCCGAGTTCCTTAACCACGATTCTCTCGATCACCTTAGTATTCTCTACCTGACTACCTGTGTCGGTTTCGGGTAC
>NZ_JANIJZ010000075.1:0-255 GCF_024580675.1 Brevibacterium sp. 50QC2O2
TAAGGGTTCCAGGGTCAAGTTCATCTTCCCTGGGTTAGTCGGGGCCTAAGGCGAGGCCGACAGGCGTAGTCGATGGATAACGGGTTGATATTCCCGTACCGGTGAAGGACCGTCAAAGACTGAAGCTACTGATACTAACGCGGTGTGACTGTCGCCTGGCCTTCGGGTTGGGTGTGTGGTTGTGCTTCGGACCTGAGGTGGTGTGTAGGTGAGCGTGTGGTGTGACGCAGGAAGGTAGCCGGGCCGCGCGGTGGT
>NZ_JANIJZ010000076.1:0-255 GCF_024580675.1 Brevibacterium sp. 50QC2O2
TAAGTGCCCCGCCTGGGGAGTACGGCCGCAAGGCTAAAACTCAAAGGAATTGACGGGGGCCCGCACAAGCGGCGGAGCATGCGGATTAATTCGATGCAACGCGAAGAACCTTACCAAGGCTTGACATACGCCAGATCGCCTCGGAAACGGGGTTTCCCTTTTTGGGTTGGTGTACAGGTGGTGCATGGTTGTCGTCAGCTCGTGTCGTGAGATGTTGGGTTAAGTCCCGCAACGAGCGCAACCCTCGTTCTATGT
>NZ_JANIJZ010000077.1:0-255 GCF_024580675.1 Brevibacterium sp. 50QC2O2
AGAAAATATGTACTACTTAGTTCTGGCATCACGAAAAAAACTATTCAAGTACGCTATTGAGTTCTCAAACAACAGGCACACACCCACACAAGTAATCCCAACCGCCTGCACAAGACAGACAATGATAAGGACACCGCGAAGGGATGCTCAATCTGATTGTATCACCAGGCCGCGGTTCTAAAACCTAACCCTCAACAGTCCGGGAAGGACTGGCGGTTACTTCAGTGTTTTCCGCCTGGCAACACAGTTAACTAT
>NZ_JANIJZ010000078.1:0-255 GCF_024580675.1 Brevibacterium sp. 50QC2O2
AAATGGTGTATGAGGGGGATGTGGACAGGGAACTGATTCCCCGCGAGCATGGTGGAATGACACGCACACATGGCCAGTTGGCAGCTTTTGAGAGGGCTCGCGCCAAGGAACTCGCCGAGCACGAACTTGAGGTCGCGCGGTTGCAGGCCCGGATCGAGCAATTGGAGGGTTCGAACGAGGCCTTGGGAAAAGCTATCGGGCTCTTGCATCGGCTGAGCGGTCAAGAGCCCGATACTGCCACGACGACCGACTCGC
>NZ_JANIJZ010000079.1:0-253 GCF_024580675.1 Brevibacterium sp. 50QC2O2
ACACGAGATTACACGAGTCCCGTCCTACTCGGGAAAACAGTCAACCCCCGCCACACACATTTCGCCTACAGGACTCTCACCCACTCCGGTCAGCCATCCCAGACTGTTCGACTACACGCGCAACAAAAAGGGCTCCGACCATGTGGAATCGGACAACCACTCCCCACAACACCACGCACACAACCCCCACACGGTTCATACATGCACGCAGTTTAGGCTCCTCCGCTTTCGCTCGCCACTACTCACAGAATCA
>NZ_JANIJZ010000008.1:0-147001 GCF_024580675.1 Brevibacterium sp. 50QC2O2
TGTGGTTTTGCGGTGGTGAGAGCGTTGGGGAAACGCCCGGTCCCTTTCCGAACCCGGAAGCTAAGCCCGATTGCGCTGATGGTACTGCATGCGGGAGTGTGTGGGAGAGTAGGTCACCGCCGCAATTTTTTGTATATGAGGGAGCCTGTGTGCTTGAGCCGCCCTGGTGGGGTGGGGCTCGCACGCGGGCTCTCTTCTTTTTGTGCATTCACGGGCGGGTGTGTGGACCCGTGTGGCCGGCTGTGTGCCCGCCCGGTTCGGTGTCTAGGTCACTTCTGTGGGGGTGCCTGGTTGGGCGTGCTTGGTCGGGGGTGGCTCCACACGTGCGTGCGTGGTAGCAGAACTCGTGGGTTTTGCTGCCACCGGCGCGTGTGTGGAGCCACCACCAGACCCGGAGGCATGGAGCTCAGGCGTCGGAGGCCGTGAACCGGGTGTTGCGGTGCTGCGGGTTCTGCAGCTCGTCCAGGATCGCGATCGCCATGGTCCCGTTGGTCGTATGGGACTTCCCATCGGCGGCGAACATCAGTTCATCACCACCGAGCTTGGGCGTTGTGGCCTCGCCGGGGATGAAGGCATCCTGCGGGCTGGCACCCACCCAATCGACGCCCTCGACCGTGCGCAGGTAGTCCAGCTCCAACTTCTGCTGGCTGGGAATGTTGATCCAGGCCTCGGAGCCGGGTACCTTGGCGATGTCCTCGACGTGGAAGTGCTTGTCCTCGCCGGCCAGCAGGGAACCCGCGCCCAGGATGAACACCAGACGCGGCTTCGTGGCACCCGCGATCGACACCAGGTGCTTGGCCAGTTCGATGTGCTGTTCGGCCAGGTCGGGCGCAGTGGCGAAGGCATCGACGATGGCGTCGAAGCCCTCCACGTCTGCAGACGTCAGCGCGAAGGCGTCGACAACCTGCACCTGTTCGCCCGAGGCGCCCAACACATCCTGCGCCTTCTGCGCATCGCGCACCAGAGCGACGACGTCCTCGCCGCGCTTGACTGCCTCCTTGTAAATGGCTGACCCGGCCATGCCGGTCGCGCCGATAACACCGATCCGCATATCGTCCTCCTCGGTTCTGCGGCCCGAACCCGGATGGCCGGACCTCTCCAGAGAAAGGAACGTGTGAGCATCGGGGGCTATTCCGCACCCTCGGAAATCTTCAGTGAAAACCGCCTCGCCTCGGCCGGATGGCCGACGCCCGACGGCCGAGGATCGGTAGGCTGTGCTCTATGGACAAACCCTTTGCGCCCCGGCCAGACGCTGCCACTTCGAATCGCACCCTGGTGGTCGAGAACGTCCGCCCGTGGGGCGGTGCCCCGACTGACCTGTACATCGTCGACGGCGTCTTCAGCGCCACTCGTCCGGCCGGCACCGGTCACGCGACACAGGGGACCCCTGGCACTGGCGGTGCCGGACGGGCGTCGCAGGCCGGCCCCGGTGCCGCGGCCTCGGCTGCCACCGTTGTCGACGGCCGTGGGCTGTTGGCCCTGCCCGGCTTCATCAACGCCCATGCGCACGTCGACAAGAGCTGGTGGGGACAGCCGTGGGAGCCCTACGGTGGCGAGGCCACGACGCAGGGACGCATCGCCCACGAACGCTCGGAGCGCGCGCGCCTCGGCATCCCGGGCATCGAACCCACCGAGGCGGTGCTGCGCGAGTTCCTGCGCCACGGCACCACGGCGACCCGTACCCATGTCGACGTCGACCTGGGTGTGGGACTCGACGGGATCGCCGCCGTGCGCCAGGCGGCTGCGAATCTGTCCGGCGCGGTCGATGTGCAGATCATCGCCTTCCCCCAGGACGGCGTGATGCGCCGGCCCGGAGTGCTGGACCTGTTGGATCGCGCGGGCGCCGAGGGCGCGGACTACATCGGCGGGCTGGACCCCTGCGCGATCGACCGCGACCCGGTGGGGCAATTGGATGGGATCTTCGCGATCGCGGACCGGCACGGTTGTGGCTTGGACATCCACCTGCACTCTCCTGCGGAGCTGGGTGCCTTCGAGTACGAGCTCATCATCGAACGGACCAGAGCGCTGGGCCTGCAGGGGCGGGTCAACGTCTCCCACGGTTTCGGGCTCGGCGACCTGCCCGCGGCCCGGCAGCAGTCGCTGGTCGAGCAGTTCGGGGAACTCGGCATCAGCTGGTCGACGGTGGCGCCGGTGAAGGCCGCACCTCTGCCCTGGCGGGACATGGCCGCCCACGAGGTTCCGATCGGCCTGGGCACCGACGGCATCCGCGATCTGTGGTCGCCGTACGGCGACGGGGACATCCTGCGCGTGGCGTGGGAGTTCGCCCGGATCCACGGGGTGCGCTATGACGAGGACTTCACCGAGGTCGCGCGCCTGGCCGGCTCCGGTGCGGCGCGTTTCGTGGGGCGCGAGGTCCACGACCTGGTGCCCGGCGCGGTGGGGGACCTGGTGCTCATCGACGCCGAGAACGTGCCCGATGCCCTGGTCCGGGTGCCGCGGCGCGAACTCGTGGTCTCCGGCGGCCGAATCGTCGCTGAGGCGGGCGAACCGCTGATCTGACCCGTCACCTCGGCCCCGCGTACACCCGGAGTGGCTCCACAATGACATGCGTGGCTCGAAAACTCATGAGTTATCGAGCCACACATGCCATTGTGGAGCCACTGATCAGATGGGGCGCTTGAGTAGTGGGTAGCGCAGTCTGGTCCCCCACCGTGGGGGAGGGTCAGTGCCGCGGACTGCGTTTGGGTTTGCGGCGCAGAATGCGCTGGCCGATGAACCAGACGAGGAAGGCCAGCACCGCGAAGATCACGATCTTCTGGAAGACGTCGGCGTACTCCTCGACCACGTGCCAGTTCTCGCCCAGGTAGAAGCCGGCGCATACGAAGATCGTGTTCCAGATGGCCGAACCGAGGGTGGTCAGCAGGGTGAAGCGCAGCAGGGACATGCGGGTGACGCCGGCGGGAATCGAGATGAAGCTGCGGAAGATGGGGACCATTCTGCCGAAGAACACAGCCTTGGGCCCGTGCCGGTCGAACCAGGCCTCGGTCTTCTCCACGTCCTCGACCTTCACCAGCGGGATCGCGCCGAACAGCTTGCGGGTCCTCTCGCGCCCCAGCCAGGCTCCCAGGCCGTAGAGCATGAGCGCTCCGACCACAGAACCCAGGGTGGTCCAGAACAGGACCCCCGGCAGGGTGAAGGAGCCCCGGCTGGCGGTGAAGCCGGCCAATGGCAGGATCACCTCGCTGGGCAGCGGCGGGAACAGGTTCTCCAGGGCGATGGCCAGTCCCGCTCCCGGGCCACCGAGTCTTTCCATGAGCGTCACTGCCCAGTGGGCGACGGCGTTCATCTCCATACCTACGAGCCTACCGGGCCCGCGGCAGGCCCCCGGCCGATTCACCGACTGTCGGTATGTGAGGGTCTGGAGAATACACGGTGAGCTTCCGGGACTGAACCGGCCTGTTCGCTCCCCGGACATCAACTCCCGGCCCACCCACCGCCGGCCCACCCACTGTTGAACCGGCGTTGGCCCTGTGTTGGCCCCGTGTTGGCCATGGCGTCGCCCGGTACCCGGCCGGGTGTCAGTGTGGCGGGCTAGTCTGGGGGGCATGAGCACGAATCATCTAAGGAATGGAGACGCCCTGCCCCGCACCCACACCACAATCGATGCCACAGACCCGGCCTCCGGCAAGGACACGACCGCAGCAGCCCCGGACCCGGCCCAGCGAATCGAAGCGGGGATCGCGGAACTGATTGCGGCCTCGGGCGCGACGAATCAAAAGGATCTGGTCCGGCGGATCATCAGGACCGGGCTGGGCCTGGGCGGCGACGGCGCTCGGCGCCTCGACGCGAAGATCGCGGCGGCGGCGATTGAGGAGATGCGCACCGCCTTCAACCTGTTCGCCCCCTACTCAGGCGTCCGCAAGGCCACGGTCTTCGGATCGGCCCGTACCCAGCGCGACGATCCGCTGTGGAACGCGGCCGAGAATGTGGCGGCGACCCTGGCCTCCCATGACTGGATGGTCGTCACCGGCGCCGGACCCGGCATCATGGAGGCGGCGGCGACGGGTGCTGGGGTCCAGAACTCGCTGGGCGTCTCGATCCGCCTGCCCTTCGAAGAACAGCCCAATCAGCTCATCACCGGCGATGAGCGCAGTGTCTCGATGAAGTACTTCTTCACCCGCAAGCTCATGCTGGTCAAGGAATCGAGTGCCTTCATCTGTCTGCCCGGGGGATTCGGCACGCTCGACGAGACCTTCGAACTGTTGACCCTGCAGCAGACCGGCAAGTCCGAACCCGTGCCGATCGTGCTGCTCGACCGACCAGGAGGAACCTTCTGGCGCGGTTTCGAAGAATTCGTGCGCAAGGACATCGAAGCATACGGGATGATCACGCCCGGTGATCTGGACCGGGTGCTCATCACCGATTCAGCCGAGGCCGCAGGAGCCGAGATCGCCCGCTTCTGGCGCAATTACGACAGTCTGCGCTGGGTGGGGGACCGCCTGGTGCTCCGGCTGCGGCACACTCCCACCGACGCCGAGGTCGCCGACCTGTCCCAGCGCTTCGCCGGGTTGACGCACGAAGACGGGGCCATCGCTCGGACCGAGCCGCTGCCGGCCGAGGTCAGGGATGAGGATCGCCTGGACCTGCCGCGGATCGTGTTGCGCCCCTCGCGCCGGGCGGTGGGCGAACTGCACCGGATCATCCGGGCGCTGGCCGATCTGCCCAGCGCTCAGGGCTAGGGAAACCGCGAGGCGGAAACCGCTGGGGCGGGTAGAGAAACCCGTTCAGGCGGCCAGTCCGTGGATGGCGGTCATCGGCATGGGCGCCCAATCGGCGAACCAGGCGGCCGGGCGCATGAGCAGCGGACAGTTATTGCACTCATCAGGTGCGCACTGCGTGCTGCGGGTCCCGAACGGGGTGCGGATCTTCGTCGAATCGCGAGTCACCACGGCCTCGCAGGAACCGTCGAGGACCGTCATGATCGCGGAGTCCAGCTGGGCCAGGACGGCTTCGGAGCCCTCATCGCAGGCGTTGCAGCCGCACTCGGGCAGCACACTGATGGGGGTGATGCGATTGCCCATGCCCACGATGATGCCGGGGGTCAGACCCTCTTCGGCACCGGTGCGGGCCAGGGTCAGGGGAGCGGCCCCGCGGCGCGCCGGACGCAGGACCGTCACGGAGACGGGCCGGGCGCCGGGCTGGGCGGCCCAGTCCATTGCCGCGCGCTGGGCAGGCGTCGCAACCTGGGCCCAACCGTTCTTCGCGATGACCTGTTCCCATGCCGCGGCACGCGACCACAGGATGCGGAAACGGTCCAGGTCGTCATAGCGGCTGTAGGAGGAGAACGGGGGTGCGGTGTAGACGCCGGACCGATTGACGTGGGGATTGCGCCAGGCGGCACCGGCGACTCCGAGCTCTGCGGAGACCGTATCCACCTGGGTCAGGATGGCCTGCCAGGCGGGAGAAACGCCGGCTAGGCGATCCAATGTGATCTGCTCCATGCCCCCATTGTATATAGCCTGCCCTTGCCGCGGGAACCCTCCCCTAAGTTCCTCTCCTCACACGCTCGCACTCAGCGGTGCTGGGCGGGGTCCGCGTGGTGGGCGAAGATGCGGCGGGCGGTCAGATCTCCGCCGGTGAGCACTCCGGACCGGCCCAGCAGCCGTCCGCGCTCCCAGTTCGACAGGCCTAATTCGGTCTCGCCCAGGGCGTACTGGCCGTCGACCCAGCGGGTGAAACCATCGCCCACGAACGGCGCGTTGACCCCGGCGCGGAAGCGCTCATGGGCCTCCGGCGATTCGCTGATGAGCGAGGCGACGAACTGTGGACTGTAGGCGTTGAACAGCTCGACCGCCTCGTCCATGTCCTCGACGACGACCACGCTGAGCTCCGGCGTTCCCTCCCACTCCCACTCATGGCCCAGCTCGTCGATCGGCAGCACGGTGATGCGCGGCTCTGCCACGACCCCCTCGGCGCGCACGACGTCGATCGTGTCCGTCGACTCCGGTGCAGAGCCCAGGCCCAGCGGCGCGCCACTGCCCGCCGCCACATGGATACGGGCCCGTGCGCCGGGGCGCAGCCCGGCGGCCGCCCGGTCGGCCGCCTGCACCAGCAGGGGCAGGAGTTCCTCTGCCCTGGCGCGGGAGACCGCGGCCACGTTCAGCGTATTGCAGACCTTGCGGTCCAGGGAGTTGCACACCACTGCGGCGAAGCGCTCGGCATCGGCGTCGAGGTCCGCATACAGCCAGGCGCCGCCGGTGCCATGGGCCGACACCGGGATTCCGGCCTGCTGGGCCACGCTGGACAGCTCGGCGACGGCCCGCCCGGAGCCGCGCACGACGGCCAGGGAGACGCGCCGGTCGCTGAACAGGGCGTAGCCGGCCGAGCGCTCACGGCTGGGCACCAGGCTCAGCGCGCCGGCCGGCAGCCCGGATTCCGCCAGGGCCGGGGCAAGCGCGTGGTCGACGATCGCCTGTGCCGTGTGCAGGGCGTCCCCGCCGATCCGCAGCACCGCGGCGTTGCCGGTGGCCAGTACCCCGGCTGAGTCGGCGAAGACATTGGGGCGGCCCTCGAAGACGAAGCCGATGACGCCCAGCGGGGCGGTCACCGTTGCGACCTGCCAGTCGCCGTGGTCGACGAAGTCGAGTTCCTCGCCTGCCAGGCCCGACTGGCCCGCCTCGACCTGGGATTCGACCAGATCGGCCCAGGCCTCGAGGCCTGCGACCATGTCCTCGCGCATCCGCCGATCGACCCGCAGGCGGGTGGTGGAGCGGCCCAGCACCTGGGCGCGGTCGACGTCGGCGGCATTGGCCGAGGCGATGGCATCCCAGTGCTCGACGAGGCGTTCGGCGAAGACCCGGTAGAACTTCACGACGCGGGCGGCCGGGGTGGTGCGCAGAGCTGCTGCGGCCTTGGCGGCCTGGTCCACGCAATCGGTCACCAGCGCGTGCACGTCCGCGGTGACGTGCAGCAGATTGCCGGTCGACTGCACGACGTACAGCCGGTCGCCGGGCTGGAAGGCTGCGGCGAGTTCGGGGGAGACGGTGGAGAAGCGGTCTCCGCCGAAGGGGACGGGCTGACCGGCCTGCAGGGATTGAAGAAGTGGCATATCACCAGTCTACGGTCCCCACCGGCAGGCCCCCGCGCCCGTGGCCCCTGCCCCGCCCGTCCCGACCGCCCGTGGATCTCAGTCCGCGGCGTCGGCCCTCCGCAGGTCGACTTTGCGGACCTTGCCGGAGGCGTTGCGGGGCAGGGTGTCGACGAAGACGAGGTCCTTGGGTTGTTTGAAGCGGGCCAGGCGGTCGTCGAGCCAGGTGCGCAGTTCGTCCAGGGTCAGCTGGGCTCCTTCGCGCAGCGCAACGGCGGCGATGGGGACTTCGCCCCAGCGTTCGTCGGGGCGGCCGTAGACGGCTGCTTCTAAGACGGCTGGGTGGTCGAAGAGGACGTTTTCGACTTCGGTGCAGTAGATGTTCTCGCCGCCGGAGATGATCATGTCCTTGGCGCGGTCGACGATGTAGAGGAAGCCCTCGTCGTCGGCGCGGACGAGGTCTCCGGAGTGGAACCAGCCGCCGGTGAAGGCTTTGGCGGTTTCTTCTGGTTTGCGCCAGTAGCCCTGCATGAGGTTGGGGCCCTGGTAGACGAGTTCGCCGACTTCGCCTGGGGTGACATCGTTCATCGCCGGATCGACGATGCGCGCGGCCATCGTCGGGATGGGCTTGCCGATCGAACCGATCTTGCGCACCGAGTCCTCGGCGTCCAGGGAACAGGTCACCGGCGACATCTCGGTCTGTCCGAAGGCCGCGGTGACCTCGGCGTCGGGGAAGGTCTCCTCCATTGCCCGCAGCACGGATTCGCTGGCCGGGGCCGCGCCCCAGCTCAGGTGTTTGAGGTTGAGCCGCCACGGTTCGCCCTTGACCTCGCCAGGGCGTCCCGGCTTGCCGCGGGCGACCGCCTGGCAGATCGCCTGCCATTGCTGGGGCACGTTGAACACGACGGTGGCCCCTTCGCGCTCATAGGTGTCGAGCAGGTCCACCGGGTCGAAGCCGCCCAGCGGGTAGACGATGGTGGGCGCCCCGCTGACGAGGTTCGCGGCGACCTGGCCCCAGGCCGCGATGTGGAACAGCGGAGCGGTCAGGATGACGACGTCCTGGCGCGGGTCGGTGCGCCCGGAGTTCGTGGTGCCGGCCTGGGCGAACATGTTGATGTGGTCGAGCATTGCGCCCTTGGGCCGCCCGGTGGTTCCGGAGGTGTACATGATGAGGCAGACGGTGGACTCCGCGACATCGACGGCGGTGAACCCCGCAGGGTCCTCGGCTGCCAGGGCTGCGAAGGATTCGGTCGGCAGCCCGCCGATCGCCTCGAGTGCGCCGGCTGCGGTACCGGCCTCGGCACCTGCTGTGGTTTCCGCGGCCGAGGCCGCCGCGGCGGCCTGCCCTGCGTCGCCCGCCGCGACCCCGCCAGGGTCGACGACGATGATGCGCCGCAGCCGCTCGCTGATCCCGGTGACGCCGGCGACCAGTGGGGCCAGCGCCCGGTCGACGATGATCGTATCGGCGTCGGCGTCCTCGACGATATAGGCGATCTCCGGCGGGGTGAGGCGGGCGTTGATGGGGACGGCGATGCCGCCAGCCCGGTTGACGCCAAGCACGCCCAGGATCGCCTCCGCATGGTTGAGCGTGAGCAGGACGACGCGGTCGCCGGTTTGCAGTCCCCGGCGCTGTAGTGCCGCGGCCAGGGAGTCCATCCGCGCGTTCAGCTGTTCCCAGGTGGTGGTGTGGCCATCGGCCTTCAGTGCCGGTTCGTCCGGGGCCATGAGTGCATGGATGCGCACCTGGTTCATCCAATGATTGCGGCGCACCCAGGCCGGGATCAGGCCGGTGTCCCCGGTGGAGGTCCCCTGACGGGTCGCAGGGTCGGTGTGGTTGGTGCTCATATGTACCTCGTCGTACTCGATCCACTGGAACAGTCGTCCTTGACTGTTTTCCAGTGTTCCACATCACATGACGGGATGCCAGTGTTCCAACGCACCGGGGCCCGGGAGCCGACAACTGTCGGCCCCCGGGCCCCGGTGTAGAGGAAGTGGCCGGCTCAGCGGCCGGCCACGGAGCCTCAGCGCGCCGGCTCGAGCTCCTTGTTGAGCTCGGCGACAACCTCCTCGGCCTCCTCCGGCGAGGTGGCCGAGGGGGTGGAGCCCCACAGTGGCTTGCCGTTGGACTCCGGGGTGAAGTGCACGGACACCAGGCCCAGGACGCCGGCGGCCATCAGGTAGATGGCCGGCCACATGAGGAAGCCGGTGGCGCCGATGAGCGAGGTCATGACCACCGAGGTGGTGCCGCCCAGCAGCGAGATCGAGACGTTGAAGGAAATCGCCGAGGCCCCACCGCGTAGCTTCGTGGGGAACAGGCTGGGCAGGGTCGACGGGATCGTCGCGGAGAAGCAGATGAGGCTCAGGCCCATGATGAGCAGGCCGATGAGCACCACGATGTCATTCGAACCGCGGACCAGGATGACCGCTGGGATGGACAGGACGATCATGCCGATGGCCCCGGTGCGGATCACGGCCTTGCGCCCGAACCGATCGGAGGCGTGGCCGAAGACCGGGATGAGCACCAGGCAGACGGCCATGACGATGATGAGCAGGATCTGGCTGGACATATTGGAGATGCCGGCCTTGCCCTCGATCTCGGCGACCATCGGGAAGTAGGAGGGCATGAAGGCCGTGACCATGTAGTTCGCGATGTTCCAGGCGGCCACCAGGCCACCGCCCACCAGCAGGTTGGGCCACAGCTTGAAGATCTCCTTGTAGGCGTTCTCCTTCTTGGCCGGCTGTCCGGTGTTCTGCTGTGCGGCCTCGGCCTTCTCCTGAGCCTCGAAGGCGGGGGTGTCGCCCAGCTTGGAGCGCAGGTAGACGCCGACCAGGCCCAGCGGCAGGGCGACGAAGAACGGGATGCGCCAGCCCCAGGTGTACAGGAAGTCCTCGGAGGACACGGCCTGCATGACCGTGGCCATGGTCGCGCCCATAACGTAACCGCCGAAGGTCCCGACCTCCAGCAGGCTGCCGAAGAAGCCGCGGCGCCTGTCCGGGGCGTATTCGGAGATGAAGGTCATGGCGTTGCTGTACTCGCCACCGGTGGAGAAGCCCTGGACCAGGCGGCAGGCCAGTAGCAGGAACGGGGCCAGCATGCCCACGGTCGCGTAGTCGGGCAGCACGCCGATCATGAAGGTGCCGGCCGCCATCATGATCATGGTGATGGCCAACACCTTGTTGCGCCCGATCTTATCGGCCAGGGGGCCGAAGAACAGGCCGCCGAACGGCCTGACCAGGAAGGCCACGGCGAACAGGCCGGCGACGATGATGTGGCCGACCAGGCCGGAGTCCTTGGGTAGGAAGATCCCCTCGATCACAACGGCCAGATAACCGTAGACGCCGAAGTCGTACCATTCGGTCACATTGCCGATGGCAGCGGCGTTGATGGCGCGCTTGATCTCCTTGGGCTCGGTGACGGTGACGTCCTCGGCCTTCCAGGGCTTCTTCCTTCTATGCGGACCGAACATGCTTCCTCCTAGCAACCAGAACCAGGGCGGCGAGGCGGAAACTACAGCGCGCGGACCACGTCGACGCGGCGCTGAAACCGGGGCACCGGGGCAATAATCGCCGGCCGGTGCACTGTTTGATCCGGGACCTTCCCGGTACGCTCAAAGGATCTGTTCCTCGACGAAGCGCAGCCTCCCTGTTCCCTGGGTGAACACTTGCCTGTCCGCAGTGGGGCCGCCGGTGAAAAGGCGGATTGTGCCACGGAACTTCTGTCTCCACTTTAGATCACCGGGTTTTCAATACAAGTCACCCGGCCCTTATTCCCGCGCTTCCACCCCCTGGATCCCAGACGCCGCAAGGGTTCTCCCCTTTCGGTAAGAATAATCACATGCTATGTCAGCGGTGCCGGGAACGGGGTGGATTCGGCAGGGGAGTCTGTTCGATCACAGGACGATGAACGCCAGCCAGACCGCAACGGGCACCACCACCACACAGGCCATGCCCCAGATCATCATGCCGCGGAAGGTCTCGTCCTTCTTTGACTCCTCGGTATTGGCCACGACCAGTGCGCCACCGGTGGAGAACGGCGAGGAGTCCACTGCGGAGGCCGCCACACACATCGCGATGGTGAACCCGGTGACCGGCAGGCCGCCGGCCAGCAGGAGGGGAGCGGCCAGAGGGGCCAGGACCCCGAACAGTGCGTTCGTCGAGGCGAAGGCGGAGACGACGCCGGCGATGTACATGAGCACGAGGGCCGCCAGCAGTGGGGCGCCGATCCCGGCCACGCCGCCGGCGATGGTGTCGACGACGCCGGCTTCCTGCAATACCCCGACATATGTCACGATGCCGCCGATCAGCAGGACGACGTTCCATTCGATCCGGGCCACCGCGGCCTTCGCGTCCCCGGGGTAGATCAACAGCAGCACGACCGCCGCGACGATCGCCAGGAAGCCGACGTCGAGCCGGGCGAACAGGCCCAGGCCCAGGATCGCCGCGAACAGCACGACGGTGATGGTGTTCTTCGCGCCCCAGGGAGTGGCCGGGGCCAGAGACGGATCGGCGGTGCCCGAGGCGGCGGGGGCCTCGGACACCGCGCCGGTAACGGCGGTGCCGGCGGTTGCGGAACCGGCGGAGCCCGCCGTGCCCGAGGCGGCCAGGACCCGGGCGCGGGAGTTCCGTTCCGCGCGCTCGCGGCGGATCAGGCCCGGCCCGCCCAGGACCAGGAAGGCCACCGCCTGGATCACCGCATTGGCGATGAAGGTCCAGATGAAGACGCCGGTGGGGTCGACGTCGATGTGCTGTTTGGACAGCACGGTGTTGACGATGTTGAAGTACACGGCCACCGGCGAGAAGCCGCCGGCATTGGTGCCGTTGAGCACGGCCAGGCCCATCAGCAGGGGAGAGATCCGATAGCGCTGCGCGAAGGCCTGGCCCAGCGGGATGAGGATCGCCACGACCGCCGTGGACTGGGCGCCCGAGCCCACGATGAGGGCCGAGAGCAGGAAGAACACCCACGAAATGGCCCAGGCATGGCCGCGGGTGGCCCTGATCGCCGCGTGCACCACGTGGTCGACGGTGCCGTTGAGTTTGGCCAGGCCGAAGAAGAAGGTGACGCCGATGAGGATGACCAGCAGCTTGGTGGGGAACTGGGCCGCGATGTCCTCGGCCTCCTGGTGGAAGTAGAAGGTGCCGACCAGGAAGGCCGCGGCCAGGGCCACCAAACCCATGTTGATGCCGCGCCACATGGCCAGGACGAAGATGATGACGAGGCCGGCCACGCCGACGATTTCCGGAAGCATGACTCCACCTTAGCCCCACCTTAGTGTCATGTGCACATTAAGTGTGTCACCAGATGCCGGACGAGCCCCGCCGGTGGGAGTCCAGCAGATGGGTGTCGACGATGCCGACGGCTTCCATCAGCGCGAACATGGTGGTGGGGCCGACGAACCGGAATCCCTCCTTCTTCAGTGCCCTGGCCAGGGCGACGGACTCCGGGGACGAGGTCGGGATCTCGGCCAGGGTGCGCGGGGCCGGCGTGGTGTCCGGTTGGAAGCCCCAGACGAAGTCCGCCAGCCCGCCCCGCTCGCGCAGGGCCAGGGTGGCCCGCGCATTGTCCAGCGTCGCGTCGATCTTCATCCGATTGCGCACGATCCCGGCGTCGGCCAGCAGCGCGGCCCGTTCCCGGTCGCCGAAGCCGGCCACGGCCTCGGGGTCGAAATCGGCGAAGGCCGCGCGGAAGGCAGGGCGCTTGCGCAGGATCGTCGCCCACGACAGACCGGACTGGAAGGCCTCCAGGCTGAGGCGTTCGAACATGCCGCGCTCATCGCGCACCGGCATGCCCCATTCGGTGTCGTAGTACTCCCGCAGCAGCGGGTCGGTGGCCGCCCAGGCGGGGCGGCGCAGGCCGTCGGCGCCCACTACCGTGTTGGTGTCATCGCCGGTGTCATCGTGTTCCATGCTCACAGCCTCCATGCTCACAGCCTACGGCTCGGCTTTTCGCCGGTGTGAGCGTTTTCACGGGAATACACCGACGAAGAGCTATAGCGCGTGTCCGAATCGCTGTACGATGAAAACGCCCAGGCAAGGCTTAGCAAAGCCATGAGCACGTTTACATGGCTGTCTATGGCTGCGTTACCGGCCAGGGAAGGAACCCGTGCTACCCACATTCGTCATCGGTTTGCGCGAAGGCCTCGAGGCCGCGCTCATCGTCAGCATCGTCGCTACCTTCCTCAAACGCCGCGGCGAATCGCTGAAGGCCATGTGGTGGGGCGTCATCGCCGCCATTCTCATCTCCATCGCCGTGGGCGTGACCCTGGAACTGGTCGCCCAGGCGCTGCCGCAGCGCGAACAGGAGATGTTGGAGACCGTCATCGGCGCGGTCGCCGTCATCTTCGTGACCACCATGATCCTGTGGATGCGCGACCATGCGCGCAGCATGAAGACGGACCTCGAGCAGGAAGCCGACGCGGCCCTGGCCAAGGGCAAATCCTCCCGCGCCGGCGGAGGGGGCCGGGCGATGGCGCTCATGGCCTTCCTCGCCGTGCTCAAAGAGGGCTTCGAATCCGCGGTCTTCCTGCTGGCGACCTTCCAGGCCTCCAGCTCGGTGGGCCCGGCGGCGCTCGGCTCCGTGCTGGGCTTCGTCCTGGCCGCGCTGATCGGCTGGGGCCTGTACACCGGCGGGGTGCGGATGAACCTGGGCCGCTTCTTCAAAATCACCGGCCCCTTCCTGGTCTTCGTTGCAGCCGGCCTGGTGGTCAGCTGCCTGCGCACCGCCCACGAGGCCACCTGGATCCAAATCGGCCAACAGCGCACCGTCGACCTGAGCTGGCTGGCCCAGCCCGGCACCATCCGCTCTGCGCTCATCACCGGCGTGCTGGGCATTCCAGCCGATCCGCGCGTGATCGAGGTGATCGGCTACTTCCTATTCCTCCTCCCGATGCTCGCGGTCCTGCTCTGGCCGGCCCGCTGGACCCCCGGCCCCGCCCTGGCCCCGCGCGTGTCCTTCGGCTTCGCCGCCGGACTGGCGCTGGTGGCCATCGGGATGGCGGCCTTTGTGCGCCTGCCCGCGGCCGAGGTCCCCGCCAGTCGGGTGACCACGGCAGATGGCAGCGAACTGAGCTTCGAGCAGACGGACGACGCGCACGCGAAACTGACCGTCGGCGGGCAGGGCGGATCCGAAGGGTCCGGCAGCTCCGGCGGGCAGCGTGGCTCGGGGGACGCCTCGGGCACCACGAGCTATGAGTTCGGTCCAGACGATGTGAGCACGAGCAGTGGCAGCACCGCCTTCCGGACCTGGAAGACGAGCCGCGAACCGGACCTGGGTGCCGCGAAGAAGCAGCGGCTGACGATCGACCAGCTGCTCGAGCTCAACGGGGGCCGGCTGCCGGTGGGCGTCAACGCCCAGCGCAATCCGGGCCCGTTCACCGCCGAACTCGCCGCCGGCGCCAACGCCAGCGTCACCACCTACGACGGCGGCATCGTCGACGCGCAGGTCGCGCCGAACACGATCGTCAAACTCTCCGGCGGTGGCCTGGAGACCCAGAAGGTCATCACCCTGACCGGTGGGGCCGCCGGCCTCGATCCCGAGGCCGCACAGGCCACCAAGGACGGGATCACGGGCGCCAAACTGCAGGCCAAGGAGCTCATGCTCTACAAGGTCTGGCTGCCGGTCGTGCTCGTCCTCGCCGCCCTCTACGCCGGCTATGTGGGCTACAGCCAACGCCGTCAACTGGCACGCAGCACCGCCACCGCAGAACCTTCCACCCGAAACGGTTCCTGAGGGCATCCGAGCCCCCGAGAACCCCGAACCCCTGAAACAAGGAGACACTATGAAGAGCAAGCTCAAGGCCATCGTGGCCTCGGCGTCCCTGGCAGCCGTGTCGCTGTCCCTGGCCGCCTGCGGCACCGGCGGCGGCGACGGCGCCAAGGCCGCCGGCAGCGCCTCGGCCGGTGCCAACACCGTCAACATCACGATGGAGAACAAGGACGGCAAGGACGTCTGCACGACCTCGGCGACCGAGGTGGCCGCCGGGCCCACGACCTTCAACGTGGAGAACAAGTCCGCGTCCTCGATCATCGAGGTCGAACTGCTGCAGGAGAACCGGATCCTGGGCGAGAAGGAGAACCTGGCGCCGGGTCTGGCTCCTGTGTCCTTCAGCGTCAACCTGGACGGCGGGGACTACGAACTCTACTGCCCCAACGGCGACCCCGAGGAGATCGACTTCAAGGTCACCGGCGAGGCCGTCAAGCCCAGCGGCGACACCCGCACCCTGCTGGAAGCCGGCGCCAAGGACTACGGCGCGTACGTCCAGGACCAGGTCGGCTACATGGTCGACGCGACCAAGAAGCTCTCCGAGGCCGTCGACTCCGGCGATGTGGACGCGGCCAAGAAGGCCTACGCCACTGCCCGTCCGTTCTACGAGAAGGCCGAGTCCGCCGTCGAACAGTTCGGCAACCCGAAGGACAATTCGCAGTTCCTGGACTACCTGATCGATATGCGCGCCTCGAACATCGACAAGAAGGTCGGCTGGTCCGGCTTCCACGCGGTCGAGCGCGATCTGTGGAAGTCCGGCAAGATCACCGACGGGACCAAGAAGTACGCCAAGGACCTGGCGGCGAACACGGTCAAGCTCGATGACATCGTCAAGAAGCTGACCTACACGCCCGAGGACCTGGCCAACGGCGCCGCCGGCCTGCTCGAAGAGGTCCAGACGAACAAGATCACCGGTGAGGAGGAGGCCTTCAGCCACCTCGACCTGCTGGACTTCCAGGCGAACGTGGAGGGCGCGGCCCAGGCCTTCAGCAACCTGAAGCCGGGGCTGGAGAAGATCGACGCCGACCTGGTCAAGCAGATCGACGAACAGTTCAAGAACGTCGACACGACGCTGGACGGCTACCGCGACAAGTCCGTGCCGGGCGGCTTCAAGGCCTGGACGCCGGAACTGCGCAAGTCCGATTCGAAGAAGCTGTCGCAGTCGGTGCAGAAGCTGCAGGACCCGCTGGCCAAGCTGGCGGAGAAGATCGCAACCCACCAGGGCTGATCTGCCGGTCCCCTAGGCCGGGCGCCCGCACCTTTTCGGTGGTACTCGCAAGTCGGGTGCCCCTCGGGTCGGGTGCCCGCGCCTTTTCGGTGGTACCACTTGCGTTGGGTGGCAGCAGATGCGCGCGCATCTCGTGCCACCCAGCGCAAGTGGTACCACCGGCGGGTTTTGAATCGGGTTTTCTAGGATGGTGAACATGACGAAGAGCGAGGATTCCGGACCCGCCGGATTCGGCCGGCGCGGTCTGCTGGCCGGAGGAGTCGGCGGACTGGTGGTCGGCGGCCTGGTCAGCGGGGTGTCCGTGGCTACCACCCGGAGCGTCGGCGGTGACTCTGCGGGGGCCTCGGGCGAGGACACCGTGCCGTTCTACCGCACGGCCGGCGGCCCGCTGGGCCAGGCCGGGGTGCAGACCCCGCCGCCGCAGTACTCGGTCTTCATGTCCTACGACCTGGACATCGCCACGGGGCGCGAGCTACAGGTGCTGCTGGCCCGCTGGTCGGCGGCGATCGCCACACTCATGCAGGGCAAAGCGCTGTCGGTGATCGAGCCGGAGCGCGCCAACGCCCAGCCGCTGGACTCCGGCGAGGCCAAGGGCCTGCCCGCGGCGAACCTGACGGTGACGCTGGGGCTGGGACCGGGGATCTTCGACAAGCGCTTCGATCTGGCATCCAAGCGGCCCAAGCGCTTCAAGAACCTGCCGGAGTTCTCCTCCGATGCGACCCTGGACAAGGACTATGTGGGTGGGGACGTATGCCTGCACGCGTGCTCGGACGATCCGCAGGTGGCCTATCATGCGATCCGCGTGCTGACCCGGATGGCCAGGACCCAGGCGACCACGAAGTGGACGATCATCGGCTTCGGCCGGGCCTCGGCCCAGGCGGGCCAGGACACCCCGCGCAACCTGTTCGGGTTCAAGGACGGGACGCGCAATGTCAAGACCGATGAGCAGTTCAAGCAGTGGGTGTGGGTCGACGACGACGATGTGGACTGGATGCAGGGTGGGACGTACCTGGTCAGCCGCAAGATCGAGATGAACCTGGAGACCTGGGACGCGGACCCGATCGACGACCAGAACCGGATCTTCGGTCGGCACAAGGACTCCGGCGCACCGCTGACCGGGCACGGGGAATTCGATACCCCGGACTTCGCCGCGGCCGGCGAGGATGACGGCACCGCGATCGCGCACCGCTCGCATATCGCGCTGTCGGCCCCGGAGAACAACGACGATGTGATGATCCTGCGCCGGCCGTACAACTACACCGACGGCCTGAACGAACGCGGGCTGTTGGACGCCGGTCTGCACTTCCTGGCCTATGTCAACGATCCGGAACACTATGTGCGCCTGCAACAGCGCCTGGATTTCGGGGATCTGATGAACGAATACGTGTTCTACCGCGGCACCGGCCTGTTCTGCCTGCCCCCGCGCCCGGCCGAGGGTCGCTACATCGGCCAGGAACTGTTCGACTGAGCCCTTCTGAGGTCCACTACGTCGTTCCACTACGTCCCGAAATGTCGATATATCGGGGTTTCGGCCCGGATTTCGACAATTCGGGACGTAGTGGAACTTCTGGTGAGGGGTGGAAGAGTGGCATAATAGTTTTCTTATGTCTGCACCGTCCGCATCTTCTGCGTCTTCTGCTTCACACGCCGCGCCCACGCTCAATATGGGCGTGATCTGGGTGTTGCTCATCGCCGCCTTCGTGGCGATCCTCAACGAAACGACCATGGGGATCGCGATCCCGCACCTGAACCGGGACCTCGGCCTGTCGCCGGAACTGGGCCAGTGGCTGACCAGCGGTTTCATGCTCACCATGGCCGTGGTCATCCCGATCACCGGCTACCTGCTGGAGCGCTTCACCACCCGCCAGGTGTTCATCGCCGCGATGGTGGCCTTCACCGTCGGCACTCTGCTGTGCCTGGTGGCCCCCGGCTTCGTCCTCCTGATGACCGGTCGTGTGGTCCAGGCGCTGGGCACCGGTGTGATGATGCCCTTGCTGATGACGACGATCATGAACATGGTGCCCGCCGCATCGCGTGGGCGGATGATGGGCCGGGTCGGCCTGGTCATGTCCCTGGCTCCGGCGATCGGCCCGACCCTGGCCGGCGCCGTGCTCAACGCGCTGAGCTGGCGCTGGCTGTTCGGCATCATCCTGCCGATCGCGATCATCGCGCTGTTCGTGGGCGCCAAGTGGCTGAGCAATATCGGCGAGATCCGCAAGGCCCCCTTCGACGTGTTGTCCGTGGTGCTGTCCGCGCTGGCCTTCGGCGGGATCGTCTTCGGTCTCAGCCAGTTCGGTAGTGGCCAGGTCGAACTGGCCGGCTCCGTGCTGGCCGCCGGCATCGTGGCCCTGGCCCTCTTCGTCTGGCGCCAGATCGCGCTGACCCGCCGCGAGGCCGCACTGCTGGACCTGCGCGTGTTCCGCAGCAAGAACTTCACGATCGCGGTCATCATCATGGCGATCGTGGCGCTGGCGATGTTCGGCACCCTGACCCTGCTGCCGCAGTATCTGCAGAACGTCGCAGGTCTGTCCGCGCTGGTCTCCGGCCTGATCCTGCTGCCGGGCTCGTTGCTGATGGGCCTGCTGGGCCCGATGATGGGTCGGATCTACGACGCCCGGGGCCCCCGCACCCTGCTGGTCCCCGGTTCCGTGGCCGCCACCGCGGTTCTGTTCTACTATGCGACGTTGACCGAGCACACCTCCTGGGTGCTGCTGATGATCGCCCAGACGATCCTGTCGCTGGGCCTGGCGATGTGCTTCACCCCGCTGTTCTCAGCATCCCTGGGTTCGCTGGTCAAGCGCCTGTACTCGCACGGGTCCGCGGTGCTCAACACCCTGCAGCAGGTCGCCGGCGCGGCCGGCGTCGCCCTGCTGACGGTCACCTATTCCGGCATCCTGGCTGCGGGGACCTCGCGCGGCCTGTCCGTGCCCGAGGCCGGGGCCCCGGGTGCACGTGCCGCCTTCCTGATCGCCGCGGTGGTCGCTGTGGCGGCGGTCGTGCTGTCCTTCTTCGTGCGTAAGCCGGAGGAAGACGAGGACGGCGCCGCGGGCCCGGCTGCCGGTGGTGCAGGGCATCCCGAGCGCGAGGTGATCTGAGGCATTCGGTCGTATCAGCGGCGCTGCGTGTGAGCCTAGGTGCGGGTGGATCTGCGGATGTGTGGCTTTGCAGACGGGCGGCCACTCCGGTGCCCGCGGCCCTGCAGCCGTGGACCGAAAACGACCACGCGGTGAAACGCGGGGGAACGCCGTCCGGCTGCAAGTAGGCTTGTGGCATGGAGCTTTTCGATGATGACAGGATCACAGCCGAACTGACCCCGGCACATGCGGTTCGCACCATGCTCGCGGCCGTGGCCGAACACGGCCGCGGTGGACTAGAGGCGCCCAGCCGGATCAACGTCGACGTGGACCCGGTGGGCGCCGACCGTCTGGTCTTCACCACCGGCGGGACGTCCGAGGTGCTGGGCTACCGTGCCTATGTGCGCCCCAAGCTCAGTGCTCCGCAGGAGGTCGTCGTCGCCCACAGTGCCGTGACCGGCAGCGTCGATGCGGTGTTCGTCGGGACCCTGTTGGGGCCGCGGCGCACGGGTGCGCTCGGGGGAGCGGCGCTGAGCCTGGCCGCGGGCTCCCTGGGTGCGGGTTCGGTGACCGTGGCCGTGATCGGCTCGGGCATCCAGGCGTACCACCAGCTGTGGGCCCTGACCGGGGTCGACGGCCTGCACACCGGCGAGGTGCGCATCTACTCGCCGAACGTCGAGCACAGGAACTCCCTGGCCGAGCGCGCGCGGAGCGAACTCGGTCTGGCGCAGGCGAGTGCCGCCTCGGACGCGCGCGAGGCCGTCACCGGAGCGGACATCGTGCTGTGCGCGACGACGGCGGACGAACCCGTGCTGGCAACCGACTGGTTGACGCCGGACGCGATGGTGCACAGCCTGGGCACCGGGGCGGAGCTGCCGGCCGATCTGGCCCACGACGCGTTCCTCTACACCGATTCGCCCGCCCAGTACGATCAGGGCGCCGGCTCGCTGCCGGGACTGGAGATCGCCTCGTTGGGCGAGATCGCCACCGGCCGGGCCGAGGTCCCCGCGACCGGGCACCGGATCTTCCTCTCGCGGGGGCTGGCCGGCACCGAACCCCTGTTGTTGCACTCGCTACTGGGGTGATTGGGCCGGGCCCGGGTCATTACATGCGCAAACCTGCAGCACATACGCATAGACGCGTATGTGCTGCAGGTTTGCGCATGCGATGCGGGGAGGCAGACGGTCCGGGCCTCAGGCCGCTGGAATGTAGAGGTCGAAGGTGCCGTCGAGGGAGACCTCGGCTATGGGGTGCCCGGCGAGGGTGACGACGGCGCGCCGGGTGGAACCATTGTCCACGACGTGCATGTCGACCAGGCCCGGGGCGATGGGTGAGGCGACCGGTAGGTGAGTGGCCTGAATCGGGCCCGTGGTCCGGCCCGGATCGGTGGTCGAAGTGGCCAGCCCGGAAGCGCCGCGGGCCGAGGCCTGCCCGGACGCGCTGCGGACCATGAGGTTCACGGCGTGGCAGGGGCGCTCCAGCGCCAGCAGCTCCACGGGCTCGGAGCCCGAAAAGCGCACGGCCCGGCCCGGCGCCACGGCGGTCCGGCGTCCGGAGATGCTCAGGACCACCGGACCGTCGGCTGCCACGAAGGTGCGCGCTACTCCGGGCAGCGCGGAGAACGGGGCGGGCGCGAGCAATTCGGCCACGCTCAGCCGCCACTGCAGCGGGGCTGCCCCAGCCGAGGCCACGGCTGGGATAGCCGGGACCTCGGCCCTGCCAGACGCCTCGGCACGGCCTGCCCGGCCGGGCACCGGCGTACTCGGCGGGCCCGGCAGCTCGGATGATTCCGCGTAGCCGATCAACTCGGTCGTCGTGCCCGCGCCATTGGCCCAGGGTGCGCCGGCCAGCTCGGCGAAGCGGCGGGCCGGGTGGGCTCGGCCGTCGGCAATCACCGCGTGCTTCCGAAAGCACTCGCGCGGTCGTCCACGAGGTCGATCACCCGTCGGCCCCTGCACGCATTCACGAAACGGTGTTCGCTCATGAAGCGGTGCTGGCTCATGAAGCGGCGGCCGGCTCGGACACCTTGGCCTCGGAGGGCTCGGCGGTAGCCGCAGCCGGGGTGGCCACGTCCGCGGAACCCGCGGGCACCTCGGCCGCCGGATCCGCGCTCGCAGCACCTGCGGCAGCGCCGCCGAGCGTGATGGTCCGCGGCCCGCCCTGCGCATGCTGATGGTAGCCGTCGAGGAACTCCTCGAGCCGGTCCAAGGCCTCGGACAGCATTTCGACCGAGGGCAGGGTGACGAGCCGGAAGTGGTCGGGCGCGGTCCAGTTGAAGGCGGTGCCGTGGCTGACCAGGATCTTCTGCTCCTTGAGCAGGTCCAGGGCGAAGCGCTCGTCGTCGACGATGCCGAACTTCTCCACGTCCAGCTTGGGGAACAGGTAGAGCGCGCCCTCGGCGGGTTCGCAGCTGACCCCGTCGATTTCGTTGAGCCGCTTGCAGCTGAAGTCGATCTGCGCGCCCAGCCGGCCGGTCGGCAGGACCAGGGCGTCGATCGACTGATAGCCGCCCAGCGCCGTGGCGATCGCGTGCTGGGCGGGGACATTGGCGCACATCCGCATATTCGCCAGCAGTTTGATGCCCTCGATATAGCTGGTGGCCTTCCAATTGGGGCCGGTGATCGCCAGCCAGCCCGAGCGGTAGCCGGCCACCCGGTAGGCCTTGGACAGCCCGGAGAACGTCAGGCACAGGACGTCCTCCCCGGTCAGCGTGGCCATATTGGTCATCTGCGTGCCGTGGTAGGTGATCTTCTCGTAGATCTCGTCGGCGAAGATGAGCAGTTCGTGTTCGGCGGCCAGCGTCACGATCTGCCGCAGCGTTTCCTCCGAATAGACCGCACCCGTGGGGTTGTTCGGGTTGATGACGACGATGCCCTTGGTATTGGGCGTGATCTTCGCGCGGATGTCCTCGACATCGGGCATCCAGCCGTTGGACTCATCGCAGGTGTAGTGCACGGGGGTGCCGCCGGCCAGTGCGACCGAGGCCGTCCACAGTGGGTAGTCCGGCGCCGGCACGAGGATCTCATCGCCGTGGTTGCACAGGGCCTGCAGGCTCAGGGTGATGAGTTCGGAGACGCCGTTGCCGATGTAGACGTCGTCGGAGGACAGATTGTGGATGCCCTTCGTCTCGTAGTACTGCACGATCGCGCGGCGCGCCGAGGGGATGCCGCGCGAATCGCTGTAGCCCTGCGCGGTGGGCAGAGCCTTGATCATGTCGACGAGGATCGCATCGGGGGCCTCGAAGCCGAAGGGTGCCGGATTGCCGATATTGAGTTTGAGGATGCGGTGGCCGGCTGCCTCCATGCTGTCCGCGGCGTCCAGGACCGGGCCGCGAATGTCGTAGAGCACATTGGCCAGCTTGTCCGACTGCTTGAACATGGGTGGGAACTCCTCGGTTGTCTGCGTGGTGGCCGCGTCCGCCGGTCGGGGTGCGGCGGCATGTCTTGCTGCCGTCCGGCCCGGCTCCGAACCGCGTCCAGTGTGACGGTCCGCGCCCCAGCCTACGCGCAACGTCGTTGCACAACCGCATTCCAAAAGGTTCGACCTGGGTGCCTTTGGCGCGCTGGCGCGGCAGCACAAAGGTTCCGGGGGCCGAGGTTCCGGCCGGGACCTCGGCCCCCGGACGCCGGGTGCGCTTGGGGTAGCCGGGCCGGTGCCATGGCAGGCCCAAGGTTGGGCGTCCCAGGGGGACGTCCCGTGGCGGCGGGTGGGGGCGGCAGACGGAGCCGTGGGTGGGGAGGTGAGTGGAACGGCGAGTGGGAAGGCGCGCCCCGATACAATCGACTGTCGTGGACTCCCAGACGATCCTGCTCATCCTCGACCTGGCCGGCGTATTCGCCTTCGCCCTGTCGGGGAACCTGCTAGCCGCCCGGCTCAACATCGACATCACCGGCGGGCTGGTGCTCGGCGCGCTGGCCGGCCTGGGCGGCGGGATCGTCCGCGACGTCATCCTCGTGACCTTCCCCGTCACCCTGGCCAATCCGCTGTACCTGATCCCGCCGGTGCTCAGCACCGTGTTCGTGTACTTCCTGGGGCAGCGCGTGCTGCCGCTGCGCACGCTCATCATCGTCTTCGACGCGCTGGGGCTGAGCCTGTTCTGCATGACCAGCGTGGTGCGGGTGCTGGACTTCGAGGTCAATGTGCCCGCCGCGATCGTGCTGGGGCTGATCACCTGCTGCGGCGGCGGCCTGTTGCGCGATGTGGTGGCCAATGAGCTGCCGGCGGTGTTCAACGGCTCCGACCTGTACATGATCCCGTCGGCGGTGGGGTGCGCGCTGACCGCGGCGGTGTGCCGGCTGGACTGGTTCAACCTGTGGACCGGGCTGATCATCGCGGCCTTAGTGTTCGCCTTCCGGATGACGGCGTGGAAGCTGCAATGGCATGTGCCATCACCCATGCGGCAATGGTCCTACCAGGGCCTGCGCACCCGCCGCCGCAGCCGCACCGACGACGTCTTCCGCGGCGGTCCCGACGGACAGTGAGCTGCGGTGAGGCCTCGTCGGTGCGGCGAAGCGACTGGCGAAGCGAGCGCCCCTCCCTCCTCACGTTCCACTACAACCCAAATTGTCGAATCTTGCCCGAAATCGCCGATATATCGACCATTCAGGTTGTAGTGGAACTCAGGGACGGGGGAGGAGGGTGGCGAAGATGTCCAGGAAGCGGTCTACGTCCGGCTCGGTGATGGCCAGGGGTGGGCGCACCTTCAGCGTATTGCCCGCCTGGCCCGAGGCCGAGATCAGCACTCCGGCCTCCCGCAGTTCGTTGACCAACCGGTTCGCCGAGGCCGGGTCGGGGGCACCGGATTCGTCCAGTACGTCCAGGCCCAGGAACAGCCCCGCGTGCCGGACGGGCGCGAACCGGGGGTCCGCGCCGTCGGCTGCTCCGACTGCAGAGGGCACTGCGCCGACTGCAGCGCCGGACGTCGTGCCGGCCGCGGGGGACTGCGCGCCCGAGGCCCCGCTCCGTTCGGCGCCGGCGCTCATGTTCAGCGTCCGGTCGGCCGTGAGCCGGCTCAGATCGTCGGCCAGTCGATCGCCCAAGCGCAGCGCGTGCGCCGGGAGGTCCTCGGAGCGGATCACCTCGAGCACCGCGCGGGCGGCCGCGATCGACACGGGATTGCCGCCGAAGGTGTTGAAGTAGCGGACGTTCTGGCCGAACTTCCGGCCGACCTCGCGCCGATGCACCACCGCCGAGATCGGCATGCCATTGCCCATCGGCTTGCCCAGCACGACGATATCGGGCACGAAGGACTCGGCCCCGGCCCCTGCCGAGGTTGCCGCCGCGCCAGTGCCGACAGTGCCGGCAGTGTCCGCCGCGCCCGCTGTGTCATCTGAGCCGACTTCGGCCGGATGCCGCGCGAAGCCCCACATGGTGCCGGTGCGCCCGAAGCCCGGCTGGACCTCGTCGGCGATGTAGAGGCCCCCGTAGCGGTGCGCGACGGCGGCAGCCGCCGGCAGCAACCCCAGCGGATCGGGCCGCACTCCGTCCGAGGACATGATCGAGTCGATGAGCACCGCGGCCAGTCCCGCGCCCATCTCCTGCAACCGGACGGCGGCGGACTCGACGGCCGCGGCGAAGGCGGCCGAGGCCTCGGCCGGGGAAGCCGCCGAAACCGCCGTGTCGGGCAGCTCGACGAGTTCGACGAAGGGGCTCAGCGCATTGCCGTCGCCCAGGCTCGGCGACAGTTCCGCCGAGGCGGTGGTGGTGCCGTGGTAGGCGTGCGAGGTGACGATGATGCCGCGGTTGCCCGTGTAATAGCGGGCCATGCGCACGGCCAGGTCGACGGCCTCGGAGCCGGTGCAGGCGTAGGTGACGCGGTCCAGGGCCGGCGGGAATTCGGCCAGCAGCGCCTCCGAATAGTCCACCACGACGGGGGTGATGTAGCGCGTGTGGGTGCTGAGGGTGGACAGCTGGCGCGAGACGTATTCGGTGACCAGCGGGTGTGAGTGCCCGATGCTGGGGACGTTGTTGTACATGTCGATGTACTCGCGGCCGGCCGTGTCGTAGAGGCGCGCGCCCTGGCCCCTGACCAGCTCCACCGGGTGCTCGTAGAACAGGCGGTAGGAGTCGGACAGGACGGCATTGCGGCGGCGGATCAGTTCGGAATCTTCGGGACTGGACCCCTGGCGGAGGTTCGCTTCACGGCTCATACGCCTAGTCTGGCACGCCGGACGCGTCCTTGAGCGTCTTATGAGTGCGGGCGAGGTGGGGTGGTGTCCGCGCCGGCTGCCGCACCGGAGTCGTGCATGGGAGACTGGAGGGATGCATAGCGATGAGCAGCCGGGGCGGCCGGGACCTGAATCGGAGCAGTACCCGGTTCAGCCTCGGGAACCCGCGGCCGGCCGGCAGCCGGAACCCGTCGCCCGGGATGCGGGCACCCGTGCCGGCATCCTCGCCCCAACTATCCATCCTCGTGCCGTGGTCGCCCTGGCGATCGTCGCCGCGGCCGCGGTGCTGGGGCTGGGACTGGTGGTGCGGCTGGATCCGGGGATCGACATGGCGATCGTCATCTGGGCCAACGGCCTGCACCCGGGGTGGGTCGGGGCCTCGACGGATGCCGTCTATGGATTCCAGCGGGTACCCGGCGCGATCGGTCTGCTGCTCGGCGCCGGGGCGCTGGCCTGGTGGGGGACGCGCTCGCCCCGGGCCGTGCTGACCTTCGTGCTGACGGTCGCCGTGACCTGGCTGCCGATCACCGGGATCAAGGAGCTGGTGGATCGGCCGCGGCCCGACCATTCCCTGTTGGCCCAGCCCTTTGCCGCGTGGCCCGCCGATCCCTCCTTCCCCAGTGGGCACACGGGGTTCGCGGTGGCGCTGGCCATGGGGGTGTGGTTCCTGGTGCGCAGGACCCGGGCCCGGCCCATCGCCGCTGTGCTGTGTGTGGCCTATCCGGCGCTCATCGTGTGCACCGTGCTCATCGTCGGCGTCCACCATCCCACCGATGTCCTGGGCTCGATCGTATGGTCGGTCGCGGTGGCCCCCGCTGTGCGCTTGGGCCTGGTTGCGGCAGGCGACCGGCTCGGTTCCGGTGATCCATCCGGTTCACGTGGTTCCGGGGGTTCATCTCGCCGGAGTTCCACTACATAGGCTCCATCGCATAACAGTTCCACTACGTGACGAAATGTTGATTTTCGGAGGTGGGAGCGCTCCCAATCGACATTTCGCTATGTAGTGGACGAAGGTCGAAGTGGAGTCGTAGTGGACGAGGGTCGGGGGTGCTCCCATAGGATTGGGGGCATGAGTCGACCGCTGCATTCCCTGACCCCAGCCGAGGTCGCCGAACTGTGCCGCGCGCACTTCGGCCTGGACGTGCAGGTGGGCCGCTTCTTGGCCGGCGAGATCGCGGTCAATATCGTGGTGACCGCCTCGGGCGAGGACGTTGCCAAGAGCTATGTGCTCAAGGCCGAGTACCCCAGTCCCACGATGCCCGTCGAACACGCCGACTGGTTCTGCGCCGTGCAGGGCCTGGCGGCCCGCGCCGGCTTGCCGGTGGCCCGGCAGGTGCCCGCACTGCACCCGTATTCGACCGCGGCCGGCGAGTCCTCGGGCTATCTGGCACTCGTCGCGGTGCCGCCGAGGGACGTTGCGGTGCCGCCGAAGGGCACTGCATTGAGCGACACCGCATTGCAGGACGCCACCTCGAAAGACACCACGGCGAAGGACCCCGCGCATGCGGACGCTGCGCCGCAGACCGCGCCGCCCCAGGGCACCGTGCCCAAGGACGCCGCGCTGCCGGGCGCTACTGCGACGAGCACACAGACGACGGGCACAACGCAGTTGGGTACAGAGCCGTTGGGCACAGAGGCGAACGCCGGTGGCCCCGCAGCGGTGGCCTCGGCGGACGATGGGCAGGCGGATGCCGGGCCCCGGGTGATGCTGCGCCTGCAGGAGTACCTGGCCGGCGAGGTCGCGGCCTCCGCCGAGGTCCCGGCCGACTATCCACAGCAGGTCGGCCGACTGACGGCCCGGTTGGTCGCGGCGCTGGCGCAGGCTCCGGCCGAGCCCGAACCGATCCTGCACCCGTGGTCGTTCGAGACCACCGGGCGCAATGTGCTTTCGGCCGCCGATCGGATTGCAGCGCTCGAATCCGCCGGCCTGGTCCCGGTGGACATGGGGACCCGGCTGTCCGCCGACGTCGCCCTGGCCCGGCGAGTCGCGCGTGCCTTCGAAACGCGTGTGCGGCCATTGCTGCCCGAGTTGCCGTGCCAGGTCGTGCATCAGGACGTCAACGATTTCAACATCCTGCTCGGCGCGGGCGCCGCGGGTACGATCGAGGCCACGCCCGGCGCGCTGCACATCACCGGACTGATCGACTTCGGCGACACCCGCACAGCTCCGCGCGTGGTGGAACTGGCGATCGCCGCCTCGTACACGATGCTGGGCGTGGACGATCCGCTGGCTGCCCTGCGCGCCTGTGTCTCCGCCTACGTCGCGGCCTCGGCCGGCACCCCCGCCGAACTCACGGATCGGGAACTCGAATTGGTCGAGGTGAGTGCGCTGGCCCGGCTGTGTCTCAACGCCTGCACCTGGTCCGCCCGCACGCTGGCCGCCGGCCTCGACTCGCCGGACGCCGCCTACGGCCGGGCGCGGATGGCGCGTACCTGGCCCGTGGTCAGGGCCCTGGCCGAGGCCATCGTCGGCTGAGCGTCCTCGCGTCGAGTCTCAGGGTCCGGGCGGCCGGATGTCGAAGGCCGGGCTTAGCGGCGATGGTCAGGGCCAGTGGTTAGAGTGGGGCCCATGAGTTCTGTCCTCCGCGTTTCCGGTACCCATGATCACTCCGTAGCTGAGGAAGGCGAGACGGCTGCAGGCGCAGCCGCCGCAAACGCGGGCGCCTCAAGCTTGGCCGCCTCAAACGCGGCCGGATCCGGTGCCTCGGCCCCCAGCCGACGGCGCATCCTCAAGTCCGCGGCTGTGGGCGTGACGGGCGTTGCCGTGGTCGGCGGTCTGGCGGCCTGCGGTTCGGAGTCGAAGGCGCCCGAACCGCTTGAACTCCCCGAAACAGAGGTCCCCGTCGGCTCCGGCGTCGTGAAGAACAGCTGGGTGGTCGTGCAGCCGACGAAGGGCGATTTCAAGGCGTACTCGGCGATCTGCCCCCATCAGGGATGCCTGGTGCGGCAGGTGACCAAGGACGACATCACGTGTCCGTGCCACACCTCGGTGTTCTCAACCGAGGACGGATCGAAGATCGCGGGCCCAGCCAATAAGGGTCTGACGCCGGGCAAGGTGGAGAAGTCGGGGGCCGCCCTCAAGATCAGCGCGAGCTGAGGCACTCGGGCCCGGCCCGTCACCGGGGCGCGCGCCGTCCCAGCCGCCTGGTCTCCTGGCCTCACGCCCTTCGCCGCATCGCATACGGAAACCTGCAACACATACGTGTATACACGTATGTGTTGCAGGTTTCCGTATGCGATGCGGGGCCTGGGCCGCGCGATGTGAGCGGCCGGTCGCGCAATGCGCATGTCCTGGGTCGGTGAGGCTCAGATCCTGAACCCCTTGGCCCGGAACTTCTCGATGATTCTGTACCCGCGCGGTCCCGGCAGGACATCGCTCCACTCGACGCGGATGACCACATGTCGTAGCGCGAGCCTGTCCTCGCGGCGCTTCTCCTGCTTCATCCGGGGCCCGTACTCGTTGTATTTGCTCCAGCCATCGGCCTCGATGATGAGGTTGAGGCGGGGAATGTAGAAGTCGACCCGATCGCTGAAACCCGCGAGGGCATCGTCGAAGGGGAATGCCACCTGCTGCCAGAAATCGTGGATGCCCAGGCGGTGGAGCGCCAATGCCGTGAGCGATTCCAAGGGTGACTCGGCGAGTCCGGTGGACCAACCGAGCAAGCGCCTGGCTTTGCTCATGTTCCTGCTCGCGGCATGCTCTGCGAGTTGGTTCAGGGTCTGTTGCAGCCTCTCTCGCCGCTGAGCGATGTGGCGGACCAACCGGGGCGTAGCTGCCGGGACACCCGTCACCGGGAGCGGCGGATTGCTTGCAGGCTGCGCTGGACCGTGGCCTGGCGGCACCAGAAGAGGGACCACCTGGCCGAACGCTTCGGGCGCCATGTCATTGGTGCGGGCCAGAGCGTCGATCATCGCAGTGTGCCGATAGGCGGGGTCGAACTGAGCGCGAGCGCCTTCGGGCCCATGCCTTTCCACCAGGTTCGATGGAAACTGCAGATAGAGTCCGGTCCTGGTCCGGTTCGGGTATGCCGCAAGCCTGCCTGCAGTGATTTCGGAGATACCGCCTGTGTAGGCGTCTGCGGCGATGATTCCGTGCACCTCATCGCAATCCCGGAGGAGGTCCGCAGCGGTCCACAACGGATCGGTCATCAAAACGCCGGGCAACGCCGCGCAGGTGTCGTACAGGTGCTCCGCCGGAACGGATCGCTGTCGCTTCCGGAAGGTCTTGTTCGTGTAGGACGGGCGTTCGGGACGGGATACTTCGATGTGGGCGAGGTCCGGGGTCGGGAGGGGGATCCCCTGTGCTGCTGCGGCGGATCGGTGGCTGAGGTGCTCTCCGGGTGCGAGTCGGAGGGTCGATATGTGTCCCAGATGATGTGCGATTTCGCGTTGAAAAACCGTTGCGGGGGATGCGCCTGTCGCAGGCCGCCCCTCCGCCGACCGATTCCTCGGTTGATGGTCGGTGTGTCTCTGGTCGGTGCCCTGATCGGCAGCTGAACCACTGCGCTCCGGACCGGGATCCAAGAGTTCGGGCGAGTCGATCCACTGCATGAACACGGCATGTGCAGGCGTTTGGCATACGCGCACAACGGCGTATACGCCGCGATGTCTCCTCGTAGTGCAGCAACCCCGGGATGATTGAAGCAATCTATCGATAGAAATATCATTTGGTAGCGATGATCGTGAAAAGACGTTGTACATGGTCACATGGTGCTACATGTTAGACACGATTGGAAGAGGTTTGATCCTATTACATGCGGAAACCTGCAACACATACGCATATACACGTATGTGTTGCAGGTTTCCGCATGTGATGTGGAGGAGATGCGGGCGCGCCGCCGGGGGAGCGAGCTCGGGGTCGCCCCCGCTAGACTGGTGGGCGTGACTTCAGCAGGGACACCCGGGAATTCGGGGACACCAGGGACACCCAAGACCGATGCGGACCGCCCCGCGGCCACCATCTCGGTCAAGCAGTATGCCGGGACCGGTCTGTGGATGGCGATCCGCGGCGCCTTGGGCGTGATCTTCGGCCTGGCGACTGTGTTCTGGCCGCGCGAGATGCTGGGGGGCCCGACCAATCTGGGCATCCCCGTGCGCACCGCGGATCTCATCATCGCGGTCTTCCTGGTGCTGCAGGCCGTGCTGGTCCTCGTCCAGGTCAAGTACAGTCCTGCGATCATCCGCACGCCCCTCCTGGGCCAGGCGATCGTCGTGGTCCCGGCCCTGGTCTTCCTGCTCCTGGCCTCGACCGCCGGCCAGCTGCGCGCGGCCGTCTGCGTATGGGCGGTGCTGCACGCCATCATCGAGCTGTGGATCTACGCGCTGCTGCGCGCCACGCCCAACGCCAACGACTATCTGATCGCCGGTGGCGTGCACCTGCTGCTGGGCATCGCACTGCTGGTGGGCTTCAGCATGCACGCGCTGAGCGTTACGGGCTTTTCGGGAGCGGCGGTCCTCATCGCCTCGATCCTCTACATCATCGGTGGGTTCACCCGCCGCTCGCGCGTGCGGACGCTGCGCGACTCCGGCCTGGGCGATGACGACGCGGCGGCCGACACGGATATCCTGGCCGCCGAGGAGCTCGTCGCCATCCAGCGCCGCGACGAGGCCGACGGCGAAGAGGGCTTCGAACCGCACGGTCGCGCCTGAACCTTCGCGCCTGCACCGGCCGTGTGGCTCTCGCGAGCCGGGTGCCCCTAGTCTGACTGCCCGCGCCTTACCATGTGGCTCTCGCAGGCGGGGTGCCCCTTGCCTAGGTGCCTGCGCCTTACCGGTGGCTCCACAACAGTTCCAGTGGCTCGATAAATCGTGAGTTGTGCTGCCACCGGTGCATGTGTGGAGCCACCGCCCGGGTGGTGCCCCCTTGTCGCCTTGGGCAGTCGTGTTCGTCACATATCGGTCCCCGCCGTCGACTAGAGTCGGAACCACAGTCGAAGTCGCAGGTCGGCCACGATGAGGGTCGGCGGGTCGAGGAGGTCGGATGGGCGCCGAGGTGACACCAACGGAAGCATATGGGGTCGGCTCCGCCTTCCCCGATCCCGGCGGCCTCGGCGCATGGGACCCGGCCACCCCCACGGTGGGGCCGTTGGGTGACCTGGCCCAGGCCTCGCGCGAACTGCCCGAGGGCCTGCTGGCCCGCCTGGTCCAGCTCGCGCACTCGCCCACGCTGCTGGTCGCCACCGACTACGACGGCACCATCGCTCCGCTGGTCGACCGGCCCACCCACGCCTTCCCCCTGCCGATCTCGGTCGCCAGCATGCGCTCGCTGGCGGCGCTGCCCGATACCGACTCGGCGGTCATCTCCGGCCGTGCGCTGCGCGACCTGGCCGCCATGTCCCGGCTCCCGCGCGAGGTCACGCTGCTCGGCTCGCACGGGATCGAGGACAGTCCCGACACCGAGGACTTCCTCAGCCCCGCCGCCCGCACCCTGCTCACCCGCATCCGCGAGCGCATGAACGCCCTGTTGGCCCAGGCCCCTGCGCTGCTAGTCGAGGCCAAGCCCACGGGCGTGGCCGTGCACCTGCGCGGCCTGGGCCCCGACATCGAGGACCTGGCACACCGGGCCGTCGCCGAGGTCGAGTCCTGGGAGGGCGTGACCGCGGTGCACGGCAAGGATGTGGTCGACCTGAGCGTGGTGCCGACCTCGAAGGCGCGCGCCCTGGCACAGCTGCGCGGCTCGCTGCGCGATCCGGCGGTCGTCTACATCGGCGACGACACCTCGGACGAGGCGGCACTGGCCACCCTGGGCGACCGCGACCTGGGCATCCGGGTCGGCACGCCCGAGGCCGCAACCCCCGCAACCCCCGCAACCCCCGCAACCGCGGCCTCGTTCACGGTGGCCGATCCGCAGGCCGTGGCGCTGGTGCTCTCCAGCCTGTTCGAGCTGCGCCGGGCCTGGCTGTTCGGTTCGCAGTCGGTGCCGATCGAACGGCACTCGCTGCTGGGCAACGGCCATTCCCTGGCACTGGTGGACGCCGCCGGCCGGATCGTGTGGATGCCCTATCCGCTGCCGCACTCGGCGGCGATCTTCGCCGAGATCCTCGGCAGCAGGCAGGCCGGCTACTTCAGCGTGGCAGCGGCGGACGGCGCGCGGCCACTGACCCAGCGCTATCGGACGAACTCGATGGTCCTGGAGACGCGCTGGCCGGGCCTGAACTGCCACGACTACTTCGCCCCGGCCAGCACCCCGAAGTCCGCCGACGCGGTGCTGGTGCGCGAGCTCACCGGCGACGCCCCGGCACGGATCCGCTTCGCCCCGCGCCCGGACTTCGGCGCGACCCCGGTCCGCCTGGAATTGATCCCCGGCGGTGTGCGGGTGCTCACGACCTCGGAACCGATCACGCTGTACGCCCCCGGAGTGCGCTTCCGGATCGAGCGGGAGCCCGGCGCCGGCGGGATCGGTGGCTCGGACACAGCGGTCGCCACGGTGGTGCCGGCCAATGAGCCCGGCGAGCGCGTGGTCCTGGCCCTGGCGCTGGGCGGGGAGTACGAGGAGCCGGGCGGTGTGCTCGACGAACTGTTCTCGGGTCCGCCTGCGCATCTGCGCCACGAGGTGCACAGGGCCTCGCGCGACTGGGTCGCCTCTCTGAAGCTGCCGGATCTGCACCAGGAGGCGGTGGTCCGCTCGGCGCTGACGCTGCGCGCGCTGTGCCACGAGCCCACCGGCGGGGCACTGGCTGCGGCCACGAGTTCCCTGCCCGAGGGCCTGGGCGGGGTGCGCAACTGGGATTACCGCTACTGCTGGCTGCGCGACGGCTCGATGACGGTGCGGACCCTGCTGGAGCTGGGTTCGACCAAGGAGGCGGTGGGCTTCCTGGACTGGCTGACCGGGATCCTGGCCGGCGCACAGGGCCCCGAACAGCTGCACCCGCTCTACGCGGTCGACGGTTCGGCCCTGACGACCGAGGCCGTGCTGGGCCATCTGCCCGGATACGCCGGTTCGCGGCCGGTGCGGGTGGGCAACGCCGCCGAGCACCAGGTGCAGTTGGACGTGTTCGGCCCGGTCACCGAGCTGTTGTTGGAGTGCGCCAGGGCCCTGGGGGAGTTGCGCCCGGAGCACTGGGAGCTGACCCGGCAGATGGTGCTGGCGGTGTCTCGGCGCTGGGAGGAACCCGACCATGGCATCTGGGAGGCCAGACGCGCGCCGAAGCACAATGTGTACACGAAGGTCATGTGCTGGGTGACGGCCGATCGGGCGGTGCGGATCGCCGAGGAGTTCGGCAAGCCGGTGCCGGGGACCTGGATCGACCTGCGCGAGGCGATCGCCGCGGACGTGCTCGACAAGGGCTTCAACCGGGCCGTGGGCGCCTTTACCGTGGCCTATGGCGAGGACGATCTGGACGCCGCGGCCCTGTTCGTGGGGCTCTCCGGCCTGCTGCCTGGCGACGACCCACGGTTCGTGGCAACGGTGGATGCGGTGGAGCGGGACCTGCGGGCCGGACCCACGGTGTTCCGCTACCACTACGCCGACGGCCTGCCCGGGCTGGAGGGCGGGTTCCACATCTGCACCAGCTGGCTGATCGAGGCACTCGCCCTGGTGGGGCGCACGGGGGACGCCCTGGACCTGTTCGAGCGCCTGCACGGGCTGCTGGGGCCCACCGGGATGCTGCCGGAGGAGTACGACCCCGTGGCCGAAACCCACCTGGGCAACACCCCGCAGGCCTATTCGCATCTGGGCTACATCCGCTGCGCCCGGCTGCTCGACGATGTGCTCGCGCGCACCGGCGGGCCGCAGACCGAGCCCCTGCCGATCATCCGCCCGCAGTTCCTCGAGTAGGGGCGGCCCGGGAGCTCCGCACTCAGAGTTCCACTACGCCCCGAAATGTCGAAAATCCATGCCGGGAGCGTTCCCAATCGACATTTCAGGACGTAGTGGAACTCGAGGTGGGGGTGTGGGGGTCGGAGAAGACCAACTGGGCGCGGGCGCCGGTTGGCGTGTTCGACAGGACCAGTTCCATGCCGATGAGGCGGGCCTGGGAGACCGCGATGACCAGGCCCAGGCCCATCCCGGAGGTCGCCGAGGTGTTGAACCGGGTGGGCCCCGAGGCCAGCAGCGGCGCGGGGAAGCCCGGTCCGTGGTCCTCGACGGTCAAAGAGTCCGGGCCGACGGTGATGTCGATGGGGGCCGCGCCGTGCCGTAGCCCGTTGGAGACCAGATTGCCCAGGATGCGGGAGAGCCGGCGGCCATCGGTGCGCCACACCGGCTGCGGATCGGGGCTGATGAGCGTGACCTGATCGGCGGTGATGGAGCCGGCCGCCTCCATATTGTTCAGCTGCGAGACGACCACGGCGGTCACATTGGCATCCTGCCAGGAGACCTCGGCGGTGGCCTGATCCGTCCGCGCGATCTCCAGGAGGTCCTCGATGAGCAGATGTAGGCGGTTCGCCCGTTCGCGCACCAGCTGGGCGGCGCGGCTGTCCTCCTCCAACAGGTTCGCAGCTCCCAGCAGGCCGGTCAGCGGGGTGCGCAGTTCATGCGCGAGGTCGGCGGCGAAGTGCTGTTCGGCCCTGATCCGCTCGGCCAGGCGTTCGACGGCGGTGTCCACCGCCTGGGCGAAGTCCTGGACCTCGTCATCGGCCGGCGGGATGACCGCGGTGATCTTGACCGAGGTGTCACCGCCGGCGATCGCCCTGGCGGCCTGCGCTCCCTTGGTCAGGCGGCGGCTGGTGCGTCCGGCGACCAGACCCGCGACGCCGGCGACGACGATCGCCGTGACGATCAGCGCCACGACCACGGTGCGGTCGATCTGGCGGGTCAGATTGTCGTATTCGGCCTGCGAGTAGCGGATGGAGATGACCACATCGTGCCCGCCGACGGTCAGCGGGGACGCCGCCCACAGGTAGTCGTGGCCGTCATCGGCACGGCCCAGCTGGGTGACCATGGAGCCGGCGGAGGCGGACTCCCTGGCCTCGGTCGGCAGTTGTGGGTCGTCGACGACGGCGTCGAGGGTGAGCACCCCGGTGTCGCGGTAGATGATGCGCGCCTGGGTCAGCTGCGCGGTGATCTTGTCGCGCACCTGGTCGGTCTGGGACCGCAGCGTGACCGCGCGCATCGTCAGCCCGCAGGCCAGCACCGCGACGATGACCCCGGCGACGACCGTCGCGACCATCCGCAGCCGTAGTGACCGGCGGGGGCCTCGGCGAGTCCGGGGAACGCGGGTGCTGTGCGCTCCGCGGGGGCCTGTGAACCGGAGCCGAAGTGCCATGGTGCTGGTGTCCGGGCCTAGGCGACCAGGCTGTAGCCGAAGCCGCGGATGGTCGTGACCCGGCGGGTCCCGATCTTCTTGCGCAGGCGCTGGATGTGGACATCGACGACCCGCAGGTCGCCGGCCCAGTCCGTGCCCCAGACCATGTGCGCGATGTCCTCGCGCGAGTAGACGTGGCCCGGACGGTCGGCCAGCAGCAGGAGCAGCCGCAGTTCGGTGGGGGTCAGGTGCACAGGCTTGTCGTGCAGGGTCACGTGCAGCTGCGATGTGTCGATCTGCAACGCGCCTAAGTCCAGCGTGTTGGGCTGGGTGCGGGGCTGGTCGGGCGGCGCGGCGTTCGGCAGGACCTGGCCGGGCCGCATGGAGCCCGGCTGTCGGGTAGTGCCGGCTTGCCTGGCGGGGGAACCGGCGGGGCGCGCCCAGCGGGCGGGGACCTCGGCCCGAGGTGGGACGGCTGCGGCACCCTGGCCCGAACGCGCGGTGCGCGCCGGCGACACGGGCTGGGCCGAGCGGGTCTGTTGGGCGTCCTGTGACTCTTCAGCGCTCCAGGATTCCGGGGCCGCCGAGGTCTGGCCCGGGTAGCGCGCGTGCCCCACCCGGGGCGTGGTCCGGGGCGCGCCTGCCGGGGGAGCGGGGACGGAACCTGTCGGGTTCCGGGAGGTTTCGGCGGGGTTCCCGGCAAGGTCGCCGGAGGGGAAGCCGGCCGTGCTTGCCCCGTAGCGGCGCACCACCGTGCGGATGCGGGCGCTGAGCACCTGCATGTCGAAGGGCTTGGTCAGATAGTCGTCGGCGCCGGCCTCGAGGGCCTGGACGATGTCGATCGGCTCCGATCTGGCGGAGATGACGATGATGGGGACGTCGGTGCGCTCGCGCAGTTCACGGCAGATCGAGGCGCCGTTCATCGTGGGCAGCATGAGGTCGAGCAGGACCACGTCGGCACCGTGCTCGATGACGTATTCGAATCCGTCGCGGCCGTCGGCGAAGACACTGACGGTGTATCCGAAGCGCTCCAGGGTCAGCTGGGTGGTCTCCCTGATGACCTCGTCGTCCTCGACCAAGACTATGTGCACCGTGAATCCTGTATCCCTTTCCGATCCATGGCAGACCGCGGCGGATGGACTTCGGTTCCCGCGTGGGGCCCGAAGCTGTGCGCGTCCGGATGTGGCGCGCGCAAACTCGTCGCAGCGTTCAAGTTCCAAGGATACCGCTTAGCCGCGACACCGGAGCCGAGTAGTGCCGCCGGCCCCGCCCCAGCGCAGTCCCAAGCCCACCGCAGTGCCCGGTTCTAGGGCGTGGGAGTGGGGGAGGGGATGTGTTCGATTCTCTGACCGCCTTCGAAGCGGCCGCCCACATAGCGGTAGACGCGTACCGCCCAGGCCGCGCCCGACCGTTCCTCCGCGACGACCGTGCGGTCGCCGCCGGGGGTCAGGGTGATGTTGCGGCCGGTGGTCACCAGGGCGATGTCCGGGGTCCGCTCGTCGGTGGTGAAGAGGAGCTGGGCGAAGGGGCGGGGGTCCCCGGCCTTGCCGGCGGAGTCCGCGGTCCCGTTCGTTGCACCGGCGGTTGCCCTGGCCGGATCCCACACCACCGACGCCGAGGCGAACACCAGTCCCGCGACCGTGAACGGTTTGCCCCGGTGCAGGCAGGCGGGGCAGGCCTGGAGGGCTTGGCGGACGCCCAGCACGTCCTGTCCGCCGGTGGCCGAGGGCCCGGTGAGCACCGCGCTGACGAGGTCCTTGCGGGAGTAGCGGTGTACCTTGTCGCCGGACTGCCCAGAGGTTCGCCTGGTGGAGGAGGAATCGGACGAGGATTCGGTGAGCTGTGGAGCCGGACCCAGGTCGGTCACGGCATAGGGGTCCGCGCAGCCTGTTAGAGCGGCTACGGCGATACACGCCACAGCCGCGGGGATTGTTCCGGGGATGGGTCTCACTCGTATTAGTGTGCCAGTTCGGCCGCCTCTGCACACGCAGCCCCTGCACGGGGCCCAGACGCGCGCTCAGACGCGCAGCCGATGCGTACAGCTCAGACGTCGTGCCCGTCCGTATAGCCTGCACCTGTGGGCAACACATGTAGGCTAGCTGTTTATGCCCTACGGGTGTCTGGGGAAATGACGCTTGTTCCCACGCCGCGTAGACTGAGGGCATTATGAGCAGCTCCGCACAGAACAATGCCGCATCGCCTGCCCCGCAGTCCGGAAATCGGCCCACCCGAGCCGTTCCGATGAAGGAATGCGCGGCTATGGGCATGGTGGCGGCCGCACTGGTGTTCGTTATGACGATCATTTTCACCGCAGCGTGGGATGGCCTCAAGCCGCTGGCACTGTGCGGCCTGTACACAGTCGTCACCTTCATCGTCGTGACCCTGGTGGCCATGGGCCTGAACTGGGTCGTCAAGTCAGAAGAGGTCAAGGACCCCAACGGTCCCGTCATGCACTGAGCCCTCAGGTTTGCACTGAGGCCGATTCTTACACGAACCTCTTGAGCCGCAGGCTGTTGAGCACCACGCACACCGAGCTGAAGGCCATGGCCGCACCGGCGATCATCGGATCCAGCAGGCCCAGGGCCGCCAGCGGGATCGCCGCGACATTGTAGAAGAACGCCCAGAACAGGTTCTCGCGGATGATCCGCAGCGTCCGCTTGGACAGCCGGATGGCCTGCGGGATCTGCCCGGGATCGCTGCGCATCAGCGTGATGTCGCCCGCCGCCCGCGCCACATCCGTGCCCGAGGCCATCGCCAGTCCCAGATCCGCCCTGGCCAGGGCGGCCGCATCGTTGACACCGTCGCCGACCATGGCCACACGCTGTCCGGCCGCCTGCAGCTGGGCGATCCGCGCCTCCTTATCACCGGGTGCCACCTGGGCATGGACCTCGTCGATGTCCAGCTCCCCGGCGACGGCGTGGGCCACGCTGTCGCGGTCACCGGTCAGCAGCACCGTGCGGATACCGGCGGCGTGCAGCTCGCCGATCGCACGGGACGCTCCCGGCTTGACGGTGTCGGCGACCAGGACTCGGCCGGCATATTCGCCGTCCAGGGCCAGCGCCACAATGGTGGCGGGCACATCCGACTCCGAGGCCTCGGCAGGTAATGCGATGCCCTGGGCTACCAGCAGCTCGGGTTTGCCGGCCAGGAGGGCGCGGCCGTCGACCGTGGCGCGGATACCCCCGCCAGGTATGGCGCTGAAGTCCTCGACCCGGGGCGCAGGCCCAGCGGGCACCTGCCCTGTGGCCGCATCCGCCCCGGCTTGCGCGATGGTCAGTGTCCCGGCCCGCGCGATGGCGGCGGCGATCGGATGCTCGGACATGGCCTCGGCCGCAGCTAGGGCCGACAGTGCGTCCGGCGATAGGTCGGAGTCGATGACGCTCATGTTCCCACTGGTCAGGGTGCCGGTCTTGTCGAGCACGACGGTGGTAATGCGCCCGGCGGTCTCCATGGCCTCGGGTCCGGAGACCAGGATCCCCAGCTGGGAGCCGCGGCCGCTGGAGACCGCGGTTGCCACGGGAGTGGCCAGGCCCAGGGCGCAGGGGCAGGCGATGACGAGCACGGTCACGGCGGCGCGCAGGCCGGAGGTCCAGTCGCCGGTGGCCAGGCCCCAGATCAGCAGGGTGGCCGCGGCGATGGCGAAGACGACGGGCACGAAGACCGCGGAGATGCGGTCGGCCAGGCGCTGGGCGGCGGGACGGCCGGCCTGCGCGCGTTCGACCATGGCCTGCAGCTGGGACAGGGTGGATTCCTCGCCGACCTGTTCGACGCGCACCGTCAGCGCGCCGTTGGCGTTGACGGTGGCGCCGGTGACGCGGTCGCCCGGGGCGACTTCGCGGGGGACGGATTCGCCGGTCAGTAGGGATTCATCGACGGCCGAGGCGCCGGTGAGCACGGTGCCATCGGCGGGCACCTTCTCGCCGGGGCGCACCAGGACGGTGTCCCCAGGTGCCAGGGCGGCCACGGGAACGTCGACTGTGGTGGCCTCACCGGTGCTGCCGGCCGCAGCTGAGCCGGCCGCACCACTGGCATCGCCCACGACGCGGTGGGCGGTCGTGACTCCCATGGACACCAGGGCGCGCAGGGCCGCGGTGGCCGATTTCTTGGCGCGGTCCTCGATGTAGCGGCCCAGCAGCAGGAAGACGGTGACGGCCACGGCGCCCTCGAACCACAGGTGGTAGTGGTGCGGCAGCTGGAGGAGGTGGCCGTGGCCGGTGGCGATCGCGATGGTGACCAGCGAGTAGACGGTGGACACGGTGACGCCCACGCTGACCAGGGTGTCCATGGTGGAGCTGAAGCCTCGGGCGGCCTTGTAGGCGTTGCGGTGGAATGGCCAGGCGCACCAGGTGACGACCGGCAGGCTGAGCGCGGCGATGAGCCAGTGCCAGCCGGGGAAGTGCCAGGACATGACCATGGAGATGGTGATGACGGGGATGCCCAGGATCAGGCCGGTGATGAAACGGGCGCGCAGGCGGTCGGGATCCGCTGCCGAGGTCCCCGCCGGGTCTGCGTCCTCAGCGCCTGCCGGCGGGGTTGGCGGGCGGACGGTTGCGCCGTAGCCGGTCTTGTCGACGGTGGCGATGAGGTCCGCGTCCGTGATGGGGCCGGTGACGGCGACGTAGGCCGAGTTCAGGGGCAGGCTGACGGTGGCCTGCACGCCGTCTAAGCGGTTGAGCTTCTTCTGGACTCGGGCCTGGCAGGATGCGCAGGTCATGCCCGTGATGTCCAGGGTGACCTGGCGGGTGTCACTAGCCGTAGTCGACAAGAGATGTCCTATTTTTCGATGATATTTGCGTTTAGTATTGATACATCGGTCTGATCTGACCTTTGTGATGCTCGTTGGCCGTGGGCGTCTGGATCACTGCGACTGGAGTGATTTGGACGCTCATCTCAACACCGAGTGAGCATTGCGGCACATGTTCACATGTGCAGAAGGGAAGATCCGATGGAGAACAAGGTCCCGCCCGATGATCCTGAGAAGGACGCACCGACGGGGGCTCAAGGCTCCGGGAAAAAGGACAAGCGGGCAAGAAAAATGCGGGCCCTTAGCAAAGAGGGAACCCGCATCTTCCTGACTGTAGTCCTTCGTAAGGTACTCGATCTAGCCATCGAGTTCTTTACTGCCGACTGAGCCAGCAAGCCGGCGGAAGTCGGTGGGAAGGTCGTAGTTAGGGCTACGGCCTTCCTTCATTGGACTCCTCTACCGTAGCATGCGGCAACTTGAGTTGAAAGGGTCGGCATCCCATCGCTCACACCAATTCGTACCCGGCTTCGTCGATGGCCGCGGCGATGTCCTTCTGATCCAGCGGAGCTTCCGATTCGACGGTCACGGGGCTGACCTGGCCGGCGTGCAGGTCGACAGTGACCGAGGTGACTCCGGCGATGTTGCCCAGCTCTTCCTTGACTGCGTTTTCGCAGTGGCCGCAGGTCATGCCGGAGACGTTGAGGTTGGTGGTGGTCATGGTGGTGCTCCCGTTCTCAGAGGTTCGTGGTTCTACTCGGAATTGTATACCCCCATGGGGTATATGCGTGGGCCAGTGTGCGCGCATGCGTCCTCACCCTCACTCCGCTGCACGCAGTCCCTCCAAACGTGGTTCGAGGGATTTCTCCATAAGACTGAGTTCGCGCTGGGAGATACCGTGTCGCAGAGCCAGCTCACGCCAACTGCTCAGCGCCGAAGTGACCTGCCGGATTTGTTGTCGAGCCTGTTCTATGCCAAGGTCGCATTCCTCTGCCAATGCGAGCAATCCGTCTACTTCCTCGGGGAAGGAGTCGGCCCCCATGATCGACGTCGACCGCTGCCGTGAAGGGTCAGGATTGGGATTGACATCGAAGACCGGACTCAGCGTCCAGGAGTTACCACTGGCAAGGAACCCATGATTTCGAAGGTGATCGTCGGTATTGCCAAGGGCGATGTTGGCGATGACACGGCTGTAGAGTTCGCGGAGGTCCGATTTGGGCGATCGGGACAGGTCCCGTATCGAATCGGCGATGTCGGCATAGTCGCGTTGTTCGCCGTCAGTCGATTCCGTCGTCGTCATCGCGCTGATGTATCCGATGCGTTCGCCGGAGGTTGTGCGATCGAATCGACGCAGGACCAAGGCGCTCCGGTTCCCGACGGGCACGAGCCTGCGGTATGGAGTGTGAATGCCTGCTTGCTCAAGCAGGTCCAAGGCGGTTGCTTCCCAGGCCGTGACGTTCCAGTCATCGCCTGCATGTGGGAACTTTGCGATGCCCAAAGAGCCATCCGATAGCTTGACTGCGGCCTTCGGCCTTGCTCCGCCCAAACCTGCGGTCCCGGTACTCAGGAGGCGTTTGACTGCTTCTTTTGGGTCGTCACCCCGGGCCAGATCATCTGCAGCGTGAAGCAGCTCCGGGAGCGAAACCAAGGTGGGGACCCGGGAAGGTGCTCCCAAGAACTCGGCGTGCCCGTGTAGGGCGAAGCGCAGGGAACCCTGACGGGTGTCGTCGCTGACACCAAGCAGGTAATCGACATCGTCCAATCGACGTGGCACCCGCTTGTCTTGCCGGGTCCGAGTGCGCTCGCCCTTGTCGATGAGGTTGCGCCCCCACCGGTCAGGTGCACTGTCTGCGAAGGCCCGAATCATGCCACTGTGGTGCTGAGCTCCAGAAGCCAGGCGTAGTGCAGGATCGATGGTCGTGCCGTTGCCGGCCAAGTAGTCGGTGTCGTAGAGGAAAGTAGTGCTGACCCGGCCGCGGGCACGGGTGAAGTGCGCTTGGCCCACCAGGATGGGACTCCCCGCCACATCGTTGAAGACGTCGACCGTAGTCATTGCGCACGCTTCCTCGTCAATCTGTCGGCACGCAGGCGACCGATGTCGGAGTTCAAAGGGTCGACGGCATCGACTGCAGTGTCGAGTATCCCCAGGGCGCGGAGCACCTGGGCGACGTTGCCGAATCCAACGCTGGGATCTCCCTTTTCGATCTTGCGCAGGGTGTCGCGGGTAATTCCGGCGCGTTCCGCTACCTGCTGGGCCGGCAGCCCTAGGACCATGCGCCAGCCGCGGATGTGGGCCCCGAAATCGCCGAGCTGGCGATTGATTCTGTAGCCGACCACCGGTTCTCCCATTTTCTTATGGCTGCTAAGTTCGCCATAACGTGACAATATGGCTATTGTAGCCGCCATTGGATGCGAGGAGAAGAGTCCTGTGAACCGGTGCAGTACCTCCCGGCAAGTCCGTCATAGAGCTGGACGAACCGCGTTCCCTCAGCTCTTGATGAGTCGTTGGATGGCGGCGGTGGCCTCGGCGATCTTGGCAGCGCCGGCTTCGGGTGATTCCTGGGCGGCTTCGACGACGCAGTGGTTCATATGCGATTCGAGCAGGTTGACGCCCACTGCGTGCAGGGCCGCGGTGACGGCCGATATCTGGGTGAGCACGTCGATGCAGTAGGTGTCCTGGTCGATCATGCGCCCGATCCCGCGGACCTGGCCCTCGATGCGCTTCATGCGCTTGGCGATGGCGACCTGGTCGTAGCCGTGATCCGGGTGCGGTTTCTTCCCGTCGCCGAGGTCTCCGCCGGCCTGGCTGTGGCCCGTCGCTTCAGTGCCCGGGTGGGCGTGGGAGTGGTCCTGTGCAGGCGCGACCTGTGCAGACGCGGCGGAACCATCCGCGGCGACGGCCGGTGTGGCGTCCGTGTGGTGTGCTGTCATGGGAGCGATTCTATACCCGGGAGGGGTATTCAACTCATGAGTTACGGGTGTATACGGTTAGGAGTCCGAAGGCTCGTTCCGAATGCGTGCGCTGAACGAGAAACCGTGTTTCGGGGCAAGAGGCAACGTCACGGGCTCAGAGAATACACGACGGCTGGCATCGGCTAGCTCTAGCCGGAGATAGGGCAGTGCGGTCGGCGCGGCAACTTCATTAAGGAAGCCGTCAAGCGCTTTGTTGCTGATCGAGGTGAGGCCGGTCTCTGTCATGCCAAAGACGGGTGCGACCGTTGCCGAGACATAACCCTGCGTGCTGTTGGCGTATGCCTCGAAGAGGAACCGCAGTGCTCCCATCTCGGAGTTGTACTCGATGCCGATGAAGCCCATGCCGGCGTAATTATCAGTGGCGGACTGATCAATTTTGTCTCTGGGATTACGGGTGTCCGCGTGGATGGCGACGATGTCCACGTCAATGAGCTCCCCAAAACTGAGTGCGCCTGGTGTGTCGGTCATCGTCCGACCACCACTAATTGGTCTTGGGCCAACCATCGTCCCCCAGTTTTAGTCACTTGGATCGGCATACGGGTGTTATTACCGCTTCCGTCCTCGTCGGAGACTTTGCTCCAACTCGTGTGCTGGTCGGTCCGTACACAGTCGTCTCTAACGTGCATCTGTATCAGTGCATCAACAGCGTTCGCGTACTTCTGAACGGTACGCATGGTGGGGTTGCTGTCATAGGTCTCAAACTGGCTGACGGTCGGCTGGGAGGCGCCCATCCGTTCGGCGACCTCCTGCTGAGACAGATGGTGGTCCTTGCGCTGTTGAACCAGTGCCGCTTTGAAGTCGAGCACCGCGCGCGTGTTCTCGCGGGACCGTGCCCTGATGACCTTACGATCTGTCATAGTATAAGTTTTATCCTATATAGGGTGCCTTGACAAGAACGCGGCTCACCGTGGGATACCCCAGTGGCTGGATGCACCTGCTGTCAGCACTTCGACCGCTCTGTCGATCTGGATGTTCTGAAGTTCCCGGGTCCGGGTGTCATCAGGCATGATCTGTTTCAAATGCACGTGCGCCGCCAGCGCGTGACCGGCTGGCAGCGTGCCGCCTTCCGCTTGGTAAATCCGCACGTGTTCGGCTGATGCCCGGCGGTCCATGACCTTGCCCATCATTCGTGTGGTTCGAACAACGGATACCTGATGCCGGATCTCGAACATGCGGTAGAAAAACTTACGTTGTATCGGCTTGATCTCCGTCAGGGGCTCCAACTGTCCCCGGCCGGCGCGCTCAAGGAGCTCGGCCAAATAGCCAAGCTCTTCTTCAAGTGCATAGTCGGTCCAATCCCAGCCGGCCAGCAGCTGCTCAACCAAGTCCAGGATCGTGTCTATTGCATCTTCACCATTGACCGCACCACCGTTGATCCACCAGTAGTCGACCGGCACGCGTTGGCTACAGATGGAGTCGCTGTTTCGATCAAAGCCATACATATGGCGAGTGTCCCACCTGGCACTGACACCGCCTGCATCTCAGCTCTTGATGAGTCGTTGGATGGCGGCGGTGGCCTCGGCGATCTTGGCAGCGCCGGCTTCGGGTGATTCCTGGGCGGCTTCGACGACGCAGTGGTTCATATGCGATTCGAGCAGGTTGACGCCCACTGCGTGCAGGGCCGCGGTGACGGCCGATATCTGGGTGAGCACGTCGATGCAGTAGGTGTCCTGGTCGATCATGCGCCCGATCCCGCGGACCTGGCCCTCGATGCGCTTCATGCGCTTGGCGATGGCGACCTGGTCGTAGCCGTGATCCGGGTGCGGTTTCTTCCCGTCGCCGAGGTCTCCGCCGGCCTGGCTGTGGCCCGTCGCTTCAGTGCCCGGGTGGGCGTGGGCGGGGGAGTGGTCCTGTGCAGGCGCGACCTGTGCAGACGCGGCGGAACCATCCGCGGCGACGGCCGGTGTGGCGTCTGAGTGATGTGCTGTCAGGGGTCAACAGTATACCCGGGTGGGGTGTATAAATCTAGGAACTGCATGAATCCCCATAACCAGGGACTCCGTCTCTATCAGTAGACACTAAGCTGACCCACAAGCTGCACTCATGCTAGGGTCTGAGAAGTACAGCAGGTACCGCAAGTCAAGCCGACTCGCTGGATTAGGTAGAAACCAGTGGTACGGAATTTGATCTTCAGTAGCTGCTAGAGCCATGGCGACGATGAGCCGCCGACGGTGACACATGATTAACCGAAGTAGCGCGAACGAAGGATGAGTGCGGGATGGTCCTCGTAAGCTGGCTAGACACCTACGATGATGGTGTCATATGAGCATGTCCCATGCTGTTTACTCCGCTGTTCGTGGCATCGCGATTGACCATCTGAGTGATGCACAGAAGAGCAAAGCACTTGAAACCGTCGCCACGCTTCAAGACCGTCGGTGTCGGCTGAGCTCATCGGTTGAAGTGGAATCCGGGTATAACTCTGCCGCATGGGCTCGTGACAACCTTCACTGCGTTTGCGAGTTACTAGCGGGCTGCGGTGTTGAGTACTATCTCCCGCCTACGGCCGACGACCTTGACCCCGTAATCGTCGTCAAGAATGCCGATCACCAACGAATTATCCAGACACTCAAGTCACTTCGAAAAGCCGAGGGCTGGACTTCGTCAGTCAAACTAGTCCCAAAGTTCATGCGAAAGCGTCAGGGTGCGGAGCCAGGAGTCCGCCGGCACGGACCACTTGAAATCCATGTCAGCCGCACAGTCGTTGCGAAGGGCCGGAGACTGGACACACCTCGAGAGTCGGTGGAGGTACAGTTCTGGACGACGCTGGGAGCTGGGATCCCACGGCGAGACGGAGGTCAGTTTGCTGCTGGAACGTTACATTCCCATCCTAAACACCGGAACTTGGGAGTCCGCTATATCGAACCTGCAGAATGGTCTGCTCTTCGGACAGTAGGTGAAGTGGCTACACCTCGCCGGGCGGGCGGAATAGATTTCCCAATTGATGCAGTGTTTACCTGGGTGGATGGGAACGACCATGTGTGGTCGCAAAAAAAGCAGCAAGCCAGGTCCGCGGCCGATCTAAGTTCTATAAATACTACAGCAGTTTCCGAGTCGCGATTTTCAAGCCGTTCAGAGCTTAAGTACTCCTTGCGATCGCTTGAGATGTACGCACCCTGGATCAGAAACATCTACGTTGTTACTGATGGTCAGTGGCCATCATGGTTAAACGAAGACCACCCGAAGATTCATCGAGTGGACCATAAAGACATTTTTAGAGACAAATCGGTACTCCCAACATTTAATTCGCATGCGATTGAATCTCAGCTGCATCACATCGAAGGGCTCAGCGAACACTACTTATACATCAACGATGATGTTTTCTTCGGAAGGCCTGTGTCGCCGAGTATTTTCTTCTCTACTGGTGGCCTAAGCAAGTTCTTCTCGTCAGATTCCGTATTTGATTACTCTCCGCCAACAGCCAGGGATTTACCTGTCATAAGCGCAGCAAAGAATAATAGGTCATTAATGACCCGATATTTTGGAAGCACGATAGCACGGAAATTTAAACATACGCCTCACGCGCAGCGTCGCTCAGTAGCGGAAGAACTTGAACGGACCTTTACTGACGAGTACCGGCGTACCGAATCACATAAATTCCGGCACCCGTTTGATATATCGACCGCCTCATCTTTGAATCACCAATGGGCTGACGCAACCGGTCGCGGTATCGAGGGAAGTATTAACTATGACTACGTCAGTATTACACGTCCAGACGTAGAAATGTATCTAATGAGGCTCGCTTTGAGACGAGATTTAGACGTATTCTGCCTGAATGAAACGCAGGTAAATGAAACTTGCAGCAGAATTCTTGATATACTAATCCCGAAATACCTCAGTAAAATTTACCCAGTGGCAAGTAGCTTTGAGGTTGTATCCGGAACTGGTAATTCTTTTGTGAAAGATTTTCGTGGGTGATAGATGTGACAGGTATGGTATGAGCATATAGGATATTTATTGGTGTCATGTGAGCGGATGTTTTAGCACGAATGGTGAGGGAATCTGTCGGCTATCTGTCTGGTATAGCTGGATTATGTCGGAATGGATATGGGAGATATCGAGTACGAGCGCTATCGTGATGTTGTGTTTACGAAGATGGTTGACAGATTTTTCATGGACTATGCGAAGTTCGACGAATATTTGGTAGACTGGGGCTGTGACGAGGAGTTGTCTGCGGACGCAGTCGAAGTTTACGGTACAGAAGCCGCAATGGAGTCCGTGTTTGGAGACTTGCCGCCTCAGCTTGAACGAAGTGTGACACAAGTCCTCAACAAGATTGGTGATAGTTGGTGTCTCAGGGTAGAACTCTGAATTATATGGCCACTATCAATTTACTTCAAACTAGATTGAATCTACTGAAGGCTGCCAACGTAGATCCAGAATGGATCTTGGGGCGCCTGGTGTATTGATCACTTTCCTGACACAATTTAATCCAGGACTGGTCTCCCTCTTTCATGAGTGCTCAGTATTCGGTGGTCTGATCGTGAACTGGCGGCTTTCGAGTCTATCCAGGTTTTCGGGCGTGCTGGTAGCCGGCTCGTGCTGCCGGTGAGCCTGGTGCCATGTGATGAGGTGCTGGACGGTCAAGACAGCCTCGAGTCAGGCCTGGTTCTCAGCGCGAACCCGAGGCATGCGAAGTTTAGCATCCGGCAGGCCCTGGCCTGCCGGATGCTAAACTTCGACGCGTGCATGCTGGCGATGGCGTAGTTCCAGCCCTGCGGCCTGGCCCGGCACGACGCCTGGCAGTGTGTTGTGTTGGTCAGGAACTCGGTGATGTGCATGTCGTCGGCACTGGCGAACGTAAGCTGGGCTCCGGGATACAGCGTTCCTTACGCAGGATCATCTGCCAGACCCGGCAGATCAAATGTGCGGGTTGACCAGGCTGGTGACTTCGGTGGCCCACGTAGCATCATACACCTCCACCGGTGTCGAGGGTGGGTTCCCGACAATCGTCGGGGATGACGTCGAGGAAGTGCTGGACGGGGAAGACCACGGGGTACCCGAACGGAGAATCCGCACGCCGATCGACGTGGGCATGGGCGGACATGTGCGCGGCCGCAGCTGTATCCGCCCGGGCCCGCAGCCGTGGGGAAGCCGGGATCGGCCGGCCGATCCCGGACGTGTTCCGGTAACGATGTTAGGGCCATGTCGAGCACGGTGACGTGATCAGCGGCCGTACTCGATCCGGCTTCCCAGATCGCAGGATGCCGACCAATGCCTCACCTGAGGTGATGTCGGGCCGCTGCAGGAAGCACGGGAGTGGGTGGTAGCCGAATGTCCGCGTGATCTTAGGCGCTGCCTGTTCATTGGCGCCGGGGTGGGAGATGACAATGGACGCATCGAGATTTGTGCACAAACCATCGGCTGTGTCCGGGCCAGCACCGGCCGCCTACACCGTTGCCCGAGCGGCGAACCGCGCATCACGAATCCCGCCCAAAGCACTGTCATCGATGCGGTCCAGGACTCGCGACGTCGTGCCCGTCGGTGCGACCAGCCCGTGCAAGTTCCAGCCGGTCGGCAAGCGCTTCTCTACCGGAGATCGCATCGGCGCCACCGGGGATCGCGCAGGCTAAATCGGTGAATACGCGACCCGGCAAGCGGATGGGTGTGTGCTTATAGCCTCCCGTTAAGGTCTTCGCGATCCTGGCGCACAGGCCCGAGTGCTCGGCTACATCACGGAGCATGGACACCCCGGCGTAGGACACGACTCTAGCACCATCGGTAGTGACTTCGAAATGACGCGAGCGGTATGTAAATACCTTCACCTGGAAGGTGCTCCTTTGCACTGGGTTTTAGTAGAGTTAGACAACCCCAATATCTCAAGTCAGAGAGGTGTTTAGCATAGTAACCACCGATTCGCACCCGCTCCCTCATAAAACACCGAGGCGCGCGGGTTGGTAATTCTGACACTGTAACGATCTTGGTGAATGGATGGCAAGCACTGCACTTTGCTCGCTCCGTGTGAGTGACTTTCGGCTATTAGGATTATTCAAAATCTCAAGCTAGCCATCCGGAACAATGTCAATATGCCTACATGCCTATTTTACACGTTAGCAAATTTAGTCCCGAATCTGGGAGAGTGTGTATCACGGATCGATCTGTATAGTCAGGCTTTCGCCGTGAATGCGGAACGATGTGAAAATCAGGCCCTATAGTGTTCGGGAAGCAGCGTAGCCGCTCCCCACACGGCTTTGGTTCCCTTCGGTCGTCGTCATTAGCTTCTATCCAAGGTAGCACGTCTATGGTCCGTCGAGCTGGATAAACGTCACACTGATTTACGACCCAATTTAAACGACTGCGCCAACGGGGCCATAGAGTGAGCTGTCTTATAGTAGTGCCGTTTGGATTACTAGGCGATAGGCATGCTTCGTGGGCCTTCCATCTCAGAGAAGAACCTGAACGCCTCCGCTGGGGTGTCACCGGTTGGTAAGCCAGCGGTAATCGTCTGGCAACGCCAGTAGGGATAGTCCGGGTCGGATGAGACATAGTGAGGATCCCGTCGACCATCACAGTGGACGTCGGGTTTATTAGCTTCCTCTTGTTTCAGTCGTCAGATTTTATCGTGCCTGACGATGCTGTCAGAGTACTACCGGACAGGTAGATAACCGCTACCGGACCGTCGTGGAGACAGTACTAAAACCCACCCTAATCCGCTGTTGAAGCTGGGAACTTTAGGAGTTATAGGCATTGTGAAGCATTTGGTTGAGCTTTACCCTCCCGTATATGATGTATCGCAGCAGAGTCCTAACTAGATGCCGTGACCATAGTTATCATCGCTATGGTGCGAGCGAATGCGAATACCAGCCGTCTTTCCTGTTATAAGACAACGCGCGACAATCAAACAACGCCCATAACGTGTCAATCTCATCCGGAATGTTTAGGCCACCTGTCGGGATTGCATCATCTGATTGTGCAACCGCAAAAAACTCTGGCTCGGTCTCTCCCGAAAAGACTAGTATAGCGTGACGATGCGTATTTGGAGACGTTTCCTGAAGGCTTTCACAAATGTTGCTGACTTGATCTTTACTCTGAGAAAGCCAGGTTTGGATACGACTAGATATGATGTCAGGCCGCCCTGTTCTGACTTCCCCCTGCGCGGAAACCAATGAGATACCGCCTGCTTTAGTATCCACGTCAGTGGAAATCACGGTCGCGTCCGATGTCATTCGGATTATCTCCGTCCGAGCATTGCACAATTCCTCGCTCGTGGACGGCGCACATTTCTTTGAGAGCTTGGATTCTCCATATTGTTCAAGAACAATGAGATGAGGAATTAGGGTATCGATCATCCCCTTTATCTTGGGGTGTTGATTAGTCTGCTTGGCGAGGGTCCGTAGATACTCGTTTTCCTGATCCTGTTTCGAATGCACCAGTAACCCGTCCTGCGCATACAGGTCTTTATCTGCTACTGTAGGTTCAGTAAATTCAGGTATAGGCGGGTAGTGAATGCTGTTTGCATAGGTCCGGATGAGAACATACCAATGGCGCTTTAGTTCAGGAACCTTGCGAGTTGTCTCCTGCTTGTTCATTGCGTCCTTGAACGCTAAAAATGGCTTAGGGGTGATACGCTTTACTTCGGCGATATGATTCCCATCGACTGACCGGAGGTCAGCCGCAGGTCGATTAGACTCCCGAATATATTCGAACGTCGTACCAAGAACCTGTTGAAGTAACCGTCGAGCGGCAGACAAGCTTTCTTTATCACTACCCATAGGCCTATAGTCACTAGACAAACGTCGTACTCCAATCTATACAGTTTGACAGAGGTCTATGCTTGAGCTGCGCGCCAGGCGGCCGCGGCGACCGCGGACTTCGCGATATCGGCCAGCCCGTACTCGGCCTTCCAGCCCAGTTCGGTGGAGATCGCCGTGACATCGGCGATCAACCGCGGCGGGTCCCCCGCCCGACGATCACCGATCTCGGGCGTCAGTGTCCGGCCCAGCGCATCGGAGAGAGCATCGATGACCTCGCGCACACTGGCGCCCTGCCCCGTGCCCACGTTGAACGTCGAGACCCGCGGCCGGCCCGCCGCCAAGGCATCCAGGGCGTACACGTGCGCCAGGGCCAGGTCCTTGACGTGCACATAGTCGCGGATGCACGTGCCGTCATCGGTGTCGTAGTCAGCACCGAAGATCACCGGGGCCAGGCCCCGGGCATCACGGTCCAACACGATCGGGAACAGGTTCATCACCGCGGTGTCGGCCAGGTCGTTCCAGCCGGTGCCGGCGACGTTGAAGTACCGCAGCTTGATCGCGTTGAGCCCGGTCGCCGCCATCACATCGTCGATCATCCATTCGCCGATCAGCTTCGTCTGCCCGTAGGGATTGATCGGGCGGCAGTCGATGTCCTCTTCGACCATCAGCCGGTCGGGCATCCCGTAGACCGCGGCCGACGAGCTGAACACGAGGCGGTCCACACCGGTGCGCTCCAGGGCGGCCAGCAGGTTGGCCAGGCCGGTGACGTTCTGCTGGTAGTACCACAGGGGCCGCTGAACGCTTTCGCCGACCTGTTTCTTCGCGGCGAAGTGGACGACGGAGTCGACGCTGTAGCGTTCGATGACCTCGACCAGGCGGTCGGTGGCGTCGGCGTGGGACAGGTCGATCTGCTCCAGGGGCAGCTCGCCGATCCGGGAGGCGATGCCATTGGACATATTGTCCACGATCACCACATCGTCGCCGCGCTGTTCCAACAGCCGCACGACGTGCGATCCGATATAGCCGGCACCACCGGTCACCAAGACAGACATTGATGGTCCTGCACAAAATAGAGGCCCCCAAAAAGTTCTGACTCCATCACCGCTCCCGGACTTGTAAGTTAGCATTAATCATGTCTTCTATAGTTTGAGACTTGAAGAAGGCCATCATCTCCCGATTGATCGTATTGCCTCGGCAACTGCGGCACCGTATGTTTTTCCATCAGGAAGACTGAAGAAGGAGTGCACCCGGGTCTTATACATCGCGTCCATTTGGAAGCCGTTATCTGCAATCAAGTCTATGTAAGCGACGACATCATCGGGTGATAGAGCTACCGGACCGAATCCATCCGACTGGTAATGAAAATAACTATATACAAAGAACTCCCCGGTGGTCTTGTCAACCGGGTCCCATCCGAAATATATGACCGGTGTGCCCATGAATGCTACGTCAAAACTGGTTGAGGAATAGTCGGTAATGAATACATCGGCGATTCTTAACCACATTTGAAAATCGGCCTCATCGGTCGATGCAATTTTGACACGATCGAGCTTATTAGTCTCCAGTCTGAACAGTTCCTTGACCTCATAGTGAGGCAGAAAATAGAGATCGCAGTCATTTTTTTCCAGTGAGTTGTGCAGCGAAGGTGAGTTCAGAAAATCCATGATCGATTTGTAATAATGAGATTCCCTGAATGCTTCTGCATCGGACGAATTGGCGGATTCTGAGTATGACGGAACGACCAGGTCAGCCCGCCATGTGGGGGCGAATAGTATCTTTCGACGCCCTTCTGAACTAACATGCGATAGTGAATCAAATCGTGGAAAGCCTACTGGCACTGCCCGATCAGAATAGCCGAGAGTATTAGAGAAATACTCTGCTTCAGAAGGAGCCGCTGAAACAACTAAGTCATATCCAGAAGCCATTCTGTGCAGTCCAGTTATTCCGTCTCCACGGAATGTCACGCCATGCTGAAGGAATACTCGACGAATGTCGGTTCTACCGATAAAGTACTCTACAAAGTGTGACTTCTGCCAACCACGTGGCTTGAGGTAGGTATCAGTATCGAATGCGCTGACCATAGCCTCTGCGATACAAAGATATACCTTGTGTCTTAGAGAACCGTGCGGAATTACCCGACCATATTTCTTCATTCTGCAATATGCCGCGGACTCTTTATCTACTACATAAAATGCTTGGATATCGGAACCGCTGGATCTCGATAGGTACTTGAATAAGCTGGCAGAATTATCCTGTGCCATGTCCCAGCGCTCTCCCAGTAGCCAAATACGTTTTCGAATTAGCGGCTTAAAAATTGCACGGAGTGCGACCAGATTGGCAAATGTTAAATCATCCTTACGATCTGTATTCCAACGTGAAATCAAATGACGGATTCGATGTCTGAAATTTGATGGGACGGCGTACTTTGTTATGCCAACTTGGTTCTTGTGATTTGAGCGGATTTCATACAAATACCCGGAGGACCTAAATGTTCGACTATTTCGAAATAGCCCCAGAGTCTTGACGAGCCTTGTTTTAAAATGTCCGGTGCCTTCAGAAAAGCGAAGCTTAGGAAAGTACTCACCCCGAGGCCATTTCGAAACCGGGATTCTGGCCTGAAATGCAGACCAAGCCCCAGCTAAAGGCGGGCGATCCGCGCGCTGGACCCATTCAGCCGCAAACGAGCGATTTCCTAGAAGCAGAGACAGGCCGACTGCCGGTTTTTCTGAGATAGGTAGGCCTCTGCCTGTGATCCGTCCCTCTACGACTATGAAACGCCCATCACGGCGTATGCTTTCCGCCCAGGCAGAAAAGCCTGAACTACGCATTAGAGAATCATAATCGCCCATCCGCAGCATCCCGAGCTGCGGCTTGCCGTCGACAAAGTGAATCCTAGTATCGGCCGAAAGCCCGGAGAATTCATTCCTTCGTCCCATTGCACGTAGAAGGCCATACGGGTTGGCATGCCGAGGATTGTGTGTGTTTCTGCGTATCAGCCAGGCCGGAACATTTTCAAAGACTATATACGAGCGCCTCAAGAATGCGATTGATTCTGGAGAAGTAAGGATGTCTGCTTGCCTTAAAAGGAACCCCTGAAATCCGCGAACGCAGAACATCTCAGCTGTGCGTTTTACAAGATGCGGGAGGGTCAGAGATAAGGCGGACACTTCCTCAATGAGGGTTAGGTAGTCCCAATAGTTTTGCTTTCTGGAGAACAGCGAGTCCATAATAGACCCCCCATGCTCTCGTTTGCGATAGAGATACACAGTATCTGGAACTATTGCAAAACGCTTGGACTGCAGCAGGAACGGGATCACCACACGTGCATCTTCGAAATGGGCCGTTTCAGGAAAATGTTCCCCTCGTTCAGCAAGAACACTGCGCCGGAACATTTTGTTGCAGGCAGAACCTGAGTGAATTAGCTCCGGGGCTTCGAGTATCGAGGAAACCGTTCTCTCACCATGATCGTAGGCAGTCTGCCAGAAAAATGCTTGCTCTTTTGGAAAGGTTGTCATCTTACCCGTGACGAATTCAAGATTCGGATCCGACTGGAGTTTATTGCGCATCAGCTCGTATGCGGTCGGCGGTATAACATCATCAGAATCCATGAATGTTATAAATTCGTCACGAGCTACTTTTAGTGCGAGATTACGTGCTGCACCGGGGCCGGAATGGTTTCCGCGAAGTAAATGCATATTGTCATAGGCACGGACATATTTCGTAACGATAGCTGCCGAGCTGTCCGTGCTCCCGTCGTCAACAACAAAAATGTTTAGATCCGTGAAGATAGATTGGTTCACTAAGCTGTCCAGAGCTTCGCTGATATACTCCTCTACGTTATACGTAGGGATTACTACGCTAACAGACCCTAAGATCGTACGATCCCAACGATTGCCTTTATTCATATTATTCGGTTTCCCTTTTTTCATATTTAGATGATAGAGGATAGTAATCACTCAGAAAGGAAGAGATCGCGCCGTCTAGCATGGGGGTGGCGTCTACAGGTGCGTCGTTGAGACAGAACGCGTCATAGTTTCTGAATCTTAGCAAGCTTTCAAGACGTTGAGAGAAAGCATTATCTCGGATGTTTATGTACATGTATGATAGAGTCCCAGGAACTGCTTTCCCTGATATCTGAGATTGATAGTGGTGTAGTTGATCGGCAACAATATCTGAGTGGTGCCGAAATGGGTGACCCAATGTTGTAGCATAAGCGTCGCTGTACCGCGCTTCTAGGTCATAGAGGAGGCTTTTAATCATGGGATGGGGGGTGTGTTTGATTGCTTTTGAAACGCTTATGCCTGTGGTGGAACATAGTATTTCTCTGATGTTCTCAGTAACATTGAAGTGTGGTTCATTTTTTGCACTGGCAGGTATGATTGGCCGCGTATTCTTAGAGGGAGAGACTCTGGCGATTCCGCTCCCGAAAAAGAAGTGCTGCGGGGTTAAGGGTCGTCCAATAAATACATCGTCATTCATGTATATGAACCGGTCGCTAAGTCCATCTATATGGTGAATCTGGCTTATGATAGCGTTAGAGTTATACGTAGGTAGGTTACTTTGATTAGTGAATATGTCACGGTGATCGACGACGGTAATTCCTGGATTATCTGTATCGAGCCAACTTGGAATCTGTTTATCAGTTACTAGGTATATATGCCTTACCCATGGCATATAGTAATGAACGGACCGTAAGGAATAGAGGAGCTCGTTTTTTGACTCAAATCGTGCGGTGTGGGTAGCTTCGCTATGGTATAAGTCGTTTTCTGAATTTTGAGTGGCACGCTTCTTCTCTAACCACTGGGGATCGTTACCGTCAACCCACGTATAGACTACGTCGATTGGGAATGTCACGTCATCTACGTATCTGTTCAAGAACGCGCGTGGGGTTCTCACCTTAGTGTTGAGACGGGTTGCCGGCACGAGTTCTGCCGCGGGTCCTGCTATATATTCTGCGGCCCGATTCCTTCTTGGAGCTTGTAATCCGTCCTGGCCATCGAGCTTCCAGAATTCGATGTCGCATGCGGCTGACGTCGCTGAGCTCATATGCTCGGGGCCTGCGATAGATTGGGGCTGTAGACGCACCGATCCTTCGTTACGAATAGTTTGGAGTGTTGTCGGCTTGGTGAGCGATTCCGGAAGCAACGCGTTTTTCTTAAGATATATCGTTATTTCAGGAGTGACTTTTAATATTTTGAGAAGTAATGGGAGCGAGGATTCTGAAATAGCCAGTGTTCCGCGTGTTTGGAACTGGTGGTTGTCGACGGACCACCAATCGATATTACTGGATTCAAGCAGGGCGATTATGGCACGAAATGTCTTCTGATGTGCTTCAGCAGGAGTCTGTATAGTTTGGGGGGATGTGAGTGGCTGATTGCTGTTGCGAGTATTGAATATGTTTACTAGAGACCTACGGTGCTTGGCCAGCGTGATCACGCTACGCTCAATGTTGCGTAGGGCGGTGTATGTCTCTAGAGTTGAGTGGGCTTCGAGAAAGTTGCGTACCCGTGTTCTAAGTGTCGAAGACGTCTTGTTTAATGATTTATTAGAACGTGTGGACATTTGCGGGGTCTTTCTCGTTGTTCGTATTTCTGGGTACTTTCTTAGAGTAGCAGGCTAGTGGTCCTTGGGGGACTACTCAGGAGCGGGTCGCTACTTGTAGTGCTCGTCACCATTCTCTTCTGCGTATTCGGCGATCGTGTCATCGTCGAAGGCCTTGCGCAGGTCCTTGAGGCGATCCATGTCCGGGTACAGGACCAACTGGCCGCCGGCCTCGCGCCCGTCGCCACTGATCGGAGCGGTGGCGAAGGTGATGTCGGAACTCGTCATCGAACCGACCCCCAGACCCAGCTTGGCGATCCGCGAGGCGCTCAAGTCCTCGTCCACGGTCAGATAGGGGGCGAATTCGCCCACCAGGTTCGACACCTTGCTGGGGCTGGTCAGGGTGTCCTTGGAAACGGTCTTCTTCACCACGGCCTTGAGGAAGGCCTGCTGATTGCGCTGGCGCTGCATGTCGCCGTCGGCGAAGGCATGGCGTTCGCGCACGAACCACAGGGCCTGCTCACCGTTGAGGTGATTGGTGCCCTTGGTATAGGTCTGTCCGTGGCTGCTGAAGGCCTTCTGGGACTGGACGTCCACGCCGCCCAGAGCGTCGGTCAGGTCCTTGAAACCCTCGAAGTCGATGACGGCCACATGGTCGATCTTGATCTTCAGGTAGTCCTGCACGGTCTTGATGGTCAGCGGAATGCCGCCCCAGGACATCGCCGCGTTGATCTTCGCTTTGGACTTGCCGGGGATCTGCCAGAAGGTGTCACGCGGGATCGACACGACCTGCACGCCCTTGCCCTTGGTCGCGGGGAAGTGGGCGATCATCAGGGTGTCCGAGCGCACGCCGGTGAACTTGTCGTAGTCCTCGACGTTCTCATATCCGCGGGCGTCCGAACCCAGCAGCATCACATTGGTGCCATTGGAATCCGCGACGTCGTTGCCCTTGCCGAAGATCTGTTCCTGCGTCAGCTTGTTCGTGCCCTCGTCGTACTTCTTGGCCAGCGCCCCGCCGTACCAGGCGACCGCGCCGACGATCAGCAGGATGATGACCAGCAGGATCGACAGGATGATCAGGGTGTTGCGCTTGCCCGTGGACATCTTCTTCTTGTGCGGGCGCTCACGCAGCTGCCCGCCCGGGTCACTGGGGTACTGACCGGGGTTCTGTAGGGGTTGGGGTGCCTGAGACACGATGGTTCCTCCCGAGGGTACGGGAGTCGTACGGCATACTCCCGATGAGTAAGTATACGGAAGGAGCCGGGGGAGGGCGGTGTGATGTGGGTGGGGACTGCTGCAGGTCGCGGTAGGGGCAACAGTGGCAAACGTTGGCAAGCCATGTGCCAAAGGTTGACAAGGTTGACAGCGAATCGTACGGTGAAAGGGATCGAGTACAGGGAGGTCGACAATGGCGACTGGATCTGCGCAAAAGATTCGCGACGAGATCGTTGCTGGTGTGCGTGCAGCGCTTGACTCCATGCCGGATAAGCGATTTGAAGATCTTGATGACCCCGCGTTGCTGGGTGATCGGATAGCGCGGATGCTTCCACAGGCACCGGGGGCCTTCAGCGCTTTAATCGGCCCGGTCTACTCGACGAAGGCCCTCACAAGCATGTGGGACATTTCGCGTGAAGCGGTGAGCAAGAAGACGAAGAAGCACCAGCTGTTTGCGATCAAAGTTGAGGGGGACAACCTTTTTCCTCTGTTCCAGTTCAGCGGTGATAGTGTTCGGTCGGATGTCTTGGCTGTGGCGAATGTCTTCCGTGAGGTAGTGGACCCTGCGACAATCGCCCTATGGATCACGACTCCGCTCGCCGGAGATGAGCAGAAACGGACTCCTCTGGAGCTCCTTGACAATGGTCATTTGGAAGATGCGCTGGCGGCTGCCCGGCGTACTGCCCGGAATTGGGCAGCATAAGTCGCATGGGTAGGGATAGAGTCACGCTGCAAGCACCATCGGTCAGCCTCGATGGTTTCCTCTCCAAGTATGTCCGTAAGGGCACTCGTTGGCATAGGGCGCACCGCAGAACGCTGGGTGCATGGTTCTACGCATCTGGCATGGAGGGACGGTTTGACCTACCTGCCCCAGACGGCACCTGCTATGTGGCCAATACGGCTGAGGTGGCAGCCCGGGAGCTGATAGGTCCAGACTTCATCGAACAGGGCATCGTATCTGACAGTTTTCTCGACGATAGAGTCGTCTCCCAGATCATCCTTCCGACGGAAGCGAACTGTGCAAAGACCACGGACAAGGATGCGTTCAAGTTCCGGCTTTCCAACGAGATCAGCTCCACGGCTGACTACGAGCTTACCCAGGGCTGGGCGAAGAGCTTTCGGGCGGCGGGCTTTACTGGAATCTGGTACCAGCCCCGCTATTCGCCGGACAAAGGTCGCGCGCTGGCATTGTTCGGACCTGGCGGTGTCATGGACGTCGAGTGTCTTGACCGTCGTGAACTTCGTGAGGTTGTCGCTGAGATGATCAAGCTAGACGTGGTAAGTACTTCCTTGGCATCTGCGTACGAGATTCTGGATGAGCCCCTGGAGTAGTACGGGAACTTTAGATATTCAGCTGTTGTAGACCCCGCCCTACTCGCACCCGACTCCGTCGCCGTCCCGATCCAGCTTCCTGCTGTATCCGGGGTCGCCTGCATAGATGGGCGCCGCACCGGCTGCTCTCACCGCGCTGCAGTTGGCGTAGTAGGCAGAACCGCCGTCGTCGGTGTCCCCGTCCTCATCTGTGTCCTCGATTTCGTTCGAGTCCTCGTCCTCTTCATCGGTGAAATCGTCGTCGGAGTACGTGTCGTAGTCATCGTCATCCGAGTCGTACTCGTCCAAGTACTTCTTGAGCTTGCGCTCAGCAGGACCCTCGTGGTGGACGAAGTAGTCCTTGTGATCCTCCGAGTCGTCGATCTCGTCATCGATGATGTCATCATCGTCGTACTCGTAGGCGTCGACGGGCTCGACCGACGTTTCGGCCGGCGTGGGTGTGGGGGAGGTGATCGCGGGCGTGGGCATCTCGCCCGTGCTCTGCTCAGGCGAACCGTCAGAATCGTCAGAATCGTCGTCACCATGGAAGATGCCGACCAGCACGGCGATGATCAGGAGAATCACGACGATGATGGCGATAAGGCAACCGCAGCCGCCACGGTTGGACGCCGACTCTCCCGAAGCCGGAGACTGCTGCTGGTGGCGCGATTGAGGGGAGGGCGTGCTCATATGCGGTTATACCTTCGATTCCATGACTGCGGGCAAGGCGGGGATGTCTCCGATAGCGGCCCGTGCCCGGCGGGCCACCCGGGACTAACTTACTACCCCTGCCCGTTCATCGCGGCCAGCTGGTCGATCGTGACGAAACGGTAGCCTCGGGCCTTGAGCAGATCGATCATGATGCCTATGTGTCGACGAGAGCAGCGTAGAGTAAGCCCGAGTTCAAGCTCCGCACCGCGTGGTGCGTGCTATCATTGTCGATGAAGCCCCGGTGGAGCGCTATCTGTCAGTCATCAACTGATGAGGTATTCTCGCCGGGGCATTGACGTTCCCCAATATCTCGAGGAGCCATACGTGTCCAGCGCAGATGAACCCAAGGACTGGGTTCAAGCATGGCTATCGCCTGGGCGCTGGCAGAGGTACCTTGATCACTGTGCTGGTGACGCGGGTCAGGCGCTGGCACTCTACGAGTGGAGCGTGAATCTCTCAGGTGCGGTGATGCACGACGTCGCCCATATTGAGGTGGGGATTCGCAACGTCTACGACGAGACACTCTCATACCGCTGGCAAGGCGATGAACACTGGCTCTTCGACGCCTTGTCACCTGTAAACGCACCTCTCTTGCGAAGCCGCGGAGGTCGCACAGTCGACCTGAACTCCAGGAACCGTACGAGCATCTCGGAAGCGACCCGACGAGTGCGTTCCTCCTCGCCCGCCACGGGGCAGGTGATTGCCGAATTGCCGTTCGGGTTCTGGCGACACCTCACGGACGCAGCCCACGAGAAAGTGCTGTGGATCCCGATCCTGAGTTGGGCATTCCCACACCGGGTGGACCGCAAGCAGGTCGAGCGCAAACTCACGCTCATCAACAACGTGCGAAACCGCGCCTCGCATCACGAACAGATGTTCGATCCCCGCCGCCAGGCAGAGGTCATCAAGGCACAAGCTGCGATCATTGAGGTCGCTGAGATGCTGCTTCCTGAACTCGCCGCCCACATTCGGGACACTTCAATTGTTGACGAAGTGAACAAGGGTAAGCCCGCCTAATCCTTCATGTAGGCCCTGCACTATTTACTACCCCTGCCCGTTCATCGCGGCCAGCTGGTCGATCGTGACGAAACGGTAGCCTCGGGCCTTGAGCAGATCGATCATGATGCCAGTGGCCAGCCGGGTCTTCTCCCGGTCCCACCAGGGATGCACCACGATGATCGCACCCGGATGCACCTGCTTCATCCCGCGCTCCACCATCTGCTGGGCGGTCTGCTCCGGCCGGAAGTTCTCCGGGGACACGTCCCACATCACACCCAGCCGGTTGGTCGCCGTCATATAGGCCGGCAGGCCGATGAACTTGTCCCCATAGGGCGCGCGGAAGGCGATCCGTCCCGTATATCCGGCCTGCCGGATCAGCCGGTCGGTCCCCGCGATCTCCTGGTGCATGCTCCACGGTGCCACCCCGATCATGTGCCGGTGGTCCCAAGTGTGGTTGGCGATCTGGTGCCCATCGGCGATCAGCCGGGGCACCACCGTCGGGTACTTCTCCATCCACATGCCGTTGACGAAGAAGGTCGCGCGCACCCCGTGCCGGTTGAGCATCGACAGCACCGGTCCCGGATCCTCGCTGGGGCCGTCGTCCAGGGTCAGCGCAATGACCTTCTCCTGCGTGTTCGCGTGGAACAGCCAGTTGCCGAACAGTGCGTACTGGCGCGAATGAGCCACCCGGGGGATGAACGAATCAACCACTAGGCAGCACACGGCCAGCAGCGCCACCACGCACAGATACCCGCGCCGTCTGGCGCGGGTATTGGGCACCCGGTCGGTCCGCCGGACCCGAGTCGTACCCTGTGTCAGGCGCGCGCCCTCCAGGCCGCGACCTCGGCCCTGGCAAGGTCGGCGGCGACCCCGATGTAGGTGGCCGGCGTGAGTGCCGCCAGCCGCGCTGCGTCCTCGTCCGGCAGGCCCAGGCCCGCCACGAAGGACTGCAGCTCCGCCTGATCGACCCGGTGGCCGCGCGTGAGCTCCTTGAGCTTCTCGTAGGGATTGTCCATTCCGGGCACGCCCTTGAGGAAGGCCGCGCGCATGACCGACTGGATCGCCTCGGCCAGCACCTCCCAGTTGTGGTCCAGGTCCGCATCCAGCGCGGCCGTGTTGATGTCCAGGCGGACCAGGCCCTTGACCAGGTTGTTCAGCGCCAGCAGCGAATGCCCGAAGGCCACGCCGATGTTGCGCTGCGTGGTCGAATCGGTCAGGTCGCGCTGCATCCGGCTGGTCACCAGGGTCTCGCCCAGCGTGTCCAGTAGCGAGCAGCTGATCTCCAGGTTCGCCTCGGCGTTCTCGAAGCGGATCGGGTTGACCTTGTGCGGCATCGTTGAGGAGCCGGTGGCGCCCTCGACCGGGATCTGCTTGAAGTAGTTCATGGAGATGTAGGTCCACATGTCCGTGGCCAGGTTGTGGGCGATCCGGTTGAACCGGGCCACATCCGCGTACAGCTCCGCCTGCCAGTCGTGCGACTCGATCTGCGTGGTCAGCAGGTTGAAGGTCAGGCCCAGCTTGTCCTCGACGAAGGACTTCGCCACCGCCGGCCAGTCCACGCCGGGGGCTGCCACCACGTGGGCGGCGTAGGTGCCGGTGGCGCCGTTGATCTTGCCCAGGAATTCGGTCCCGGCGATGCGCGCGTGCTGGCGGGCCAGGCGGCGCAGCGTCACCGCGATCTCCTTGCCCATCGTGGTGGGCGTGGCCGGCTGCCCGTGCGTGTGCGCCAGCATGGGGGTTTCGGCCAGCTCATCGGCCATCGCGGCCAGCTGGTCGATCAGCTTGGCCGCCGCCGGCAGCCAGACGTCCTGCACCGCGCCCTTGATGCCCAGGGCGTAGGACAGGTTGTTGATGTCCTCGGAGGTGCAGCAGAAGTGCACCAGTTCGCTCAGGTCGTCCGCGCCGATCTGGCTCAGCGCTTCCTTGATCGCGTATTCGACGGCCTTGACGTCGTGGACGGTGACCGCTTCGAAGGTCGCCAGCTGGGCGATCGTCTCCGCGTCGAAGGCCTCGGCCCAGTCGCGCAGCTGCTGCTTCTCATCGTCGAGCAGCGCGCGCACCCCCGGTACAACACCCTGTTCATTCAGGTGGATGAACCATTCGACCTCCACATGGATGCGGTCGCGGTTGAGCGCCGCCTCGGACAGATAGTCCACCAGGGGAGCAGCGTCCTTGCGGTAGCGGCCATCCAGGGGGCCGAGGGCGATGGCGGGTTCCAACTGGGCAAGAGTCACACGAGTCATGGCTCTATGTTCTCATGCCGGGGCCGGTAGGCGACCTGCGTGGGCGGGTGTGGGGGGTCGCCGGGCTCGGGTTGCCGTGCGGGGCCGTCGGCTCGGGCCGCCGGGCGGGTGCGCCGGGCGAGGTGACCGACGCGTCATCTGCCTGTGCATGGCCGGGCGAGTGCCGCGTCCGCCGGCTGTGGACGCCGCGCGGTTGTCCACAGGACGGTTTCAGGGGCTTCCGCGCCCGAGGCCGGCGGGCTTCAGTGGGTGCATGGACACGACACATCTGGAAGCGGCCAGGGACAGCTGGCGCTCGCTGGTGATCCAGGCGCACGACCTGGCGGGCCGGGCCCTGAGCGCCGGGCACGTGCAATGGCGCTCGCGCGCAGCCGAGCACTACCGGGAATCTGTGGGCAATCGTCTGGAGCGGCTGCACCGCCTGGCCGACGCCGCCTCCGAGGTCGCAGCCGCCTACGACGCACACATCGCCGCGGTTGCGGCGGCGGGGCCTTTGACGGTGATGGCACCGGGGCTGCCGGGCGGGCCAGGTGGTTCCAGTGGGCCGGATCGTGCCGGCGGGTACGGCGTCTAGGGCGGAATCGAGCAGAACAGGCGCCCCGGAAGGACCGGGGGCCGGTGTTGGACAGGAGAGGAACCGGACATGAGGGACATCGACGATATGAACGTGGGAGGGGCCGAGGCAGTCCCGGACGAAGCCGCGCGGGAAGAAGCCGCTCGGGCCGCAGCGCAACTGGGCGGCGATCTGAAGGTGTTGGCCCAATGCCTGGCCGAACCGGAAGCCTACATTCCGCTGCGGTTGATGACCGATGCGGACTGGTTGGAGTTGATGATCGTGATCAGCGGCAACCGGGCCGGCATCCACGGCACCATCGACCGGATTCCCAGCGCTTTCGCCTCCGCACATGGGGTCGAGGACGCAGATCTGGGCAGCCTGCTGGTGCTGCGCAGCTGCGGTCTGGCCGAACTGCCCGCCGTGGTGGCTGGACTGATCGACGAGCTGGGCCGAGAGGCCGAAAGCGCCACCATTAGCGGCTGCCTGGTGGTGATCGACCCGGATGCGGACCAGGACCGGGTCGCATCCCTGAACCCACGGGCCTTCTACGACGACCCGCCCTGGGAGGAACCGGCGCGGGCCGCACCGCAGTGGGGACAGCGGCCTGTGGGCGGTTCCGCGGTCTCGGTTCTGGCCGCCGATTTCGAATTGGAGCCGCTGATCGTCCACGGCTGCGATGACTGTCCCCATGGACTGTCATTGGCCGTCGAGTTCATTCCGTCCGGTTCCGCCTTCGCCGGAGAGCTGCGCAGGCAGCTCTCCGAGGACCTCACGCGCTTCGCCCACTGGCGGGGACGGAGAGTGGAGCAGGGCGGCCGGCCCGGTCAGCGGGGGAGTGCGGCCGATGGGCGGTCTGCCACGTGGGGCGAACCGGGGCCGGGGAGTGCGTGGCAATGAGCTGGGTACAGGTCAGAGGCGGCGCCGGATCGGTCAGTGCCCGGCTCGATGACCTGGACGCCGTGGCGGACCTCCTGGGCGATGTGGCCTCCGAACTGTCCGGGCTGGCGGGGCGCGCCGCCTGGGCCGACCTGAACCCCTTGGAGGACCTCAGCGCGATCGCCTCGCCGGGCACCTTCGCCAGGGTCCAGGCGGCCAAGGCCACCTTCACCGCGCACAGTGCCGGCCTGGCGGCGGACTTCGTTTCCCTGGCAGGTTCCCTACGCCTGACCGCCCGAGCCTATCGGGATGCGGAGTCCCTGGTCGACGGCCTGATCGACCGGGCGCTGCGGGGTCTGGGGAATCTGGCCGGGCACGCCGCTAGAGTCGTCCTGCCGGTGGTGGGGATCAACCTGGCGGTGCCGTTGGTGGTCGGCGGGATCGGCATCGGGATGGCCGCAGGGGCCGTCATCACCGGACTGTCGTTCGTGGGCGGGACGTTCGAACCGGAGGTGGCGAAGTCCCTGATCCGTGTAGGGGCAAAGGGAGTGGGAGCCGTGGTCGGGGCTACGGGCAAGGGCCTGGAACCCGTCGGAGGCGTTGCCGGGATCTGGCTGCGCGACACAGCGGCCCGACATCCTGGCACCACCCGGACCCTCATCGAGAACCTCCTGCCAGGCTTCGTCAACGGCTTCGTGGGACTGCCGCCGGGCGTGGAACTGGGGCCCGACGGAGGCCCCGGCGGGATCCTGCCACACGACTCGCGCACACTGACCGCGCTCGCAGTGGCCACCGCGCGCCGGATGGGTCTGCTGGGAGACACCGGGGTCCGGGTCGACAAGGTCTACGAGGACAGCCGCGCCGGGGCCATGGTGGATGCCGCGGGGGTCGGGGCAGCCGCGGGCATCGCAGCGGGCGCGGTAGTCGGTGGGAGCGGAGTGGGCCGGATAGCGGGTGCAGGTCCGGCCTCGGGCGCTGCAGGTCCGGCCTCAGCCGGGGGAGCCGGCGGGGCAACGGGCGCCGGCGGGACCCGGGCACCGGGGAACGCGCGGGAACTATTCAACCGGTCCCGTGCGACGAACCCCGAGGGCGTGGACAACGGGCGTGTGCGCGTCGAGGAGTACCGCGGGGCCGACGGGCGCAAGCGCTTCATCGTCTACCTGCCGGGCACCACGGAATGGAGCGCGCGCCCGGCCCGGGCCGGCTCCGACCTGAAGACGAACGCGCAGGGAGTCCTGGGCCGCGACACCGCGATGCACAAAGCGGTGCGCACCGCGCTGCGGGATTCGGGCGCCGGCCGCGACGACCAGATCCTGCTCACCGGCTTCTCCCAAGGCGGGATCATCGCGCAGTCCCTGGCCTCGGATCCGGAGTTCGCCGGGGACTACGACGTGCGCGGGGTGCTCACGGCCGGATCGCCCACCTCGGACTTCGCACCGGCCGATGCCAAGGTGCTGGCCGTCGAACACTCCGATGACATCGTGCCGAACCTGGACGGGGATCGGAATCCGGACGCGGCGAACTGGACGACACTGACGGTCGAGCGTGACGGGGAGGCCGCCGGGGACCCGGGGAGCTCACACAGCCGGGATGAGTACGAGCGCTCGCTGGAACGCCTGCAGGAGGCGGGCCAACAGGATCTGGCCGACTGGGAGGAGGACATGGGTGACTTCTTCACCGGCGAGCGCGTGGCCACCCGCGACTACGAAGCCGTCCGCACCCCGGGGTGAGGTGGTAGCTGAAAACTGTAGGCCTTGTTTTGTGGCCCGACTTTTGGGAGACTGAGGACGAGTGAGGAGTGCCAATGGGCATCCAATTCACCACGAGTGCTGACCGCCATGGGATCGCTCATGAGGATGCGATTTACGCGATGATTCACAGCACCGGGACAGAGTCCGTTGCTAGTGCAAAGAGCCTGCCTACCCGAGTGTTCGTCGGGCACCCGCATTCGCAAACCGAGCGGTACATAGAAGTTGTAGCCAGTGTTTTGGGTGCTGACATAGTCATATTCCATGTCATGGAACTATCGGACCTCTATCGACATTTGAGGTAGAGGTGCTCGGACAGATGAGACGTCCGACGCTCTGTAGGAAAGGAAGGCAAAGGCCGATGGTAGAGAATGAGGATGAGTTTTTCGGCGCTCTGGCTGATGCGGCCCAAGCGGGCGAACTCAAGCCCTTAGGGGATGCGGTCCATCGTGACGGCTCTCGTATTGCCCCTGAGCTGAGTGTCGAAGACGCGGTCTGGGTGTCGATGGGGCGTCCGAGGCTTTCGGCGGGCAGTAAGGCGGCGACCACGAAGACGTGGAAGGTGCGGGCGCCGGAAGCGTTGGATGAAGCAGTACACGATGTTGCGAGGGGGCGGGGTATGAGCCTGTCGGAGTACATCCGCTTGGCTGTTGTGGCACAGGTTGCGCGCGACCGCCGGGCGGGGTGAGATGGGCACCCGGTCAGCGGCGGCCTCGGGCCCGGGGAAGCGGGGCCGCCGGGGCCGGAAACGGTACCCGCAACGGTACCCGCAACGGTACCCGCAACGGTACCCGGGTTGGTACTCGCGCGCTCTGGTCAGAACCGTTTTCCGGGGGTTTTCCCGAACGATTGTTCGGGCTCACAAAGGGGCCACTTCCCGGCTGTTCGGAAAAATAATCCAACGTCCTACAAAAGTAGGGTAGAACCCGGTAATCGGACGGTGTGGGGAACTATCGCCCACCGGTGGCCGCCGAGGGGCCTGGTGCGTTAATCTGTATCAATATGTGACATGCATAACCAGGACGTCGGCCCACAGGCTACGGCGCCCACCCCATCCGATGGTGGCTGCAAACCAGACGCCATCCCTACGTGAGGAGAACGGTATGACATCGAACATGATCGGGACGAAGGAGTCCATATTGGATCACGACCCGACGATGGTTCAGATGCTCACCCCGGAAGGTCAGCGAGTCGACGGCGGTTCGTACGAACGCTACGTCGCGGACTTAACGGACGCGGACCTGCGCGGACTCTACCGCGATATGGCGCTGATCCGCCGGGTCGATGCGGAGGGCAATGCTCTGCAGCGCCAGGGTCAGCTGGGCCTCTGGGCGCCACTGCTGGGCCAGGAGGCCGCCCAGATCGGCCTGGGCCACGCGATGCGCAATCAGGACTTCGTCTTCCCCACCTACCGTGAACACGGCCTGGCCTGGTGCCGCGGGCTGCGCCCGGAGACGATCTTCGAGATGTACCGCGGGCAGAACCACGCCGGCTGGGACCCGCAGGCCTACAACTTCCACACCTACACGATCGTCATCGGCGCCCAGATGCTGCAGGCCACCGGCTACGCCATGGGCATCTCGCTGGACGGGGACGTGGGCACCGGCGACCCGGACCGCGACGCGGTGGCCATCGCCTGCTGTGGCGACGGTGCCACCAGCCAGGGCGAGGTGTCCGAGGCCCTGAACTTCGCCTCGACCTTCCACGCCCCCACCCTGTTCTTCATCCAGAACAACCAGTGGGCCATCTCCGAACCGAACTCGGTGGAGATGAACGCGCCTCTGTTCACCCGCGGCACCGGGTTCGGCGTGCCCGGCACCCGCGTGGACGGCAACGACATCCTGGCGATGTACGCCGTGGCCAAAGCGAACCTGGACGACATCCGCGCGGGCAATGGCCCCCGCCTGCTGGAGGCCTTCACCTACCGGATGGGCGCCCACACCACCGCCGACGACCCGACCAAGTACCGGTCGGACGCGCTGACGGAATCGTGGGCCGCCAAGGACCCGATCGTGCGCTTCAAGACCTACCTGGAGACCGAGGCGGTCCACCGGTCCCCGGCCGCCGCAGCCGAACTTGCAGACTTCTTCGCCTCGGTCGAACGCGAGGCCGACGCCCTGGCCGCCCACATCCGCGAGGCCGTTATGGCCATGCCCAAACCGCCGGTGAGCGACATCTTCGACTACGTGTTCGAAGAACCCCACCCACTGATCGAAGAGGAGAAGCGGGAGTACATGGCCTACCTCGACGGCTTCGCCGAGGACCTGGAGGCTGACGCCCGATGACCACCACCGCAACTACCCCGGCTGCAACGGAACCTGCTGCAGTCAACCCGGCGGGGGCCTCGGCCCTGGGAATCGCGGCCAGGGCCAACGGCCACGAGCCCGACATCACCACGATGCCCCTGTCCAAGGGCATCACCGCCGGCCTGCGCAAGGCGCTGGAAAACGACCCCAAGGTCCTGCTGATCGGTGAGGACGTCGGCAAGCTGGGCGGCGTGTTCCGCGTGACCGAGGGCCTGCAGAAGGACTTCGGCGATCACCGCGTCATCGACTCCCCGCTGGCGGAGGCCGGCATCGTCGGCACCTCGATCGGCATGGCGGTCCGCGGCTACAAGCCCGTCATTGAAATCCAGTTCGACGCCTTCATCTATCCCGCATACAGCCAGATCGTCACCCAGCTGGCCAAACTGCACAATCGCACCCGCGGCGCCGAGAAGATGCCGGTGGTCATCCGCGTGCCCTTCGGCGGCGGCATCGGGTCCCCCGAACACCACTCGGAATCCCCGGAGACCGTCTTCGCCCACCACGCAGGACTGAAGATCATCAGCCCGTCGAACGCGCACGACGCCTACTGGATGATCCAGGAGGCCATTGCCAGCCCCGACCCGGTCATGTTCTTCGAACCCAAGCGCCGTTACTGGCTCAAGGGCGAAGTCGACAGGGCGAATCGCGGTCTGGACGGCTGGCACGCCCAGGTGGTCAGCCCCGGCACCGACGTCACCCTGGTGGCCTACGGACCCACCATGCCGCAGGCGCAGGACGCAGTGGCCGCCGCGCGCGAAGAGGGCACCAGCGTCGAACTGATCGACCTGCGCAGCCTCAACCCCATCGACTTCGCCACCATCGAGGCCTCGGTGAAGAAGACCGGCCGCCTGGTGGTTCTGCACGAGGGTGCTGTGTTCTTGGGCCTGGGCTCGGAGATTGCCGCGCGCATCACCGAACGCTGCTTCTACCACCTGGAGGCCCCCGTCATCCGCGTGGGCGGCTTCCACACTCCCTACCCCGGATCCAAGCTGGAGGAGAATTACCTGCCCGACCTGGACCGGGTCCTGCACGGCGTCGACCGGGCACTGGCCTACTGATTCGGAGGGTAGAGGGAATATGAGCACTCTTTTCGCGCTGCCCGATGTGGGCGAGGGACTGACCGAGGCCGACATCGTCGCATGGAAGGTCGCCCCGGGCGATACCGTGACGGTCAACCAGGTGCTGGTTGAAATCGAGACGGCCAAATCGCTGGTCGAACTGCCCAGCCCGCAGGCGGGCGTGATCACCGGGCTGCTGGTGAACGAGGGCCAGACCGTCGAGGTCGGCACCCCCATCGTCGAATTCGACGGCGGGACCGGTGCGGCCCCCGGTGGATCCGGTACCGCCGGCACTACCGGCGCCGAGGCCCCCGCCGGTTCCGCTGCAGTCACGGCCGCCGCCGTGGTCGGGGCGGCCGCTGGTGCGGCGCCCGGCACCGCAGCCGGAGCGGCGGCAGTGGCGCCGGCCGAAGCCGGAGACGGCCCCAATCTGGTGGGCTACGGTTCCAAGGCCGGTTCCAAGAAGCGCAGGCCCCGCAAGGCGGGCGCCCCTGTCGCTGGTGCTGCGACCGCGGTGTCGGCCGGCGCAGCCGCACCTGCTGCTGCCGCTCCGCTCGCCGCGGCTTTACCGGCTGCCGGCGCGCAGAGCCAGGCACTCGCGCAGAACCCGGCGGGGACCTCGGCCACGGCTGCAGGGTCCACCGGGTCTCGGCCGCTGGCCAAGCCGCCGGTGCGCAAGGCCGCCAAGGACGCGGGCGTCGACCTGTCGCTGATCACCCCGACCGGCGCCCATGGCGAGGTCACCCGGGCCGACTTCGAAGCCTTCCTGGCAGGCGGCGCTGCGGGCGCGACCTCCGGGCCGGTTGCCGCGGCGGGCGCAGGAACAGCGGGAGCGGCTGGGGCCTCGGCCACGGTGGGCGGACCGGCCGTCGGCCAGAGCGCCGCGCGCGATGCGAACCCGGCCGAGCTGCAGGAGCGCATGCCGTTCAAGGGCGTCACGAAGTTCATGGCGCAGGCGATGGCGACCTCGGCGTTCACCGCGCCCCACGTCACGGAATTCCTCGAGGTCGATGCCACGGGCACGATGGACTTCGTCCGCACGCTCAAGGCCGGCAAGGTCCTGGGCGAGGGCGTCAAGGTCACGCCGCTGCTGGTCGTCGCACGCGCCGTCATCTGGGCGGCGCTGCGCAATCCGCGGATCAACTCGTGCTTCGACGGCGATGACATCCTCATCAAGCACTACATCAACTTGGGCATCGCCGCGGCGACCCCGCGCGGGCTGATCGTGCCGAACATCAAGCGCGCGGACGCACTGGGCCTGGAGGACCTGGCCCGCGAGCTGCGCGCGCTGACGAACACGGCGCGTGAGGGCAGGACGACTCCCGCGGCGCAGGCCGGCGGCACGATCACGATCACCAATGTGGGCGTGTTCGGCGTGGACACGGGCACCCCGATCATCAACCCCGGTGAGGCCGCGATCGTGGCCTTCGGGGCGATCAAGCAGAAGCCCTGGGTGGTCGATGGGCAGTTGGCCGTCCGCGAGGTCACCACCCTGGCGGTGTCGGCGGATCACCGGCTGGTCGACGGCGAGGTCATCTCGAAGTTCCTGGCCGATCTGGGCCGGGCCGTCGAGGACCCGCGCATCATGCTGCTGTAGGGCCGGGCCGGGCCGGGCTAATTCGGTTCCGTTCGGGCTGCTCGCAACTTGTTGCTGTCTGTTTCAGATTCCACTGTTTAAACAGTGGAATCTGAAACAGACAGCAACATGACTTGTGGGCGCCCTCACTCCAGGTCACCCACCTGTGGATGGAAATCACGTTATCCACAGGTGAACATCATCCTCTTTCAATGATCGTCCATTGTTGCCACGATCGTTTCATGTATAACGTCGTATCGCGTCAAACGCTTATCAATGCACAGTTCGGGGTGCGGGACATCTACTCGGCGGCGAGGTGCTGCATGAGGACTGTGGCGTCTGGAACGTTCGCAGTCGTCCGGGCCTGTGCCGATCCGCGTCATGCGCCCTTCCAGGCTTGGATCGATGCTCCGGAACTCCTGGAGAGTCCCGAACTCAGCGAGCAGCAGGCCAGGGCGTTGGTCTATGAGCAGAGGACCAAACACCACTTGGGACGTCTCGCAGAGTACGGGCTGCTCGACGGCCAGGTGCTCAGCCACTATTCCGCTGCCGCCGCCCAGCGCATTCCGCTGGCGGACGGTCACCTGGAACGCATCTCCATATCCGATCCGGTGCGCCCGGCTGCGTCGACGACGCGATTGCAAAGACGCAAGCGCCAGGTTCCGGAGGACTTCGTGCACAGTTCCTGCATCGACCTGCTCGGCATCCCGATGACCAATCCCATCTGGACAGTGGCGGACCTGCTGCGCGACGCGGACCCACTGCAGGGCTTCATCGCCGCAGACGCCTACATCGGCGGGCGCTCCGATCCTGAGGCCGGCGTCCTGCACCGGTACCCGCAGCTCTACGCGAACTGGCGGCCGCCCGTGGCGGTGCCCCAAGCCGGCGTCGGGTATCCGGGACTGCGGGCTCGGCACCATGAGGACTTCGCCAACCGCAGGGCCCGGTTGCACGAGGTCCTTGGCATGCTGGAGGACCTGGCCGGCACCTACGGGATGAAGCGGGCCCGCCGGCTGGCGGATTGGGCCAGCGGTCTGGCGGAATCCCCCTTGGAGAGTCTGACCGCGCTGGCCCTGCACCGGCTGGGCATTCACGACTTCGTCCAGCAGATCGTCTTCGTCGCTGACAACGGGTGGAACCATTACCGGGTGGATTTCCTCATCGAGTCCCTGGGCCTCATCGTCGAGGCCGACGGCTGGTCCAAATACACAGATCAGGATGACATCCGTCGAGAGAAGTACGGTCAGGATTATCTGCAGCGCTACTACCGTGTGGTCCGCGTCGAATGGGCCGATGTCGCGGGCCTGGCCGCAGGACCGGGTGCAGGGCCGGGTGCCCGGCGATTCGGCGCCCCTGGTGCCCTGCGGTCTGAGGGGTCCGGCAGGGGATTGCGCGCCAAATTGCGCCGAGTCGGCGTGCTGGTGTGAACCCGGAAATCATTGGAGCGATTGTTTCAGAATCCACCGTACGAACAGTGGAATCTGAAATAGAGGGTCCACTGATGGGCGGCCCGCAACAGACGTAGGTATCCCTGAATTACGGGATGGAAAGGATTTGCGGAGCTGGATAAGCGCTGAGTAGGGTGAGTGAGAGTGTTCACAATGGAAGGATGATGCGGCGTGACATCTCCGTTCGACCACAATCAGCACGGCTCGCAGGGGAGCTGGCCGGGAGCCGCCGCGCCCTTCGGACAGAGCGCCGGTAATCCTGCGGCACCGGGCCAATCGCCCTTCGGCCCCGGATCCGCCGGCCAGGGCCCAGGAGCGCAGAGCCCAGGAGCCCAGAGCCCTGTCGGTCAAGTACCCGCAGGGCAGAACCCCTTCGGCCAACAGGGCTCTACCCAACAGGGCGCTACCCCGCAGACCCCCGATTCCCCCTTCTCCGCCCAGCATCCCCAGGGCGGCGCTTTCGACCAGGACTTCAGCTTCGCCGGGCCCCCACTGGTCCTCCTCTACATCTCCGCGGGCCTGGCCGTCGTCGGGATCGTCCTGGCGCTGCTGCCCTGGAATTGGTTGGCGCCCATCGGCTGGTTGCTGGCCGGGCCCGGCGCCCTGCTGACCCTGGGTCGGTTCAGCGCGGTGGACACGCGCAACCGGGCCTCGGGCCTCTACGCCTTCAAGCCCCTGGCAGGTCCCCTGTACTGGACTGCCGCGGGGATCGCGGTAGTGGGAATCATCGTGACGGCGCTGTTCACCGCCTTCTGGATCGGACGGATGTGATGGGAAGACCAGTCATGGGCAGACGCCTGAGCACTCTGGCGGGCAAGACCACCCGGCTGCTGGCGGCCTCGGCACTGCTGCTGGGCCTGAGCAGTCTGGGCACGGCCGCGAACGCTGCCACCGCAAGCGCACCGGAGGCCGCCGCCCCCGCCGCATCCCCGGCGACACCGGCCAACCCCGCCACCGCGAACGCCGCCCCCGCCCACCCGATGAACACCTCGGTCGACGGTGCATCAGGCACCTCGGCGGCGGACAGCGCAACCGATGACAAGGACGCCCTGCCCCTGCCCGAACAGTTCGGCGCCTGCGTGGCCGGCGGCGGCAAGGCCGATCTGCTGCTGCTGATGGACTCATCGGGCAGCCTGCGCGACACCGACCCGAAGAACACGCGCGTCAAGGCCACGCTGAAGCTGCTCGACCGGCTGGCCGACGACCCGAAGACGGAACTCAACGTCGCGCTGAGCACCTTCGCCCACGACTACCAGCGGGAACGCGATTGGACCCGGATCAACGGCCGGGCCGACGCGGAATCGATGAGCAACTCCGTTCAGGACCTGGACAAGCGCACCGACGGCATCGACACCGACTACTGGACCGCGCTGGATTCGGCGCACAAGCAGCTGGCCGAACGGACCTCGGCGGATGAGAAGGACGCCGGGAAGGACAGCTCGGACAACCCGGCCGGCGGCAAGAACGCGCACTGCCAGGCGATCGTCTGGCTCTCCGACGGCGAAATGGACATCCAGCAGCGCGACGCGGCCACCGCCTCCAAATACGGCAAGCGCAAGGCCTACGCCAAGGACGCCGACCTCAAGACCGACAAGGGCGTCAAGGCGGCGGAAGCAGCCGCGCAGAAGGACATCTGCCGCTCCGGCGGCCTGGCCGACCAGGTGCGCTCGGCCAAGATCGCGATGTTCGGCGTCGGCCTGGGCAAGGACGGCAAGACCTTCGATTTGATGCGCTCGATCGTCGAGGGCAAGGACTCAGGCGGACAGACCTGCGGCAAACTCGTCGACCCCCGACCGGGCGACTTCTACCTGGCCGATGACATCGACGACCTACTACTGGCCTTCGACAAAATCTCCGGCCTGGGCTCCACCGTGGTCCGCCAGGACAAGGGCGTGTGCGCCGACGGCAAGTTCTGCACCAAGCAGTCCCACCAGTTCGTGCTCGACGCCAGCACCCCGCAGGTCGACGCCTTCGCCACCGTGGACAACGACCACGTGGGCGCCATCATCATGGGCCCCGACGGCAAGAACGTGAAGCTCGACCAGGCCGATTCTGCCAAGGACATCACCGTCAGCGGCAACCGCCTGCACTACGAGTGGGACACCTCCGAGGGCACCAGCCTGTCGTTCAAGCTCGACGGCGCGGATGGCAAACAGGTGGGCGTGTGGCGCTTCGCCTTCGTGGCCGAGGACGATTCGGCCAATAACGCACAGAGCCATTCGAACCTGCACATCGAACCGGCGCTCAAGCCGGTCTGGCACTCGAAGAAGTTCCCCGACCCCACCAAGGCGGAATTCCGTTCCGGCCAGGACCTGTCCGATGTGAGCTTCGGGTTCTCCGACCGCGACGGCAAGCCCGTATCCGCCTCCGACATCCGCGGGACCGGTACCTTCTCCGCGGTGTTCACCGATGCCAAGTCGGTGCCCCACACCCTGGCGCAGACCGCGAAGTTCGCAGACCTGGGCTCGAAGACCTATACCTGGCCGATGCAGGACGCGCCGACCGGTGCGGGCCACCTGCAGATGTCCCTGGCCCTGACCACGGCTTCGGCCCCCGATCCCGCGAACAAGGGCAAGACCGTGGCCGGCACCAAGCTGGGCGTGGTCGCGGTGACCCAGGACGTCAACGTGCAGGCCCCGGCGAACTACCCGTCGGTGCCCACCAAGGTGGACTTCGGCCAGGCCGAGGGCAGTGTCGACTTGCATGCGGCCCTGCCGGTGACCGGCGAGGGCTGTGCCTGGGTCGAACCGGGCAAGACGAACATCGCCGCGGCCCCCGAGGAACTCACCGGCGCGCAGGTCGGTGCCCAGGCCAATGGTAAGGACTCCTGCGTCTCCGGTGGGAACGAACTCCCCGTGGACCTGAAGTCGGATCAGACCGGCAACGGCACGGTCTCCGGCACCTTCACCGTGATGCTGGCACCGGCTGACGGCAAGGGCGATCCGACCCCCGTCGAGGTCTCCTTCAGCGCCGGCATCAGCAAGCCGCTGAACCTGGTGAACTTCTGGCTGGTGCTCGTGTGTGCCCTGGTCCTGGGCCCCGGCATCCCGCTGGCGCTCATGTACCTCATCAAGTGGCTGGGCGCCCGGATCCCGGCACAGCCCCTGGTGGTGGTGCGCGCGCCCGTGCAGATCACCGCAACCGAGGTCCAGCGCGAGGGCTCCCGCTTCGCCTTCAGCGCCGCGGATCTGCGCGGCACCGTGCCCGTGGACCCGCAGGGGGCCAGGCAGCTCGACGCGGCCGGCGTGACCCTGCGGACCCGGATCGGCGCCTCGCCCCTGGGCGTGGGCTACACCGCGGTCGAGGTCCCAGAGGGCACGTACACCGCGGCGGCCTCGGCGCCGGGCAAGTCGCCCGCACGCCTGCCCCTGGCGGTGCACGGTCAGTGGCTGCTGCTGCGCACGGCGGGTGCGCCGGCGGACACCGCCGAGCTGCTGGTGCTGCTGCCGGCGAGCTGGCCGGATGCCAAGCGGCAGGAGTTGGAGGCCCAGATCAATCGCGAGGCCCACGACCTCTACGCCTCCCTGCCCGCCGAGGCGCAGGCCGCAGCCGGTGGTGGCACCGATCCGAACAACCCCTGGGCCCAGAGCGGGCCGGCGGGCCCGCAGGACAATCCGTTCGCGCAGACCGACCCGTTCGTGCAGACCGCCGTATCCGGCGGTGCGGCGCCCTGGCCACAGCCGGGTCAGGGCACTCCGCCGGGACAGCCGAGCGCACCGCCGCAGCCGCCCGCGCCCCCGCAACCGCCGGCGCGCCCGCCACAGGCTCCCGGCAACCCGTCGCAGCCGGGCACGCCTCCACAGCCCGGCACGCCTCCGCAACCGGGCAATCAACCCGGGCAGCAGAACCCGTGGGGAGACGCCTCATGGTGATGCCCACCCCGCGCCCACACGCGGCCCCTAAGACGCACCCCGGGGTGCACCTCGACGTTATCCACCCGGATCCGAAAGGCTAGAGATGTTCAAGTTCCTCGTTGTCGGCTGTGGTGGTTCGGGTGGAGAGACCCTGGCCCGGCTGATGGACCACCTGAAGTCCGAACTCCTGCCCTATGGCTTCGACAGCCTGCCCGCCGGCTGGCAGTTCGTCCACGTGGACGTGCCGGTGGCCGCCGATACCAAGATCAAGGGGATCGGCAATGTCGCCGATCAGGGCGGCCGCTACATCGGAACCGCGCCATCGTCCGGTTCCTATCCGGTCCTGGACAACGCGGTGACCCAGAAGCTCATGCGCACCGGGGACCTGGCGGACTTCGTCACCTGGGCCCCGCGCGATCCACGCAAGGTAACCGTCCCACTGGTCACCGGCGCAGGCCAGATGCGCGCAGTGGGCCGGATCATCACGCTCAACCGGTCGCAGGAGGTGTTCAAGGGCCTGCAATACGCGATCGACCAGCTCAACACCGATGAGGCCACCTCGCAGATGCAGGAGGTCGCGGCCAAGCTGCCGGGTGCGGGCAGCTTCGACCCCGCCTCGCCCACCATGGTCTTCGTCGTATCGTCCATGGCCGGCGGCGCCGGCGCCTCGATGGCCCTGGACGTATGCCGGTTGCTGGCCCAGACCAACGGCGTGCTCTCCAGCCAAACCGGCGTCTTCATGTACACCTCGGATATCTTCCCGGACAACCTGAGCGGGGTGAAGCCCAACGCCCTGGGCATGTTGGGCGAGATCGTCGCGGCCCAGACCACCGCTGCCGAACCGCACGACGTGCGCACGCTCGAGGCGCTGGGCCAGCACGTGAACTCCACGGGCCAGCCGCCCTTCGCACGCGTCTTCCCCGTGAGTAAGTACCAGGGTCTGGAAAGGGCGAGGTTCGGCGACGGCTCGCAGACCGGGTTGTACCGCGGCCTGGCCCGCGGCCTGGCGGCACTCATGGTCTCCGGCCGGGCCTCGGGGAACTTCCAGGCCTTCTACCTGGGCAATCCGTCTTCGGACACCGCGGCCAACGGCACCTATCTGGGGTGGGGCGCGAAGAACCGGCAGGACCTGTCCTGGGGCACATTCGGCTTCGGCCGGCTGTCCCTGGGCCGCGATCGCTACCGGCACTACGCCGCTCAGCGGATGGCCCGGACCGCGGTGGACCGCCTGCGCGAAGGACATCTGCAGGCCGGCAATCAGCAGGGCAGCACCGAACAGCTGCGCGCCCTGGTGGAATCCCAGTGGGATTACTTCCTGCGTGAAATGGGCCTGCCGGACCGCCAGCAGGCGACCACCCCGGCCGGGCTGGTGACGTGGCTGCGTTCCTCGATCGGCCAGGTGCAGACGAACGCCTGGTCCCAGGAGGTCGTGCAGACCTCCGGCTTCGAGGCGAATATGGCACCGGCAACCGGGATGCCGGGCAACCAGTGGCTGGCCGTGATGGCCGGACACATGCAGCGCACCGGCCCGGATATGGGCCAGCGGACCGACCGCGTGGTCTACCGCTGGGCCTTCGACTGGGCGCACACCTTCGAGCGCCGCCTGGCCGGTGCGGTGGAGACCTCGGTGTCGACCTTCGGCCTGCCCTATGCCCGTGAACTGCTCCGCCAGCTCGAATCGTATCTCTCCGGCACCGTGGTTCCGCAGCTGAGCAGCCTGTCCCAGGCGCCTAGGCCCACCCTGAACACCCTGCCCCAGCAGATCAATCAGCAGGTCGGCGCGATGGGTTCGCAGACGCTGAACACCAATGGCCTGATCGAACAGAACCTGGTGCGCATCGTCCATGCCGGGGTGGCGCAGTTGGGCGAGATCGTGGCCAGCGGCTATCTGCAGCAGATCCTGGCCGCAGTGCCCAATGAGGTGCTCAGCCACCTGGGCCGCGCGGTCGAACGCGCGATCGAGTCGCTGGACGTGGGAGTGCGCGAATCCGCTCAGAAGGTCGGCATGTCCACGGTGGAGACCGATATCTACGCAGCCTGGCCATCGGATGACGACAAGCAGGTCCCCGAACGCTTCGCCACCGCCCACAACGAGGTCCTGTTGACCCCGGCAGCGGAGTTCGACGGCCTCTACACCGAACATCTTCCCCGATCCATCCCGGACGTGCCGCAGGGCCAGGTGGTGGCCCTGGAGAATGCGAAGACCCTGACCGCGGGCTATGTCATCTCCGGGCGGTGGAAGACCGCCGAGGGCGCCAAGGCACCCGGCGGCCTGCTGGGGGTCTCCAGCGACTGGCAGCCGGCGGTGCTCCCGCTGAACCCGCATACGGGGGAACGCCTGACGCCCAAGGTGCCCGCCTACGAACTGCACATCGGGCCCGCGGAGCTGCGCCAGCGCGCCCTGAAGTTCATCAACCGGCCCAATGAGGTCTTCGACGACTACTGCTCACTGTCGCTGGAGAACTACGTGCTGGGCAACGACAGCGTGTCCCCGGTCGAGGTCGACCGGCGCCGGTCCGATCTGCGCTCGAAGTTCCGGCAGACGCTCACCCGTGCCCTGCCACTGGGCAGCGTGCATCCGGACGTAGTCTCCCAGGTCCACACGGATAAGAGCGTGGACTACCGCTACACCTTCTCCGCTGTGCCCTTCGGCTCCGACCAGGCGCTGGCCGACGACCTGCAGAAGGCGCTGGCGGACAAGTCATCGGTGTCCAGGGAGACCGAGGAGATCTTCTCCAATGCGGTGGCCTCCGGGCAGGACGCCAGCGGCATCACCCACATCGACGTGTTCGGCAGCTTCGGCAATCTGTCCCCGCTGGTCTTCGACGGGATCCTGCAACCGGTGTCCACCGCCTGGTCCCAGGCCAGCTCGCCCGGCCTGCGTCGCGAGTTCTGGGAGTTCAGGAGGGCCCGACCGCTGCCGGCGTCCCTGCCGATGGCGGACGCCGAGCGGTGTGCGATGATCGCCGGCTGGTATGTGGCCCAGCTGACCGGACAGCTGCAGATCCCCGATCAGCGCAATCTCAACCGGCCCGTGCAGATCTACGACCGGGAGACCGGCCAGTGGCTGTCCTTCCCCAATCCGCTGCTGACCCCACCGGCGGAGTTCGTCGGCCAGAGCTTCGACTGGCTGCCCGCGGTGTTGGAATCGGTGCTGTTGGCGATCAGCAACGCCCATCAGACCCCGGTGCTGTCCTCCCTGAAGCCCTACCGGGTGTTGCGAGGGATCTTCGACAACACCCCGGAGGAGCCGCGCTCGGGCCTGTTGACACTGGCCGCCCGCGACCAGCTGGCGGACTGGCTGCGCACCGGCGAGACCCCCTCGGGGATGCCCAGCCGGGCACAGGCCCCCACCCTGGAGGAGCGCTACCGCAATGCCGGGCAGTTCCTGGAGACCGTGCAGGGATTCGCCGCGGGCAAACTGGACCAGGGCCATCCGGGCGGCGCCGTGGTGGCCGTGGCCAATCGGGCACAGGGCGCGCTCACGCCGATCTTCTGCGATCTGGTCCCGGACATCGTCCAGGTCACCCAGGGGCTGCTGGGAGTCCTCGAGGAGGCCAAGGCCGATGCCGAGGCCGCCGAATCCGGTTCCCAGCCGGGCGGCGCCTGGAACATGCCCGAAGGACTCGAGGGGCCGTTCTGATGAGCACCGACAACGATCTGACACTCATCGTCGCACCCGCGGCCCTGCTGGGGGTGCGCGAGACCCTGCGCGACTGGTCCGCCGGCGGCCTGGTCTCCGACTTCGTCTGGGTTCCGGCCGAGGCGCAGAACGGCCAGTGGCCGGCCTTCGGGATCAGCGCCGGGCGCAAGGACCTGGTCCAGGTGTCCCGCCTGGCCGGCCTGCGCCAGTACCGGACCATTCGCGTGGTGGCCCTGACCCGCGCCGTGGACGGGGAGTTCTCCCTGGTCACCCGGGTCGGAGACGAACTGCGCTGGCTGGCGGCCCAGGAATTCGGCGGGACCGCCGTCGAGGCCCTGCGCGTGCTCTATGCCGAGGAGGCAGCCGAGGAATCCGTCGACCTGGGGTCCTCCAGCGGCTGGGTCGACGCGATCGTCGCAGCCAGCGACTCCCGCGGGCCCGGGATCGGCGCGGGCCCCGTGGACGCCGCGGCGCCGCGGGAGGTCTATCCGCACCTGGCCAGCCAGCTCGCCGCGCTCGCGGCCCTGTACACGGGGGTGGAGGCCTCGGCCCTGGACGAAGTCCCCGCTGCCGCCACCGGCTACCGGGCCCGGCTGTCGCGCTCCTTCTACCGCGGAGTGGATGCCACCGCCGTTGAGGACGGTCTGCACGATCGCCTGTTCGACGTCTCCGAGGGCTATCCGCTGCCCAATGAGAGCGGGAACCTAAGCGTCGCGGTGGAGAACGAACAGGCCGCCGTGGACCAGGCGTCGAGCGCGCTGTGGCGCAAACACTCCTGGGTGCTCGCACGCAACCGGGTGGCCCCCCAGGTGCCGGACCAGGAGAAGATCACCGCGGGCGCGGCACTGAAGTACTTCTTCCAATTCCTGTTCGCGGCCCTGCGCGGGGCACCGGCGAACTGGGCCAAGGCCCTGCTGCGCTCGGGCAAGGCGGCCGTCGCCCAAACGGTTCAGCGCGCGGTGTTCGGCAGCGGGGACTCCGCCTATTCGGTGGTCGTCGACGGGATCGACGCCAATGGCAATCCCGCTCACTGGCAGGACGCCGTGCAGGCGGCGGAGAACCTCGAACAGCGGCTGACCGGCAACGGCCAGACCCAGCACCGGGACCTCTCGGAGCTGTGGCGCGGTTACACCAACACCACCTTCACCATGCTCGACGCCCAGACCCGCGGGCAGGACCTGCAGCCGCTCTACGCGGGCACCAGGACCGCCGTGGTGCGCGGGCCCAGCGCACTGGCCGGCGACCCGGCGCAGCCCTTCCGCCTGCAGGGCGCGACCGCCGGACTGCTGGGCGCCCGGACGGTCCAGCCTGCTGACATCCTGCAGGCCAATGAGCTGGGCAACCAGATCCAGCAGCTGGCGCTGGGCTCCGGGGTGTCCTCGGATGCGGCCGGGCAGTTCAGCGATATGACCGAGTGGTTCAATACGAACCGGGCCAGCTTCACCAACCGGGTGGGCGAACCGCTGGCCACCGCCTTGGACGAGGTCAAGGCCGAGGTCGCCGAACGCCTGCGCTCCTTCCGCCGGCCCGCCTCCGATGACGACGGCGGCGCCTGGGAACTGGGGGAGACGAACCGCATCGCCCGGGTCAAGATGCGCATCCTGACCGGGGTGATGACATCCGTCGCACTGCTGTTCGGGCTGCTGTCCTTCATCGGGGTCTTCGCCTGGTGGCTCTTCGCGATCCTGTTCGCCCTGAGCGTCCTGGGCTGGCTGGGCGGGGCGCTCATACAGTTCCTGAACACCCGCCGCGCCCTGTTCGCGATCATGCACCGGAACTCCCAAGCCGATGCCCAGGCGGAGGCGGATCGGCAGAACCTGGCCGCGGCCCTGGGGGACCTGTCGCGCCTGGGCGACGCCTACGGCCAATACCTGCGCTGGGCCGATCTGGTGGGCGCCTTCGTCCACCGCCCCTTCGGCCCCGCCCGGCCCCGGACCGCCAAGGTCGAGGGTGGCTTCGACGATCTGCCGCTGAACGCGGGGGTGGCCTCCTTCGTGGTCGACCGTCCCGCCGTCGAATCCGCCGTCGCCACCCTGCGCGCGGAGATGTTCCCCGTCGGGTGGTTGGACGCCCAGTGGCGGACCTTCCTGGGCCGCACCGTCGAACGCGCGGGCCTGGGCGATCCGGTACTCGCCGAGGACGCGGGCCGGTTGTTCCACGAGACCTCCTATTCCGAGGTCAGCAGCCTGGGGCGGGTCGCGCAGTGCGCGCTGACCGAGGACACCGATCCGGTGCTCAGCGCCGGCTGGTGGGCCAACGCCGGACAGCGCTTGGCGAATCCGCGCCTGGACCAGGTCAGGTCCACCCTGCTGCGCACCGTGTCCCTGAGTGGGAACCTGGGCCGGCAGCCCACCGAGGACTTCATCGGCGCCGTCGGCACGCCCACCGGCTCCGACTACAGCCGGCCGGAGATGCTCGACGATTCCGTGCTGACGGACGCCGGGGCCAGCGCGGACCTGCACCGGCTGGCCGAGGACGGCGAATTCATGCGCAGTGTGGTCACCGGACTGGGTCGCGTCGTCGTGCACACGCAGCTCTCGCAGCCGCTGGGGCCCGACGATCTGCGCTTCGCCCAGCACGTCGAGGACATGCCCGAGTGGGCCGCCGACAGCGCCTGGGCGCTCAACCCGCTGGGCGATCCCGGCAGCCATGTGGGCGACTACCCGGAAGTGGCACAGAGCCGTCCCGCGGCCCCGCCGGTGAACCCCGCGGCCGCGCCCGATGCCCCCGCGGAGCCGCCCGCCGCACCTCCCGCGGGGCCTCCCAACGATCCGCCCGCCGCACCTCCAGCCGGGCCCCGGGCCCCCGGCGGTGGGGAGTACGACAACCCGTTCGGGGACATGCCCTTCTAGCGTGGACAGCCAGCACCCCGTGAAATCCGTCGCCAGCCGAAGCGTGAGGACTCAAGCCAGATGACCAACGAAGACCAGAACCCCGGCGCCCCGTTCCTGCCCCCGCCGCTGCGCCCCATGGCGCCCGCGAACCAGGGCCGGTCGGATGAGTCCGAGCCCGGTGGTCCCGCAGCCCCGGCCGCCCCGCAGCCCTCGGTACCACCGCAGTCCCCGGCACAGTCGCAGTCGCCGGCACCGTCGCAGGCAGCGGCCGAATCCGAGGACTCGGAAACACCGGCAGCGCAACCGCCGGCGCCGCGCGCCCCGGCCTTCCCGGTCCTGCCCCCGGCCATGCCACCGGCGGGCCCAGGCGGCGGGACTTCGGCCGCCGGCTCCACGACCACCGATTCCGGGACCCCGGCGGCGGATTCCGGCTCTGCCGGCCCGAGCTCTGACGCTCCCACCCCACAGGGTGCTCTGCCGGACGCGCAACTGGCCGGGCTGGCCCTGTCGGTCTACCGCTACGGCGAGTCCGAGGGCGAACCGGCCGCGGCCTCGGTCACGGTCGACGCCGCCGGGGCGACGCAGCTGCACTGGCCGCTGCGTGGGGAACCCGGACTCTACCGGGTGGTGCGCGGGGACGGGACGAGGCCGCACAATCCCGAGGACTTCGCCCAGGTGGCCCGGACCGCCTCGGCCGCGGCCGTCGACGCCGAAGAGCCCAGGGCCGCCGTGCGCTACTTCCAAGTGTGGTTCTACCCCGGCGCCACCGCGGACCAGATCTGCACCGCCCAACCGGTGCTCCACGCACAGGCCAGGCAGGTCGTCGGCGTGCGCGACGCCCACCTCGACGTCGATGCGCCCAATGTGGTGGGCCGCTGGACCGTCCTGCCCGGCACGGTGGGCGTCCACGTCTACCGTTCGCGCCCGGACCGGGCCGCGAGCGCGGCCGGTGATCCGCGCTACCGGATCGCCGGTGCCGGTGCCAATCGCGGTGGCTTCAACGACGCGGACACCACCCCGGGCGAACGCTACGTCTACCAGATCATGGCCCAGGTGACCGCCGACGGGCAGTCCGTCATGTCCGATCCGCTGCGCGTGGACATCGAGATGCCGGTGACGCTGTCGCCGGTGACCGACCTGGAGTACCAGGCCGCGGAATCCGGCGGTCGGTCCTTCGATCTGCTGTGGACCCCGCCGCGCTTCGGCCGGGTGGAGATCTACCGCACGCTCGACGAACCGGTGGAGGGCTTCACCGACGCCTCGATCGACGAGGGCCGGCTGGCCGCCGGCGGTGGACTGCAGCCGGAGGACCGGTTGTCCTATCCCGTCGAGGAACTGCCCGACGGACGCCATGTGATGCGCTCGGTGCCCTGGCCCGCCGGCTGGACCCGCGCCTACTTCACCCCGGTCGCCCTGCACGGCGGCCAGGCCAGGGTGGGCAGGGTGATCGGCGGCGTGAGCGTCGACCCGGTGACCGACACCCGGTTGGTGGAGCGGGTGGGCAGGCGCCACATCGGCTTCGCCTGGCCCGAGGGCGCCGACGTGGTGCGCGTCTACGAGGCCCTTTCCGGCACCCCGGTGGAGAACGTGCTGGCGCAGCCGGCGAAGATCGAGATCGACAAGTCCCAGTACCTGGATCGTGGTTCCCTGACGATCGAGGGTTATGCCGGGCAGGCCGCGCTGACCTACTACCTGGTCTCCGGGGTGTTCTCCGGCGGCGAGGTCATCTGCTCGGCGCCCGTGGCCCTGGAGTGCCCGCCGGTGACCGTGCTGGGCTACGAGGTCTCGCACACGGGGCTGAGCGCCTCGGGTGCCTGGCAGGTGTTCGTGCGGGTACTGGCACAGGTGGAGATCGCCCGGTCCCTGCGCTTCGCGGTGGTCTACAACGAGGACAGGATGCCGCTGCACATCGACGACGGTGTGCAGGTGACGCTGTTCAACCCGGACGAGGGCAATCAGCCCACCGGCCGGCTGCACCTGAACCGGATCCCGGCCCCGGGCTCCGCACACATCCCGTACTGCTGGTTCTCCACGCCGGCCTTCACCCAGGCGCCAGGCGGGTTCATCCGGCTGTTCGCCGATCTGCCGGCCGAGGACCTGCAGTCGGTGGCGCTGCTCGACCCCGATGTGATGGACCTCGACCTCTACGTGGCCGGGATGAACCTGTTCCGGCAGCAGCAGGGCGGCCCCGGTGCTCCGGGTCCCGGCGGCCCCGGGATGGGCACTGGCCCCGGTAGCGCCCCCGGCGGTTCCATGGGCCCGGGCAACGGGGGCTACAGATGAGCCGCTTCGCCCAGATCACCTATGCCTCCCTGCCCCGGACTGATGGGACCGGTGGCGGCCAGCGGATCAAGGACACAGCGGGCTCGCCCGAGGAGGCCGAACTGCGCCTGATGCAGCGCAATGTCGTCGACGGCCTCGATTACCACGCGGTGCTGCCGCGCACCGCTGCGGATGCCGCGGCGATCCCCGCGCGGCTGCGCTACCGGGCCGCCACCGATGCGGTACCCGCCATCTGGGCCTATGGCTCGCACGCCGGGGCAGACCCCTACGGGCGCCCCGAGAACGTCTACAGTCATGTGATCGTCGACCGGATCGGCGGCGGGGATCTGCGCCCGATCGACATGTGGTTCTCCGGCTGTTTCGCCCGGCCCTTCGGGATCGAGGCGATCCTGAGCACCCCGGCACCGGTTGAGCCCGCGCCCGGCCTGGGCGCCGACGGCTATGCCCTGGCGGCCGGGGCCCTGTCCGCCGAGGGCTACCGGGAACAGCTGCTGGCCGCGGCCGATGCCCTGGCCCGGGTCCGCGCCGATGCCATGGCCGGAGGTAGTGCGGCCGGTTCAAGCGGGGCAACCGGGGGCTCCGCCTGCGGCACCCGGCTGGTCCTGGTGACCGACCGGCAGGACTGGGCCGCCACGATCATCGCCGCGCTGAGCTACACGATGGTGCCCGCCGCCGCGGCGCAGATCTCCTTCAGCCTGTACGCCAGGGCCCATGAGCTCGACGGCGACGGCCTGCGCGGAGTCGACATCGTCACGCTGCCCGAAGCCGACCTGCCGGCCCTGGCCGAACGCTCCGATGTGCTGGTGCTCGGCGACGGGGTCCTGCCCCAGCGCGGCCCCGCCGGCGAACACCTTTCCAGCGGCCTGCCGCCCATCCCCGCGACCGCCTATTCCGCGCTGCTGGAACAGGCCCTGGCCGCCGGGCCAGGCGAACTGCGGGGCCTGCTCGGCGGGCTCACCGACCTGGGCCACGAGGTCCCGGCCGGAGCCGCGCCCGCGCCGGCCTGGGGACTGGCCGTGCTGCTGGCCGAACACCAGGCCGGTGCGGCCCCGGCCCCGGTCACCCGGGTGCTGTCCGCGGCCGTGCCCGCCGGAGCCGTGCACGTCCCGCGCCTGCACGCGGTCCACCTGGCCGCCGTGCGCACGAGCTGTGGGACCACCATCGCCGAGGCACAGTCCGCCCCGCCGACGGCGGATCCGGGACTGCGCCCGGTGCGCGACGAGGTACTGCTCGAACGGGTCCTCGACGATCCGCTGTGGCTGTTCGCCCACGAGGCGCCCGCCCTGGGCTTCGACGCCTGGCGCAGCCTGGAGACCGGTCTGCTGCAGGCCGCCCTCGAGGCGATCCAAAGGCTCGGCGAGACGGTGGAGACCATGGCAGGCGGCCGGGATGCCGCCGCCGGCGTGTTCCGCCTGGCCGGCCTCATCGTCGACTCCGGCGTGGCCGGCCTGTGCGCTGTGGCGGATCCGGACGGCGCCCCACTGCCGGAGGCACCGGATACGACCGCCGAGGCCGTCGATGCGCTGCAGGGGCAACTCGTCTACCTGCTGAGCATGCCCCAGGCGGTGCGGACCGCGGGCTCCGGCTCCGGAGACCTGCAGCACCTGGCGCCGTTCTCCGCCCGCCTGGCGAACTTCGTGACCGCCGCGCTGAGCGATTTCGTGTCCCACCACCTGCAGACCGCCTCGGCCGAGGCCGGAATCGCCGTGCCCGGCGGGGTCGTCGCCCAGGTGGCGCCTGCCATGACCGAGCGCCTGCTGTCCCACGGCCTGCCCGCCGCCGCCGAGGCCGCGATCACCGGGCCCGCGGACGAATTCGACCCGGTCTCGGCGAACCTGGCCATCCTGGCCCTGGACCGCGGAATGTCCACCGAGCTGATCGGGGACTTCCTGGTCCGTCTGGCCCTGCGCGGGCGGGCGGTCTCGGGCCTGCCCGATGAGCGCCGCTCCGTCTACCCTCTGCTGCCCGGCTGGGTGCGCGATCGGGTGGCCCGGCTGGACATCGACGCCGCGGCCCTGGCCCGCTGCGAATCCGAGGCCCCAGGCTGGCTGCCCACCGAGGTGCTGCTGGCCCGGCTCAACCGGCTGCCGTTCGACGAGGCCCTGGCCGGGGTCTGCACCCTGGTCTGCCGGACCCGCCGGCAGTCGCGCGCAGCGGTCTTCGCCCGCCTGCTGCTGACCGCCTACGGACACCCAGCCCCCGGCTTCGACCCGCGCTGGTCGTTGCCCATCCTGGCCGAGGTCCACGGCCTGGTGACCCCGCCCCACACCAGTGCCCACACGGCGGCCCTGGCACCCGAGCTGGCGGCCTGGCTGGCCTCGGCGGCCTGCGGGCGGCTGAGTGCGGAACTGGGCCGGATCGCCTCGGCCGACGATGCCGATGCCGCCCGGAACCTCCTGCACGGGCGCTTCCCGCAGCTTTCGGACGAGGCCCTGGCCACCCTGGCGGCGGCACTGCCCGCCGGTCCGGCCGATGGGGGATCCGCCCGGATCATCGAGACCCTGGGATACCAGAGCGCCGCCGCCCACGTGGAGGGTCTCGGGATCCTCTCGGCCCTGGGGCTGCTGGCCACAGACCTCGACCCCGGCCTGCTCAGCGGCACCGAATACGCGCTGCTCCACGCTCCGGGCGACCCCATCGGACGGGCCCTGGCGGCACTGGCCGCCAGCGTGCCCGCCGCCACGCTCGACGACAGCTTCACCGCCATCGCCCAGGCCGCCGACGATATCGCCTATACGCGGCAGGAGGCCGCGAAGGACGCGATCAAGGCGGCCAAGAAGGAACGCCGCACCATCCGCCGCAAGGACACGGACCAGGCGGTCAAGACGGTGCGCTCGCTGCTGGAGACCGCCGGTGCCAGGCAGGCTGCCGCCGTTGCACCACCCCGTCCCGTAGAAAGGCCCATGCCATGACCGTTTTCATGCTCGAGAGGGGCAACCAGGTCAGGATCAGGGCCGGCCGGTTGACCCTGACGGCCGGGCTGCCCACCCCCGCAGCACAGCTGCGGGTGACCGACCCCGCGGGGGCTCCGGTGCAGATGCACGCGCCGACCCCCGGAGTGGTCGTGCTGCCCCAGGTGGCCGGCGGCCTGCGGGTCGGGCTGGTCGATCCGGCCGGGGAGTTCCCCGTGGGCTCACGGGTGCACCTGAAATTGGAGAGCGAACCCGACGGCGCGGCCGGCGACTCCGTCCACCTCGCCGAGGCGATCGACGTCAGCGGGGTGACGAGTGCAGACCTCATCACAGCAGACCTCATCGGCGCCGAGCTCGTGATCTCGCTGGCCGCCGTGCCGGTCAGCCACGGGACGCTGACCGATCTGGCCTCCCGCGCCAGGGCCGAGGTCCGCGCCCAGTCGCAGGACGCCCCGGTGGATCCCTGCCAGGTGGCGATCGTCGTCGACGGTTCCGAATCCTTCGCAGCAGTCCCCGGCCTCGATCGGGTCCTCGAGATCCTCTCCGGGGTGGCCAGCGTGGTCTCCGACGGTCGGCCCGTCCAGGCGGCCCTGGCCTCGGGCCGGGTCGATGCCGTGCCCGTGACCGATCTGGCGGCGCTGCCGGCCGATGTGCTCGCCGCCCGGCGGGCCCAGGCGCCCCACTCGATCTTCGCCGCCGAGCCGGCGGTGGCCGCGAGCCTGCCGGGGGCTGCCGCCGGCGTGGTCTACATCGTCTCCGATGCCCCGCCGGCCGACCATGCGGAACTGGCGGCAGCCCGCCGGGCCGACGGGATCGTGCGGCATCCGGTGGTGCTCGAGGCCCCACGGTCCTGGGCGGTGGAGAGCCAGGGGCTGGATCTGCCCGACGGCGCCACCGTCGTCGACCTGCCCGACTACGACGCCCAGGCCGAGTCCGGGCGCGCACAGATGCTGCGCGAGATCGTCGGCTCCCTGCTCGACGCGGTCCGCGCGGTGGGCCGTCCCCCCGCAGCAGGCCCGGCGGCCGGCGGTACTTCGGCCGCCGGAGGGCCGGACGGAGGGTCCGGCCGATGGGATGGCGCAGCCGAACAGGCAACCGGCCCCGGTGAGGGCACGAGAAGAGGAGCACACTGATGTCGAAATGCCCACTGTGCTGCACCGAGGTGCCGCAGTCCCAGTACATGTGGACCCTGACCGGCCCCGGCCTGGAGTCGGTTGTCGACCCGGTGCTGACCTCGTACTACGGGCGCGAGCGCTCCTACGCCGGGTTGTTCCCCGTGGCCGCAGGCCCCGGGGGTGCCGATCCGAGCCCGCACGTGCGCTCGATGGTCGAATCGAATCCGGAGGTTCCCGCCGGGGTGGCACCCGGCGTCGAGGTCTGCCCCCACTGCCACTATCCGCTGCCGCGCGGCTGGCGCGAGGCCGATGTGCGCATCGTCGCGCTGTGCGGGGCGCCGGCCTCGGGCAAGAGCCTCTACATCGCCACCGTGATCAAAACGCTCAAGACCTGGTTGGCGGAGCAGGGCGGCAGCCTGCGCCCGGCCGACGGGGTGACGGCGAAGAACTACGGCGACCGCTATGAGAAGCCGCTGTTCAAGGAGATGGGCCTGATGCAGGCGACCCGGCGCTCCGACGCCGGCGGTGACGGCAGCTCGCTGTACCAGCTGGATCCGCTGATCTTCTCCATCAGTGCCCCCGGCGACCCGCGCCCCCGGTTCCTGGTGCTGCGCGATGTCGCGGGCGAGGAGATGGAGTTCCTGCCGGAGGACACCACCCACCTGCGCTTCATGGCGCACGCGGATACGGTCCTGTTCATGTTCGATCCGCTGTCGGTCGATGCGATCGAACGCCGGCTGCGCGGCCTGGTGCCCCCGCGCAAGGCCAAACCCGGCAACCCCGAACGGGTGCTGGACAACCTGCTCATGATGATCGGCGGGGAGCACACGGGCGCGGCCAGGGCCTATCCGCCCCGGCTGGGCATCGCCCTGTCGAAGTTCGATGTGCTCCAACAGCTGGCCGGGGTCAACGACCGCGGTTGGAGCCGGATGATGTCGAACGCCGGGGCCGGTTTCATGCGCGAGACCTCGCACCCGGGCGGGCAGTACGATCTGCGCGACGGGAATCTGCTGACGATCGAGGCCCGCAGCCTGTTGGACCATATGGGCGCCGAGGCGATCGTCAACAAGGTCGAACATCCCCACGGTGGGATGGCTATGCCCTATCGGTACTTCGTCGTGTCCGCACTGGGGGACTCCCCGCAGGGCGGCAATGTCTCCAAACGCGGGATCTCGCCCTTCCGGGTGCTCGATCCGCTGATCTACGCCATGTCGGGCAACTGAGGAAGAGGGCAGGGGAATGAGTCCGATCGTCTTCGACATCGCCCGCGATGCGCTGGGCAAACTGATCATGGTGCTGCTCCTGGTGCACCTGCTGATGGCGGTCCCCGTCGGTCTGCAGCTGGACCGTCTGGCAGGGGGCAGTCGGGTGCTCAACCTGGTCCTGGCGATCGTGGTGCCGGTGCTGGGAGTGGTCATCGTCGGGGTCCTGGCCCTGGTCCAGTCGATCAAACGGGTGGGCGCCGAACTCCAGATGCGGCCGGCCGGGACCGGGGATCCGGGACGGGCCGCCAAGGATGTGGCCGGCAAGGTGATGGCGGGTCTGGGTGCGCTGCCCGCACTGGCCGGGGGAGTCCTCGGCCTGTTCCTGACCTGGCTGAAACTGCCATGGGATCCCGAACCCCTGGAGCTGGGGGCCGCGGATCTGGGCCTGCGGGGAGCGCTCGCTCTGGCGGTGTTCTGCGCCCTGGTGGGGCTGGTGGTGACCCTGTCGGGGTCCGCGCGCTGGGGCAATGTCCTCACCCTGTGGGCCTCCGGCCTGCTGCTGGGGCCGGTGCTGGTCCTGCTGGTCGCCGTTTCGGTGATCAAGGGCAATGTGGAGCGCGCGAGTGAACTGCTGCGCTCGGTGCTGGAGAACGCACAGGGCGCAATCGACCAGGTAGCGGATCAGGCCGCGGCCGGAGGCTCCTCCACCGGGGGCGGTGCGGGGTCCGGCACAGCCGCCGGGGGCTCGGGCATTCAGCTGCCCGACACCGAACAGCTCACCGCCCATCTGCAGGGGATGAGCCTGGGCGCGGGCTGGTGGGTTGTGCTGATCCTCGGCGCCCTGGCCTATGTGTGGGCCTTCGTCGTCGTCTTCCTCCTGGGCTCGGCAGCCGGGGCCACCGGCGCCAGGGGCGGGAATTCGGCCCGTGGCGCCGGACGCGGTGGTCGTGGCGGGTCCGGCGCGGATGCCGGAGCCGGAGCGAACCTCGGGAGCGCCGGCACGGCCTATCCCGGTTCCGCCGGGAGCGCCTATCCGGGCTCTGGTTATCCGGGCACAGGGTCGCAGCCCGGTGGGTTCCCCGGCGCGGGCTCCCAGCCCGGTGGCTACCCGGGTGGTGGCTCAGGCGGGCAGCCCGGTGGGTTCCCCGGCGGCTATCCCGGTTCGCAGCCCGGCGGCGGATTCCTGGGAGGCCCGGTCGCGGCGCCGGGTGGGCAATGGCCCAGCCCGCCGCCCCAGGTGGGTTCGGGGCCCAATGTGCCGGGGAGCGCCGGCGGCCAGGGTTATCCCGGTTCGGGCCGACCCCCGGGCTGGTAGAACTCCGGCATCGCAAGCGCAGATTCACAACGCATGCGGATATACCCGCGTGCGTTGTGATTCTGCGCTTGCGCTGCTTTGCGGGGTCGGTTTCCGGGCTCAGCCGTTCATCTTCGTGGCGCCCTTTTCCCCATGGGTGGTGGAGATGAGCTTGGCGAAGCAGTGGTCCTTGTCCAGCCCCAGCGCATCGCACTTGTCCAGTGCGCCGGAGGCCGAATCGTAGGGCTCGTTGATGACGACCACGTAGTAGCCCTTGAGCTTGAAGGTGCTGAAGTCGTCGGAGTCCATCATCAGCACATTGCCGTAGGTGCGTTGGAGCTCCTGGTACTCGTCCAGGATGTCCGCGTATTCCCAGGTCTTGCCGTCGGCGTAGAGCTTGTTCTTCTTACTGGAGATCTGCGCGACCCATTTGCCCTCGAGCCGGTCCTTGGCCTGCGCTGTGCCCTCCTTGGCCGAACGCTCCAGTTGGGAGAAGGCGTCGGTGGCTCCGCCGTCGGCATTCGCATCCTGGCCGTCGTCCCCGGCTCCTCCTGCCGGAGCGCCGTTCGAGGGGTTATCGGCCGGTGCCGGTTCATCCGCCGGGTTCGAGGCCCCTCCCGGGGTGTCATCGCCGGGTGCGGCGCTGGCCTGCGGGCTGGGCGGGGCGGCTGTGACGGTGCTCGGGTCGTCCCTGCCCAGGAGGACATAGGCCAGGCCGCCGGCCGCTGCTAGCACCAGGACCGAGGCCCCGGCGATCAGGCCGATCAACAGCCCCCTGCGTTTGGGTTTGGCCGGGGGATTCGGTTGCGGGCCCGCCTGGGGGTTCGGCTGGGATGAAAGCTGTGGATCCCCCTGGGACCAGGGGCCCTGTTCCCGCCCTGGCGCGGTGAAAGGCGAGCCTGGGCCGGCGTATACATCGGGCCGGGCCGCGTCCTGCCAGTTCGGCAGACCGCCCTGCGGGCCCTGGCCCCAGGCCGGCGCCGCCTGCTGGGGTTGAGAACCCGGCTGGGGCTGTGCGCCCGGCTGCGGCTGCGCGCCCGGGGTGGGGTGGGTGTTGGGCTGGGGCGGGGTACCGGGGGGATTTCCCGTGGCGTTCGGGCTCTGGGTGGAGTACTGGTCTGCGGCGGGGGTTGCCCTGCGGATCCTCACGGGTCGTCTGGGGTCGGCGGGATCCTGCTGGGATCCGCCGGAATCGGGCCGGGGATGTTCGCTGCTCACCCCTTCAGAATCTCATGCGGGCCCTACTCGGGCAAGGGACCCCGATGCCGGAAGTACTCGAGATCACAATCCCGGGTTGCGGCCGCCGCTTGGCGTAGGGCCGGTGAATCGCCTAGACTAGGGGAGTTAGTGCGCCGTAAGGCGTATGTGCTCACCCCGCGCAGCACACAGCTTGGCCGTCTCTCACCGGCCTTCGGCTTCCGCGCTGGTGAGACATCTCGCGTGTGCCGTCTGGTGCGGTGCGCGCGAACACAACCCATCACCGGGTACGAATACAACACCGTAGTGTTCCAGTGCTGCGGTCGGATGCAGCGGGGTTCAGGCCCTGCTGCGAAGGCCTGCGGTATGAGGAGATGCTCTGGCTGTCCGTCGGGACATAAGACCGGTCCTCCGTGTGGAATCGCCCGGTGAAGAACATGTGTAGATGTCTCCGGTGAGTCGTGGCGGCGCCCTGCGTTTCCGCGATACACCGGCAGAAGTGAACTGGAGGAGAGAAATGGCATCGGTATGCCAGGTAACCGGGCAGGTTCCCGGTTTCGGACACAGTGTGTCCCACTCGCACCGTCGCAACAAGCGTCGGTTCAACCCGAACATCCAGCGTAAGCGCTACTTCGTGCCCTCGCTGCGTCGTTCGATCACCCTGAACGTGTCCACCAAGGGCATCAAGATCATCGATCAGCGCGGAATCGACGCTGTCGTCACCGACCTCATCGCGAAGGGTGTGAAGTTCTGATGGCGAAGTCCCAGGAAGTACGCCCGATCATCAAGCTGAAGTCGACCGCCGGCACCGGGTACACCTACGTGACCCGCAAGAACCGCCGCAACAACCCGGATCGCATCGTGCTGAAGAAGTACGATCCGAAGATCCGCAAGCACGTCGATTTCCGAGAGGAGCGCTGAGCACATATGGCAAAGAAGTCCAAGATCGCACGTGATAAGCAGCGTCGCGTCATCGTCGAGCGCTACGCCGAAAAGCGCCTGGAGCTGAAGAAGCAGCTCATCGCACCGGAGAGCACCGACGAGCAGCGCGAAGAGGCTCGTCTGGCCCTGCAGAAGCTGCCCCGCAATGCTTCGCCGGTTCGCCTGCGCAACCGCGACCAGGTCGATGGCCGCCCCCGCGGCTACCTGCGCAAGTTCGGTCTGTCGCGCGTTCGCTTCCGCGAAATGGCGCACAATGGCGAACTCCCAGGCATCACCAAGTCGAGCTGGTAGTCTCTAAGACGCATATCAGGGCTGTGCTAGCAGTCCAGGACCCTATGTCCTAAAGGAGGACAACCTATGGCTAAGAACCGCAGCGAACTCGTTGCCGAAGTTGCCGAGAACACCGGTCTGACCCAGAAGCAGGTCTCCGACGTTCTCGATGGCGTCTTCGACTCCTTCTCGAAGGTCGTCGCCGCCGGCGAGAAGCTCACGATCCCGGGCTGGCTGTCCGTCGAGCGCACCGAGCGTGCCGCTCGCAAGGGCCGCAACCCGCAGACCGGTGAGGAAATCCAGATCGCCGCCGGCTACTCCGTGAAGCTGTCGGCAGGTTCCAAGCTCAAGGCAGCCGCTGGCACCCCCAACAAGTGATCTGAGCGGATCACACCGATCCGATCGCTAGGGCTCAGGGCCCCGGCCTCCCCACGAGGGAGACCGGGGCCCTGAGTCGTTTCCGGGGCGTTTTCCGGCGGGGTTGCCCCTGCTGTTTCCGGAGCCCTGCGGTCCTGGGGCCCGTCGTCGCCGGGGCCGAGGCCGGGCACGGTCCCGCGGGCGCCTCGGCGTCGGGCCCACATCGCATGCGCTTACCTGCAACACATGCGCATATACACGCATGTGTTGCAGGTTTGCGCATGCGATGCGGCGGGTCACCACGCCGCCCCAACCAGGATGCCCCGATGCAACGTCGTGGCACGGGCCTTCGTGTATCATTAGTTATAGTCAAGCAGACATTAACAAGGATCCCGGGATGGGCGCCGACACGATGGGCGCACCGCACCGGGATCTCATCCGGGAGTGACGAACACGCAGATGAATCGCACGCAGTTCCTCAACGTCAGCGAACGACAGGCGGTGGCTCCGCCCCTGGCCGTGTCCACGGTCGTGTTCGCGCTGCGCCCGGACGATGCGGCAGCTGACGGCGGCGGGCAGCGGATCTGGCTGCCCCTGGTCAGGCGGACCCGCGAACCCTACCGTGGTCAGTGGGCGCTGCCGGGCGGTCCGCTGCGCGGGGACACCAGCCTGCGCACGGCTGCGGCCCACACCCTGCGCGCCACCACCGGTCTGGCACCCACCCTGCTCGAACAGCTCTACACCTTCGGCGGGACCGATCGGGGAATCGGCCTGCGGACCGTCTCCGTCGTCTACTGGGCCCTGGTGCGCTTCGCGGAGACCGACCCCGATCTGGTAGAGGACCCCAATGTCGCCTGGTTCCCCGCCGACGATCCCGCGGTGATCGGCGCGCTGGCCTTCGACCATCAGCGGATCGTCGAATACGCCCTGGCCCGGTTGCGCTCCAAGGTGTCCTATGCCGACGTCGCCGACCGGATGCTGCCCGACACCTTCACCCTGGCCCAGCTGCGCCAGGTCTACGAGGCCATCGGCGGGGAACGCCTCGACCCGGCCAATTTCCGCCGCACCATTCTTTCGCGCGGTGTCGTCGAGGACACCGGTCAGGTGCTCACGGGCGTGCGCAACCGCCCGCCGCGCCTGTATCGCGCGAAGACCAGCCCGGATCATGATCCGGTCCCGGACCCGGAAGGGGAAATCCAATGACCAGTATTACCCTCACCCTCGGCCGCCCCGGCCAATCCTCCTGCGACTCCAAACTGCGCAACGCCCCATGGGACATCGACCGCGCACCCGGCTACGGTCCGGGCGCCTCGGCCGGCGACCACATCCCCGGCGCCGCCCCGCGCCAGGGCGAGATCCCGGCCGAGTACCGGCAGGCCTCGGAGGCGGACCTACACGCCCGGATCCGCGCGGCCAAGGCGACGTTGGGCGATCGGGCGGTGGTGTTGGGCCACTTCTACCAGCGCGACGAGATCGTCGACCACGCCGACTACGTGGGCGATTCCTTCCAGCTGGCCAATGCCGCCCTGGAACACCCGGAGGCCGAGGCGATCGTGTTCTGCGGGGTGCACTTCATGGCCGAAACCGCCGACATCCTCTCCGGTGACGACCAGGCGGTGATCCTGCCGAACCTGGCCGCCGGCTGCTCCATGGCCGATATGGCCAATGAGGACGACGTCGAGGCCTGCTGGGATCAGCTGACGGAGCTCTACGGCACCGAACCGGACGCCGCGGGCCGCGTTCCCGTCATCCCCGTGACCTATATGAACTGCTCGGCCGCGCTCAAGGGCTTCGTGGGGCGCAACGGCGGCTATGTGTGCACCTCGAGCAATGCCGCGACCGTGCTGGAGCGCGCCTTCGCCGAGGGCCAGCGCGTGCTGTTCTTCCCCGATCAGCACCTGGGCCGCAACACCGCATCGGCGATGGGCATCGGCCTGGACCGGATGCCGCTGTGGAAGCCCCGCCAGGTCCTGGGCGGGAACACCGAGGAGCAGCTGCACGAGGCCCAGGTGATCCTGTGGAACGGCTTCTGCTCCGTGCACCGCCGTTTCACCACCGAGCAGATCGCCCAGGCCCGCGCCCAGTTCCCCGATGTCCAGGTCGTCGTCCATCCCGAATGCCCACTGCCGGTCGTCCAGGCCGCCGATGTATCGGGCTCGACCGACGTGATCCGCCGGGTGGTGGAAAATGCCGAGCCCGGCGCGGTGATCGCCATCGGCACGGAGATCAACCTGGTCAACCGGCTGGCCGCGCAGCACCCGGACAAGACGATCTTCTGCCTGGACCCCGTGGTCTGCCCCTGCTCCACCATGTACCGCATCCACCCCGGGTACCTGGCCTGGGTGCTCGAATCCCTGGTCGCAGGCGAGGTCGTCAACCGGATCGAGGTCCCCGCCGAGGTCGCGGGCAACGCCAAGGTGGCGCTGGACCGGATGCTGGCGGCGAAGCCGAAATGAGCGCGCAGCCCTACTCGGCCGAGCTGCCCGCCTCGGTGGACCTGCTGATCGCCGGCGGGGGAGCCGCCGGCCTATCCGCCGCTCTCGCGGGGGTCGGGCTGGGGTTGAGTGTGCTCCTGCTGGACGCGCACGATTTCGCTTCGAGCGCCTCTGTGCAGGCCCAGGGCGGGTTCTCCGCGGTCACCGCACAGGGGATCGCGGCGGGGGATTCTGTGGCCGGGCACGCCGCGGACACCCTGGACGCCGGCGCCGGACACGGCGATCCCGCCGTGGTCGCGCGGATCTGCGCGGCGGCCGCCGCCCACGTCGCGACCTTGGAATCCTGGGGTACCGCCTGGGACCGCCGTACCGACGGCGGTTACGCCCTGACCCGCGAGGCCGCGCACCGGGCCGATCGTATCCTGCACTGCGGGGGAGACGCCTCGGGCGCGGGGATCGTCGCGGCACTGCGGGCGCGCGCCGGGCAGGTGGTGGCACGGACCACGCACGAGGCCACCGGAGCCGGCCGGGGCCGCCTGCACATGGCGGCGGACGCCCGGGTGACCGGCCTGCTCGAGGACTCCGGCGCCGTGGTGGGCGCCAGGGTCGCGGTCGGCGGTGAGCCACAGAGTGTGGCCGGGGGCGCGGACTGCGGTGCGGCCTCGGCCCGCACGATCCGAGCCGGGGCCGTCCTGCTGGCCACCGGCGGGATCAACGGGATCTACGGCAAGCGGACCAGCCGCTGGGCCAATGACCCGACGGCCCTGGCACTGGCCTGGGACGCCGGCGCGCTCTTCGCCGATGTCGAAATGGTGCAGTTCCACCCGACCTTCGCCCCCGATGCGGACTTCATGATCTCCGAGGTGCTGCGCGGGGAGGGCGCGGTGCTGCGCGATGCCACGGGTGCGCGCTTCATGCCGGCCCTGGATCCCCGCGCGGAACTGGCCGGACGCGACATCGTGGCCCGTGGGGTGGCCGCGGCCATCCGGGACACCGGCGGCGCCTGGTTGGACGCCTCGCCGATCGTTGCGTCCCACGGCACGGACTTCCTGGCCCGGCGCTTCCCGACGATCACCGCACAACTGGCGCGCGCCGGCCTGGACCTGGAGGCCGCGCCCGTGCGCGTGATGCCGGCCGAGCACTACTGGATGGGCGGGATCGCCGTCGACGGGCACACCCGCTCCAGTGTGCCGGGCCTGCTGGTGGCCGGTGAGGCGAGTCGGACGGGCTTGCACGGGGCGAACCGGCTGGCCTCGAATTCCCTGCTCGAGGCCGTGCACACGGGGCTGGCGGCCGCCGCCTGCGTGGCGGCGGGCCGGGCGGGGGAGCCCGGGCGGATCCGGTTGGGCTATGAACTGCCGGTCGAGCCGGCCGGCCGGCTGTCGGGAGGACTATCCGGCGGGCAGCCCGAGGCCGGCGGACCGGTCTCGACAGCGCAGGCTCCTACCCCTGCCGCTGTGACCGAGCGAGTGCGACTCAGCGCCGATGAGCACCTCGGCGTTTCACGTGAAGCACGGGGCCTGGCCGCGGCCGGACGCGAACTATCGGGGCTCTTGGCGCAGCACCCGGGACATCCGGCGGCGCTCATGGCCTCGGTGATCGCCGCAGGAGCCCAGGCGCGCACCGATTCCCTCGGCACCCATCTGCGCACCGATGCGGTGGGGCCCGCCAAGCCGGGGCACACGAGTGTGGCGGTCAGCCGCCGGCCCGGCGCCCTGGGGCTGTGCGTTCCGTCAGCCGGCGCTGCCCGGGTCGATCCGGGACCGGCGTTCGACCCAGCGCGTTCCCCGTACGACCTGGCGGCCTCATGAACAGCGAACCGGAAACCACCGAACCGGAGACCACCGCAGCGCGGCAGTCGACACAGCCCGCCGAGCCCACCACACCGACCGGGCCGGTGAACCTGGACTGCGCCGCCACCCAGGCAGTGCGTCCCGAGGTGCTGTCGGCGATCTGGCCGCTGCTCAGCGAGCAGTTCGGCAATCCCGCCAGCCACCACGAGGCCGGCGAACAGGCAGCCCGCGCCCTCGACTGGGCCCGCTCCCTGGCCGCCGGGACCCTGGGGACCCGACCGGGGCGGATCGTGTTCACCTCGGGCGGGACAGAATCGAACTCCCTGGCCCTGCACGGCACCCTGCTGGCCCGGCGCCGCGGCGGGCACGTGCTGGTCTCCGCGATCGAACACCCATCGGTACTGCAGACCGCACAACAGCTGCAGCGCTGGCACGGGGCCGAGGTCGAAACCGTTCCGGTGGGGATGAACGGCATCGTCGATCCAGCCGAGGTCGCAGCACTGCTGCGCCCGGACACCTGTCTGGTCGCGGTGATGGCCGTGAACAACGAGGTCGGCACCATCCAACCGATCCAGGAGATCGCCGAGCTGGTCCATGGCGCGGGCGCCCGGCTGCACGTCGACGCGGTCCAGGCCGGCTCCTGGCTGGACCTGCGCCCCTTGGCGCGGGTCGCGGACACCCTGAGCGTTTCCGGACACAAACTGGGCGGGATCAAGGGAGCCGGGCTGTTGGCCCTGGGCCGCGGTGTCGTACTCGAACCGTTCATGGACGGCGGCGGGCAGGAGGACGGGATCCGCTCGGGCACCGTCAACGTGCCCGGCTGCGTGTCCACCGCGCTCGCCCTGCATCTGGCCCAGCAGGAGGCTCTGGCCTACCAGGCGGGGGAGGAGCTGCCGTGTGGCCGGGAACCGGGCCGGCGGCTGGTCCAGGCGGTGCTCACAGGTCTGGGGGACCTCGGCGTCGCGGCCCGGCTGTCCGGCGACCCGGAGAGCCGGGTGCCCGGCACGGTGTCCTTCGTCTTCCCCGGCCTGCACGCCGAGGCCGTGCTGCTGGAGTTGGGGCGCCACGGGGTGCTGGCCTCGTCCGGTTCGGCCTGTGCGGCCGGGTCGACGGAACCGTCGGCCGTGCTCACCGCGCTGGGCTGGGATCCGGTGGAGGCCCTGGGCGCGCTGCGCCTGTCGTTCTCCCCGCACACCCCTGCGGCGGTGCTGGACTATGCGGCGCGCGCCGTCATCGAGTCCGTTGCGGCGGTCGCCGACCTGGGTCGGTAGACCGCCGGCTCAGCACCAGCCAGGCGATGCAGCCCACGTAGGGCACGAAGAGGATGACAAGACACCAGGCGAGCCGTCGCAATGCGGTGATGTCCTTGAAACGGGCCAGGGAGACCAGAGCCCAGACCAGCAGGGCCACGGATGCCAGGGAGAGCGCATACAGCCGAAATCGCCGGCGGTGGGTACGAGGGGATTGCCTGCGTCGTCCATGGGGCCTCTTCGGGGTGGGGTCGGTATGGCTCGGGTCGAGTCGGTTCGGCTCGGAGGAGGATTCGCCTCCAGTATAGGTCAATGGTGCGTCATGGGAAATTCCCGGCCGGGCGCCAGGATGCCCCGCTGATACGATCGCAGGGTGAGCAGTCCTGAGAGGCACAGTCCCGAAAGGCGCGGCACGCCCCCGCGCGTGAACGACCCCGTCGACGCCGCGATCGTCCGGGAGGTCAGCGCAAATGCGCGCGCGACTCTGGGGCATATCTCCGAGGCCGTCGGCCTGTCCGTGTCCGCCGTTCAGTCGCGCCTGCGCCGGCTGGAGTCGACGGGCGTGATCGCGGGCTACCACGCGACCCTGGACGCCGAGGCGATCGGCCGGCCGCTGGCCGCGTTCGTCGAGATCACACCGCTGGACCCCGCCCAGCCCGACGACGCCCCGGAGAAGCTCGAACACATCGAGAGCATCGAGGCCTGTCATTCGATCGCCGGCGACGCCGCCTACCTGTTGCAGGTGCGGGTTGCCACCCCGCGGGACCTGGAGACCCTGGTCAACCAGATCAGGCAGGTGGCCCAGGTCAATACGCGCACCACCGTGGTCCTGCAGACCTACTATGAGGGCCGCGCGATTCCCCCGGTCATCTGAGAGCCCAAGGTGGTTATGGGCCACCCATTCATGGCATGACAGGAAAAATTCCTGCGCAATTCATATTCGCAGGAATGATTCCGGTAGCATGCCCGTATGACGCTTGCTTCAGATCACACTGCTGCATCCGTTGCCGACCTGTCGGTACGGACAGCGCCGGAGTCGCTCGCTCCGGAAACCGTCGTCCCGGACACCCTGCCGGCCGCACCCGTGACGGCCGATACCGGGAAACCGCCGGTGACGATCTTCGGCCCCGACTTCCCCTTCGCCTATGACGATTGGCTGAACCACCCCGCGGGCCTCGGAACCATCCCCGAGCAGGCCCTCGGCACGGAGGTCGCGGTGATCGGCGGGGGAGTCTCCGGCATGGTCGCAGCCTTTGAACTCATGCGCCTGGGGCTCAAGCCGGTGATCTTCGAGGCCTCCCGCCTGGGCGGGAGGCTGCGCACCGAACACATCGACCCCGGCGCCGGACTCGGCCGGGTCCCCGCCGCGGAACTGGGTGGGATGCGCTTCCCGATCTCCTCGACGACCCTGTTCCACTACATCCGCGCCCTGGGGCTTGAGACCCGGGCCTTCCCCAACCCGCTGACCCCGGCCGCCGGCTCCACCGTGGTCGACCTGGCCGGACAGACCTGGTACGCGGAAACCCTCGAGGATCTGCCCGAGTTCTTCCACGAAGTCGCGGCGGCCTGGGATGCGGCCCTGGAGGAGGAGCTGGGCTTCACCGGCCTGCAGGACGCGATTCGCGAGCGCGACACCGCGCGGCTCAAGGCCGCGTGGAATGAGATCGTGCGCGCCTGGGACGACCGCAGCTTCTACGAGTTCGTCGCCTCGTCCCGGGCCTTCTCCACGCTCAGCTTCCGCCACCGCGAGGTGTTCGGCCAGGTGGGCTTCGGCACCGGCGGCTGGGACTCCGACTTCGCGAACACGATGCTGGAGATCCTGCGGGTGGTCGTGACGAACTGCGACAGCGATCAGGAACTCATCGTCGGCGGGGCCGACCAGGTGCCGGTGGGCCTGTGGGAGCGCCCCGCCGGCGCGGGCAGCGCCTACTGGCCGGAGTCCACCAGCCTCGCCTCCTTACACGAGGGCGCCCCGCACGGCGCGGTCAAGGGGCTGACCCGCCTGCCCGACGGCACGATCGAGGTGCGCTATATCGAACGGCCGGCCGAGGCCTCGGCCGGGGCGGGCGCACAGGACGCTACTGGCGCACCCGGCACCTCCGGCGGACAGGACACCTCCGGCCCTCAGCAGACGGTCACCCGGGCCTTCCCCGCGGTGCTGGCGACCTGCCAGTCGTGGCTGCTGACCACGCAGATCGACTGCGATGAGTCGCTGTTCAGCCAGGACATGTGGATGGCGCTGGACCGCACGCGCTATATGCAGTCATCGAAGACCTTCGTGGCAGTCGACCGGCCGTTCTGGCTGGATAAGGACCCGGTCACCGGCCGGCATCCGCTGTCGATGACGCTGACCGACCGGCTGACCCGCGGCACCTACCTGTTCGACGACGGGCCGGAGAATCCGGGGCTGATCTGCCTGAGCTATTCGTGGATGTCCGATGCGCTGAAGATGCTGCCGCACACCACCGCCGAGCGCGTCGACCTGGCGCTCGACGCCCTGGGGAGGATCTACCCCGACCTGGACATCCGCGCGCACATCGTGGGCGAACCGGTGACCGTCTCCTGGGAGTCCGACCCCTACTTCCTGGGCGCCTTCAAGGGCGCACTGCCCGGGCACTACCGCTACAACGAGCGGATGTTCTCCCACTTCAAACAGGACGCCACACCCGACGAGTTCCGCGGCATGTTCTTAGCCGGCGACGATGTGGCCTTCACCCCGGCCTGGGCCGAGGGCGCCGTGCAGACCGCGCTCAATGCCGTCTGGGGCATTATGACCCACTTCGGCGGGCACACCCATCCGGAGAATCCGGGGCCTGGCGATGTCTACGATGAGCTCGGCCCGATCCGGTTGGAGGACTGATGGGTGCCGCGGCCGAGGCAGAGTCCGTGGACGTGGGCGGGCAGCCGGCCGAGCGGCTGCACGTCACGCTGGTGCAGACGGAGCCGATCCTGCGTGATCCCGCGCGCGCCCTGGCACTCATGGAGCACGCTGTTGCCGAGGCCTCTGCCGCCGGCGCTGCCGAGGACGGTGCCGATGCCGCGGCAGGCTCGATGGGTGCGGCAGGCACGACGGGTGCGGCTGGTGCCGGCGCGCCCCGGATCCTCGTGTTCCCGGAGATGTTCCTCACCGGTTATGCGATTGGCCCGGCGGATGTGCGCAGGCTGGCCGAGCCTGCGACCGGTCCCCGGTTCGCCTCGGTCGCCCGGCTGGCGCGCGTCCACTGCTGCGCCATCGCCTACGGCTATCCGGAACTGGGGGAGATGCCCGCCGATGGCGGCCCCGCGGATCAGGACCCGGCGGACGGTGCACCCGTCTACAACAGCGTCAACCTGGTCTCCGAGTCAGGCGAACTCCTGGCCACCTACCGCAAAACCCACCTGTACGGAGAGGTCGACCGGAGCCAGTTCGCTCCGGGAGAACGCCTGCCGGAACTGGTCGGCTGGCATGGCTGGAAGCTGGGGCTGGGGATCTGCTACGACGTGGAGTTCCCCGAGTTCGTGCGCGCCCAGGCCCTGGCCGGCATCGACCTGCTGCTCGTCCCCACGGCGAATATGACCGGCCTCGAGGCCGTGGCCGGGACCCTGGTGCCCGCCCGGGCATATGAGAACCAGGTCTATGTGGGCTATGCCAGCTACACGGGCGCCGACGAGGTTTTCTCCTATCACGGCCTGTCCACCCTGGCCGGGCCCACGGCCGAGGTCCTGGCCCAGGGTGGTGCGGCCTCGGCCAGCGAAGGATACGAACTGGTCACCGCGGCCCTGCGCCGCGCGCAGCTGCAGGCCTCACGCCAGGTGGCGACGTATCTGGCCGACCGCCGCAGCGACCTGTACTCCTGAGTTGCGGTTCCGCTACGCGGCGTAGAAGTAGAATGGGGCCCATGCGTGCGCACACTGAGGAACAGCCGGATCTGCGCGCAGCCCTGGTGTTGCGCCGCCTCGCGATCCCGCTGTTCGTCATCCTCGGCATCCTGATCGGCTGGCTGGCCCTGAGCTTCACGGGCGCGGCCGCGCCCACGGTCCTGGGCGACTCGGGCCCGCTGGGCCGGCTGGGACTGCCGGTGGCGCAATTCGTCTTCCAGACCTCGACGGCCATCACGATCGGCGCACTGGGCCTGGCCGTCTTCGTCATCCCGCGTGCTCCCCGCGTCCGCGGCCATAAGAAGGCCCGCGGGAAGGGCGGGCAGAAGTCCCAGCAGAAGTCCCAGGCGGCCGGCCGGCAGAGCGTCGACCGCTCGGAGCCGCCGCTGGATGCGGGCTGGCAGGCGGCGTTGAACCTCGCCCAGATCACCTCGGTGGTCTGGACGGTCTCCGCCGTCGCGGTCCTGCTGCTGACCTATGTCGACACCGCCGGGTCCCAGGCCTATGCAGGGAACTTCTCCGCCCAGCTGGGCCAGTACGTCACCCAGGTGGCATCGGGACAGTTGTGGCTGCTCATCGTCTGCCTGGCTGCGCTCGTGTCCACCCTGGTGTTCGGGCTGCGCAGCTACCTGGGGATCGGGCTGACCCTGCTGCTGGCGGTCGTGATCCTCATCCCGCAGGCACTCATGGGGCACTCCTCCGAGGCCGCCGGGCACACCCAGGCCGTCAACAGCCTGGGCCTGCACCTGGTGTCGATCATGGCCTGGCTCGGCGGGCTGATCGCCCTGGCCCTGCTGGCGCCCAAACTGACCGGGCGCAAGGACCTGGCCGAGCTGGTGCGCCGGTATTCCTCGGTCGCGCTCATGGCCTTCGCGCTCATCGTCTTCTCCGGCTTCTTCAATGCCGCCCTGCGCGTGCACACCCTGCACGACTGGTTCGCCACCCCCTACGGGCAGGTCATTCTGGTCAAGACCCTGCTGACCATCGGCTTGGGCGCGATCGGCTATCTGCACCGCCGCTTCGTCATCGACCGGCTGGCCGCCCAGGCCAATGCCCGCCGCGAATTCTGGCGGCTGCTGGGAGTGGAGACCCTGGTGTTCGGTGCGGTCATGGCCCTGGGCATCGTGCTCTCGCGCTCGCAGCCTCCGGTCAGCCAGGCGGCCGCGAACACCCCCACCCCCGCCGAGATCCTCACCGGCGAACCGCTGCCGCCCTACCCGACGGTCGCCCACTACTTCACCCAGTGGTCACCCGACCCGCTGTGGATCGTCGTGGCGCTTGGGGCCTCGGTCGCCTATATCTGGGGCTTTGTCAGGCTCAAGCGCCGCGGGGACGACTGGCCGGTGCTGCGCCTGGTGATGTGGCTGATCGGCATGGTGCTGCTGGTCTACGTGACCTGCGGCGGGCCCGTGGTCTACGGCAAGGTGCTGTTCTCCGGGCACATGATCCAGCACATGCTCATCGTTATGGTCGTGCCCCTGCCCATGGTGATGGGGGCGCCCGTGACGCTGCTGATGCGCGCCATCGCACCGCGCACGGACGGGTCCCGCGGAGTGCGCGAATGGGTGCTCTACGCCGTACACACCCCGTACATGCGGTTCTGGGCCCACCCGATCGTGGCGGCGGTGAACTTCGCCGGCTCCCTCATCGTCTTCTACTATTCGGGCATCATGTGGTATTCGCTGAACTACCACCTGGGGCACGAGATCATGCTCATCCACTTCCTCATGGCCGGCTACCTGTTCGCCCAGTCCCTGGTGGGCATCGACCCCGGGGTCAACCGCTTCGGCTACCCGGTGCGGTTGCTCGAGCTGCTCATCACCATGACCTTCCACGCCTTCTTCGGCATCTCGCTGGTCTCCGGGACCTCCCTGATCGAGGCAAGGTGGTTCGGCAATATGGGCCACGGCTGGTTCACCGCGCTGACCGATCAGCAGCTGGGCGGATCCATCGCCTGGGGGATCGGCGAGTTCCCGACCCTGCTGTTGGCCATCGGGGTGGTCTACGTGTGGACCCAGTCCTCCGAACGCGAGGCCAAGCGCCAGGACCGCGCAGAGGCCCGTTCCGGGGACGCCGAGTTGCGCGCCTACAACGAGATGCTGGCGAACCTGAACAAGCGCGGGCGCTGAGGGACCTGCGGGGGCTGACCTTTTAGCATCGCAAGCGCAGATTCACATCGTGTGCGGATATACCCTCCCGCGATGTGAATCTGCGCTTGCGATGGCGCCTGTCCGGGCTCTGCCGGCCCCGCTGCACAACGGGTGTTGCTAAATGCACGATGTGAAAGCGCTGTGGATCACACCTCAGCGGAGTACGATCCTGTGTTGTCCTCACCTCATGCAAAGGAGCATCGATGAGCTCGACAACCCCGAACGAACCCGTCCCCACCCCGCCGCAGGGCCAGGCGGAACCCGCCAGCCGGTCGACCCTGCAGAAGGTCGTCGCGGCGTCCCTGGCGGGCACGGTCGTCGAATGGTACGAATTCTTCCTCTACGGATCCGCCGCCACCCTGGTGTTCAACAAGATCCTGTTCCCGCCATCGGACAACCCGTTGACGCCGATCCTGGCGGCCTTCATCACCTACGCGGTGGGCTTCCTGGCCCGGCCCCTGGGCGGGCTGATCTTCGGACACTTCGGCGATAAACACGGCAGGAAGAAACTGCTGCAGGTCTCCATCGTCCTAGTGGGCGTCTCCACCTTCCTGATGGGCTGCCTGCCCACCTACTCCCTGATCGGCTTCATGGCCCCGGTCCTGCTGGTGCTGCTGCGCTTCATCCAGGGCTTCGCCGTGGGCGGCGAGTGGGGCGGAGCGGTCCTGCTGGTCGCCGAGCACTCACCCAGGGAATCCCGCGGCTTCTGGGCCTCCTGGCCGCAGTCGGGCGTGCCGATCGGCAATCTGCTGGCCACCGCGATCCTGTTCCTGATGACGGCTGTGCTGCCCGATGAGCAGTTCCTGCTGTGGGGCTGGCGCGTGGGCTTCTGGGCCTCGGTCGTCATCGTCGTCATCGGCTACTACATCCGCTCCAAAGTCTCCGACGCGCCGATCTTCAAGGAGACCCAGTCCGAGGTCGTCGAGGACGGCGTGCGCTACGGGGTCGCCGAGGTCTTCAAGCGCTACCCGCGTGGCGTGTTCTGCGCCATGGGCCTGCGCCTGATCGAGAACATCCACTATTACCTGGTGGTCACCTGGTCGATCACCTATCTGACGGTCAAGGTGGGGATCCCCAATTCGGAGATCCTGGCCCTGTTGCTGCTGGCCAATGTCGTCGAGGCGATCCTGGTGCCCTTCGTCGGCAGACTGGGCGACATCATCGGCCGCAAGGCCCCATATGCGATCGGCATCGTGCTCGCCGCCACCTGGGGATTCTTCGCCTTCCCGCTGTTCGACACCGGATCGGCGCTCAACATCTTCATCGCGATCATGTCCGGGCTGGTCTTCCACGCCCTCATGTACGCCGGCCAGCCCGCCATCATGGCCGAGATGTTCCCCACCCGGATGCGCTACTCCGGTGTGTCCGCCGGCTACCAGGTGACCTCGATCGTGGCGGGCTCCCTGGCCCCGATCATCGCCACCGCGCTGTTGGACGCCTACGGCAATGCGACCCCGGTGGCGATCTACGCGCTCATCGCCGCGGTGATCGGCTTCTTCGCCCTCGTCTTCACCCGCGAGACCCGAGGCATCGACCTGGCCGACGTCGACCGGCTGGACGCCGAGCGGGTCGCCGCGCGCGCCTGAGCGTCCGCGCCGGGCCCTGGATCGCTTCGCATGCGCAAACCTGCAACACATACGCATATACGCGTATGTGTTGCAGGTTTGCGCATGCGATGTGCCGGCCGCACAGGACCGAGACCGTCCGAGGGCCTCAGCGCTGCTGTTTGAGCGCGCCGAGGACCGCGGTGACCAGGGGCGAGCGCAGGGCCTCGGGCCGGATCGAGGCCCAGTAGCTGATCCGACGGGTGAAGTCGGGGACGACGCGCACCAGTTCGGAGTCCCCGGGGTGCTCGCCGGCCATGAACACCGGCAACAGGCCCACGCCCATCCCCGCGATGGTCGCACGGACCTGCGCCTCGACGGAGTTCGAGGAGACGAAACCGGCCGTCGTGGGAATCGAGTCGACGGCCCCGTCGAGCGCGTCGACGTCCAGGGAGTGCTCCGGATAGTAGACGATCCGGTGTCCGGCCAGGTCCGGCAGAGCCTCGGGGGTGCCCACCCGGCGCAGATAGTCCCGGCTGGCGAACAGCCCCAGGGAGTACTTGCGCAACGGGTGCAGTGTCGAGTTGCTCACCTGCGGTTTGTCGACGACGACCTCGATGTCCATCCCCGTGCGGTACCTGCGCGCCTTGCGCGTGACGGTGTTGAGTTCCAACTGCAGTCCCGGATGCTGCCGCTGCAGGGCCGCCAGGGCGGGAATCGCGAAGTGCAGGACGAAGGCCTCGGGGGCGGCGATGCGCACCGTGCCCACCAGCTCGCCGGTGCCCGTCTGGGCCGTGCCCGAGGTGATGCGCAGCAGGGCCTGTTCGATCGCCTCGGCGGCGGGCAGGAGCTCCCGGCCCTGGCCGGTCAGTTCGTACCCGCCGGCCGCAGCCGTCAGGACCCGCTGCCCGATCGCCTTCTCCAGTGCCGCGATGCGCCGCGAGATCGTCGTGTGGTTGACTCCCATGCGCTGGGCCGCAGCGGTGTACTTGCCCAGTCTGGCGACGGTCAGCAGGGTCAGCAGGTCGTCGGGGGCGATGTGCGGGTGCACAACCGGTTTCTCGCTGGCGTTCATGGATTGAATGATATCGGCGCGCCGGGTGCGGCATGACCGGGCGGGGTCGGGCCGGGTGTTCCCGGACGGGCCCGGTACTCCTGGACGGACCCTTGGTGGATGCCTGCCGCGGTTACGATGGGCGGGGAGGATTTATGAACGACGATGAGCGCAGCGCGGCCGACGAGCACCTCGTCGACGGCCATCCGATCGACGAGCGCACCGCGCTGGCCCGCCGGGTGTTCCCCGACGGCGAGGAACCCGATCCGCGCTTCACCCTGGCCAATGAGCGGACGTTCCTGGCCTGGACGCGCACCTCGCTGGCCTTTCTGGCCGGCGGCATCGCCCTGGAGGCGGTGCCCCTGCACGGGGTTCCCGACTGGATGCGCACCCTGCTGGGCGTCTTCGTCATCGTGGTGGGCCTGGCGATCTCGGCCGGCGCCGCCGTGCGCTGGATCCACGTGGAGCGGGCCATGCGCCATTCCCGCGCGCTGCCGCTGCCGGCGATCATCCCGCTGCTGTCAGCGGCCGCCGTGCTGGCCTGCGTCATCGCCCTGGTGATCGTGCTGCTGTGAAGGATCCCCGCCCCCATCAGGACCTCGGCTTGCAACCCGAGCGCACGGCGCTCGCATGGACGCGGACCACCGTGTCCTTCCTGGTCGCGGCCGCCATCCTGTTGAAGTGGACGGGGAACTTCGGCTGGCCCATCCTGGTGCTGGTCGCGGGCCTGGCGATCACGGGACTGCTCGTCCTGGCCCGCCAGCGCATCCGCTATACGCGCGGCGCCCGGGGCATCGTGGGCGGCCGGGTGCGGCCGAACCTGCGGGCCGTCATCACCCTGACGTGCTGCCTGTGGGCGATCGGGATCGCCGAGCTCGTCCTCCTGCTGCTGTCGAGCTGAAGCCCCGCGCCGCAGGCCACGCGCAGGCCCGCTGAGACGTGCCGCAGGTCCAGCGCCCGCCGATTCCAGCTCATCGGATCTCTGCGCTCGTGCACATTCCGGGTGCGAAGTTTCTGCACCCGTGCACATGACACAGGTCACCAAGTCAAGGGCAAACGGCCTAGAGTGGGGAGACGAGACATAGCTGGATGTGAATCATACGGATGCAAGGAGGCATCGATGGCTACAATCGCGTGGATCGGGCTGGGGAACATGGGCCGCCCGATGACCAAGAACCTGGTGGCGGCCGGCCACACCGTCAAGGGCTTCGACCTGGTGCCCGAGGCCGTCGCAGCGGCGGCCGCCGACGGCGTGACACCTGCGGTCTCGGCTGCCGATGCCCTGGCCGGCGCCGATATCGCCTTCACCATGTTGCCCAAGGGCGAACACTGCCGCGCGGCCTACTTCGGCGATGACGGCATCTTCGCCCTGGCCTCGCAGGACACCCTGCTGGCCGACTCCTCGACGATCGACGTCGCCACGGCCAAGGACCTGCACCAGGCGGCGCGCGAACACGGTTTCCGCTTCATCGACTCACCGGTCTCCGGCGGTGTCACGGGTGCGGCGGCCGCGACGCTGACCTTCATGCTCGGCGGGACCGACGCGGATGTCGCCGAGGCCCGACCGATCATCGACGTGATGGCCGGCAACGTCTTCCACGCCGGCGGCGACGGCGCGGGTCAGGCGGCGAAGATCGTCAACAACATGCAGCTGGCCATCAGCATGCAGGGCGTGGTCGAGGGCGCGGTGCTGGCCCAGCGCCTCGGCCTGGATCCCAAGACCTTCTTCGACATCGCCAAGGTGTCCTCGGGCGATTCCTGGCCGCTGCGCACCTGGTACCCGGTGCCAGGCGTCAGCCCGACGGCGGCCTCGAACAACGGCTTCGAGCCCGGTTTCTCCACGATGCTCATGCACAAGGACGTGGGCCTGGCACTGGCCGGCGCACAGGAGGCCGGGATCGACCTGCCGGCCGCCACCCTGGTGCACGAGAACCTGTCCAAGCTCATCGAGGAGGGCCTGGGGAACAAGGACACGACGATCCTGATCAAGCAGATCGATCCGAACGCGGAGGGCCTGCCGCAGGACTGATCCGGCGGGACCGGCCGGATGCCGGTCCGGCAGCAGCCCGACCGCACCCACTCAGGCCGCACCCACTCAGGCCGCACCGACTCAGGCCGAGGCCGTACCAGGGTTCCGAGGAATCGGAACCCTGGTGCGGCCTCGGCGTCGTAGAGGGGCGGCCCTAGACGGTGGGCTTGGGGCGGGCGCCGAAGACGCTCGAGCCCACCCGGACCATGGTCGCGCCCTCGGAGATCGCCAGTTCGAAGTCGCCCGACATGCCCATGGACAGCTCCAGGGCCGTATCGTCGAGCAGCCCATCGGCGTGCAACTGATCGCGCAGGGTGCGCAGGGCGGCGTAGCTGGGGCGGATCTGGTCCGCGGTCTCACCCGGCAGGCCGATCGTCATAAGCCCGCGCAGGCGCATCCGGTCCAGCGGGGCCAGGGCGCGCACCAGCTCGGCGGCGGCCTCGGGGGCGACCCCCGATTTCGAATCCTCGCGTGAGGTGTTGACCTGCACGAAGTACTCGACGGTGGAATCGAGGACGTCCAGGCGGCGCTGGATCTTCTCCGCCAGGCCCGGATCGTCGATCGACTGGATACAGGACGCCCGGCCCAGTGTGTGGTTGACCTTGTTCTTCTGCAGGGGCCCGATCAGGTGGGACTCGTGTGCGATATCGGCCAGCTCATCGAACTTGGCGACCAGTTCCTGCACGCGGTTCTCGCCGATCAGCGTGAAACCGTGTTCCAGGGCCACCCGGATCTTCTCGGCCGGCTGTGTCTTGGTCGCCAGCAGCACCTGCACGGACTGGCCGTAGGGGCTGGCGGCCGCTGCCGCGTCCACCCGGGTTCGAATGTCGTCGAGGTTGGTCCGAATCTCCGTATCCCACATGCCTCCCATCCTACGTGGCGCTCCCCGGGGCGCTGAGCGTTGCGGGCGGGCTCGCGCGGCAGGTCACAGCGGTCACAGTGTGAAATCCCGTCGATCCGTCTGGGAGCCGCCGTGGAAGAATGGGCACATGGCTGAAACCCTCAAAGTCCGCGCCCCTGAACTGACCGGCCGCCGCTGGCTGGGCACTGCCGGCAAGGACCTGAAACTGACGGATCTGCGCGGGAAGATCGTGCTGCTGGACTTCTGGTCCTTCTGCTGTATCAACTGCCTGCACGTGCTCGACGAACTGCGCCCGCTGGAGGAGAAGTACTCCGATGTGCTCGTCATCATCGGCGTGCACAGTCCCAAGTTCGAGTTCGAACGCACGGAGGAGGCGCTCGACAAGGCGGTCGAGCGCTACCACGTCGACCACATCGTGCTCGACGATCCCGACCTGATCACCTGGCAGGCCTATACCGCCCGCGCCTGGCCGACCCTGGCCGTGGTCGATCCCGAGGGCTATCTGGTCGCCTCGATGTCCGGCGAAGGGCACTCCGCCGGGCTGACGGGACTGATCGACCAGCTGGTGGCCGAACACGAATCCGCAGGTACCCTGCACCGCGGTGACGGCCCCTATGTGCCGCCGCCGGCACCGGAGGGCGAACTGTTCTTCCCCGGCAAGATCACCCGCCTGGCCACTGCCGGGCACCGGGGCAATCTGCTGGTCTCGGACTCCGGACACCACAGCCTGGTCGAATACGATCCGGCCGGCACCACTGTGCTGGCCCGGATCGGCTCGGGTCAGCGCGGAAAGGCCGACGGTGGACCCGCCGAGGCCTGTTTCAGCGAACCCGGCGGCACCACGGAACTGCCCGCGGAGCTGGCGGACCGGGTGGGCTACCACGTGGTGGTGGCCGACACCGTCAATCACGAGCTGCGCGGGGTGAACCTGGACACCGGGGCCGTCACCACCCTGGCGGGCACGGGGGAGCAGTACATGGTCGGAGCCGGGGACAATGTGCCCGCCCGCCCCGGCGACACCGGCCGCTACGCCGGTCCCGCGACCGGGGTGAAGCTCTCCAGCCCCTGGGATGTGCTCTTCGTGCCCGCCACCGGCCGGGTGCTCGTGGCGATGGCCGGCAATCACACGATCTGGGAATTCGACCCGGCCACCGGTCTGATCCGCCAGTTCTCCGGGACCATGAACGAGGGCCTGAAGGACGCAGGTGCCGAGGAAGCCTGGTTCGCCCAGACCTCGGGCCTGTCCCTGTCCGCGGCCGGCGATGTGCTCGTGGCAGATTCGGAGACCTCGGCCCTGCGCCGGCTGGATCCGGCCACCGGCGCGGTGACCACTCTGGTGGGCACCGGCCTGTTCGACTTCGGCTTCCAGGACGGTCCCGCCGCCGAGGCCCGGCTGCAGCATCCGCTGGGCGCAGCCGAACTGCCCGACGGCTCGATCGCGATCGCCGATACCTACAATGGTGCGATCCGCCGCTTCGATCCTGTAAGTGGGCGCCTGAGCACCCTGGCCCGCGATCTGGCCGAGCCCTCGGACATCCTGGTGCTCGACGACGCCGAACCCGCCCGCCTGCTGGTGGCCGAATCGGCTGCGCACCGGCTGACCGCCGTGTCGATCCCCGCTGATGCGCTCGAGGTCAACGAGGGCGCGCAGCAGACCAGCCGACCCGCCACCGTGCTGGGCACGGGAGAGCTGGATCTGCAGGTGTCCTTCAGCGTCCCGGCGGGCCAGAAGCTCGACGACCGGTGGGGCGATCCGACCTATCTGCAGGTCTCCTCGACGCCGCCCGAGCTCATCACCGCGGGTGCCGGCGGCGCCGAGGGGCTGAGCCGCAGCATCACTCTGGCCGATGGCTTCGCCGAGGGCGTGCTGCACGTGACGGCGCGCGCGGCTGCCTGCGATGGGGAGCCGGGCGGGGAGATCCCGTTGCACGCGGCCTGCCATCTGTACCAGCAGGACTGGGGCATCCCCGTCGCGTTCTCCGCCGACGGCCCGCACGAGCTCGAACTGGGGCTGCGCGGGGCCTGAGGCGCAAACACGTCGTTTCCCCGCAAACACGTTGCTGCAGTAGCGTGTTTGCGGGGAAACGACGTGTTTGGTTCGGGCCGCTGGCTGCTAGGAGGCGGTGCCCAGGTCCTCGCCGCCTGCTGCGGGGGTGAAGGAGACCTCGTCGCCGGTCACCCCGACCTTTCCCGAGATGTTGACCTCGACGGTTGACGTGAAGTCCTGCTCATAGGCGCTCACCGCATCCCGGGAGCGGCCCGAGACCGTGAAGGTGGCCGGCGCCGGGCGCAGCAGGATGCCCTCGGGCGTGCTGGAGAGCCGGATGTCGGGATAGTCCGTGACCCGCCAGGTCACATCGCCCAGGATGTCGTTATCGCTCTGGTAGCCCATTGCGCAGCCGGTGGGCATGAGCACCTTCTGCTTGACGCACGCGTCGAGCTGGGAGCGCACCCGGTCGTTCACGGCCCGGGTCAGGGCCGCGGTGGGCTGCGGGTTCAGGGTGACCGGGACCTCGGCCCCTGGTTCAAGCGCCTCCGCGCGCACCGGGGTGGCCTTGAGGTAGGTGGCGTTCGAGGCGACGGAGTAGGTCGCGGGGAAGAGCACCGGCAGATGGTCGGTGGCGCCCAGTTTCAGGGACTGCCCGTTGACGGTCGCATTGGACACCCCACCGGAGACGTCGAGGGTGGGCCAGGCGGGCACGTCCACGGCCCACGAGCGGTACATGCCCCAATCGCCGGGGCCCGCCACGACGTCCAGATCGAGTTTCCGGGAGGCCGTGCCGAGGAGGAACTCGACGCTGACCCGCGCGGTGGTATCACCGGTGGAGTCAACCGCCGTAACGGTGGGCTTCTGGGGCAGATCCGCGGCATTGTCCAAAACGGCCTCGCTGAAGGCCGCCGAATCGGTGGCCGGAGCCCGCACCCAGCGCAGGGCCGCATGGGCGTCGGCGGCGCCCACAGCGCGCAGATAGTGCAGGACGGCCTGGGCCGGGGTATAGCGCAGGGCGTTGAGCGCGGGGACGCTGCCGGCGGCCAGGAGTGCGACGATGCACGCGGCGCTCAACCAGATGCGCCCGGCGCCGGTGCGCGCTCCATTCCGGTGTCCCATTGCCCTCACGCCCACCAGCGTATCCCACACACGGTGGAGTCCGCCCAGAGTTCCACTACGCCCTGAATCGTCGATTGAGAGCGCTCCCAATCGGTTTTTCCGACAATTCATGTCGTAGTGGAACTCAAGGGGGCGGGTGGGGAGGGTCAGTTTTGGATGACGGTGGGGGCGGCGTCGACGGGGTAGGCCCGCAGCTCGGCGGTGCGGACCTGGACCCACAGCCGGGTGCCCACGTGGATCGCGGCGCGCTGCGCGGCGACCGAGGCCCCCAGCCCCGGATGCACCAGGCCCCACTCGTGTCCTGGCGCGGTGGCGCCGCGGAAGTCGAACAGGTCCGCGGCCATCACCAGTCCGACCTCGGTATCCGAGGGGGAAAGAGTGACCTGGACGCGGTCGCCGGAGTCGCGGATCCCGGTCACCAGGGCTTCGAAGACGACCTCGGCGTCGAAGGCCGGATCGTATTCGTCCAGGGACAGTACGGCCGCCGAGGTGGGGATGGTGACGAACAGCTTGCCGTCGAGTTCCGTTCTGGCGCGCACCTGTGAATGGCCGATCGAGATCCAGCCCGAACGCGCCAGCCCGGAGAAGACATTGACCCCTGCGATGCTCGCGGCCAGATTCGATCGGGGTGCTGCGATCTGTTCGCCCAGGGGGCCGTAGTCGGCCAGCTGGTCCTTCTCCACCATCGCCGCATTCGGGGCCATGAGGACCGCGTCGATCCGGTTGTTCGTCGCGGTGATCAGTCCGATGCCGAAATCGGCCACCGCGGCCAGGGCATTGGCCCGCAGGCCGGCGCGGGCGCCCCCGCTCAAACCCATGAAGGGTTCGTGGACGCAGGCCTGGGCCCGGCCGTGTGCCAGGGCGTGGGCGAATTCGCAGGCCAGCTGCGCACGGCCCAACTGTTCGGGGCCCAGCTCGCCCACCCGGGTCCGGCGCAGGGCGGGATAGTCAAGCGCGAAGTGGCGGCCGGCGCGGGCGAAGGCCTCCGAGCGTGGATCGACCAGACGGGCCACCGCCCTGGCCAGGCGGACGCGGGGGCCGCCGGCCAGGAGCCGGTTGGCCGAGGTCCCCCTACCCTCCGCCGGGCTCACCGTCGCGTCCGCCGCCGAGCCCGCTCCGATCCGGGCCCGCAGGCCCGCCAGGACGTCTGCGACATTGTCCGGATCGCCCGCCAGGACAAGGGATTCGCCCGGGGCCAGGGGCTCCGGACGCACATCGAGGCTTGTCACACCGACGCGCAGGCCGCACAGGTCGAGGCCGCCGTTCGCAGGTGGAACAGGGGTGCCGGAGTGGGCTTGTGGGGTCTGGGAATTCTGGGCGGGATGGGAAGTCGTCACCGATCCAGTGTAGAGCGCCCCGGTCGCGTCGAACGCACGGCGGCGGGCCGAACGCACAGCGGCCCGCGTGATCGTCGCTTGCCTTCGACGATCACGCGGGCCGCCGCGCGTTCAGATGGTGCCGGTTCGCAGCCTCAGCTGCCGGCGCCCACCTTGCGGCGGGTCACGACGACGGCCGCGCCGCCGACCACCAGAAGACCGGCGCCGAGTGCCAGACCGGCCATCTCGGCACCGCCGGTGCGGGGCAGTTCGGATGCCGGCGAGGCGTTGGTGGCCTCGTCGGATGCGTCCCCGCCGGTGCCCTGCTCGTCTGCGGAGTCGGAGTAGTCGGCACCCGCCTCCTGCTCTCCGGAACCTGAGCCGGGCTGATCGGCCGCATAGGGCGCCTGGCTGTCGTCGGAGTCATCGCCGGAGTCTCCGGTCGTCTCATCCGCGGAGTCATCGTTCGAATCCTCGGGCGAGGTGTAGGTGTCGGCACCCGATCCCTCGCCGCCCTTGTCCGGGCTGTAGGCGGGTTCGGAGTCCGAGCCGGACCCACCGCTGGTCGATTCGTTCGAACCGGCGGACTGGCCCTGGGAACCGCTGCCCTGGGAGCCCTGGTCCTGTGAGGCCCCGGTGCCGGTGTTCTGCGCATCGTGCCCGGTCGAGTCCTGCGACTCCTGCGAGTCGGAGTCCTGCGGGCCCTGGGGCGCAGTGGCCTTCTGGGCGTCGTCCTCGTCCTGCTGGGTCATCGGCTTGCCCGCGGCCTTGACCGAATTCGGATCGGATTCGTTGTAGACGTAGAACCAGCCGGTGGCCTTGATCGGTTCGGGCTTGGAGACCTTGGGCTCGGCCGCCTTGTCCTTCTCCGTAGCCTGTGCGGCGTCCTTCTGCTTGGGCTGCGTGCCGGCCTTGGCGATCTCGGCCGTGCTCTGCTTCCCGGCGGTCTTGTCAGCCGATTTCCCGGCTGCCTTGTCCTCGGCCTTGACCTTGACGATCTTGTCGGGCACGCCCTTGCCGGTGACGGTGATGTCGTACTTGCCGACATAGGTCTTCATGAAGTCGGCGAGGGCCTTCTCCTGATCGGCCTTCTTCGTCTTCGTCAGGTCGATGTTGACGCCCACCCCGAAGGACACGACGCCCTTCTTATTCGCCTTGGCGGTCGTGCTGAAGGTCTTGACCGAGCCCTCGACCTTGTCGACCGTGAGCGTGTACGTCGCGCCGGGCAGGGCGTTCTGCATGTAGATCCGCAGACCGTCGGCCGACTGCTTGATCTTCTTGGCCTTGGCCCCTGCCTCGACCGCGAAATCGGAGGCCAGGATGCCCTGGTCCGAATACGTCAGCTTGGGCGCCGGCGCCTTCTCGACCCTCGTGGTCGGCGCGGGTTCGGGCGTTGCGCTGGGCTTGGGAGTCGCGGTCTCGGTGGGCTTGGCGCTCGGCGTCGCCGATGCGCTCGGCGCCGGAGTGGACTCCGTGGGCTTGCCGCTTGCGGTCGCGGTGGGCTTCGGCGCCTGCGTCGTGGGAGCCGCCGAGGTGGCGGTGTCCGTGGGCGCGGGCGTCTGGGCCGGAGCGCTCGTCGCAGGCGCGCTCGGCGCCGGGGCGGAGCTCGCGGGAGCGGTGGGCGCACCGGTGGTCGCCGATTCCGCGGGCGCGGGTGCCTCGCTCGTGGTGGGCGCGGAGGTCTCCGGCTCACTGGGCTCGGGTGCCGCGGTGGTTTCGGTGGGCGTCGGGCTCGCCGCATCGGTGGGCTCGGCCGTGTCACTGGGCTCGGGCGCCGCGGTGGACTCCGCCGGCGTGCTCGACTCACTGGGCTGGTCGACCACCGGCGGCTTGGCGTTCGCGGTTGCGGGCAGGGTGCCCGCGGTTGGGACGTGGGTCGGCTCGGCGGATTTGCTGGGGCTCGCCGATTCGCTCGGATCCTGCGTCGCAGTGTCCGTGGGTTCCGCGGCCGCGCTGGTCTGCGGCGCCGAGGTCTCGGGCGCCTGGCTCGTCGCGGACTCGCTGGGCGTTGCCGATTCACTGGGCTGCGCGGATTCGCTCGGCTTCGTGGACTCCTTGTCATCGGCGACCACGTTGAACGTGACCTTGGCCGATGCCTTCTTCGTCGTGGAGTCGGTCAGGTAGAGCTGGTAGGCGCCCTCGGGCACCTTGGCGCTGCCGGAGACGTTGAAGAAATAGCTGCCGGTGACACGGCCCTTGTCATCAACGCGCAGATCGGTCCCCGGTGTGTACGGGGTGCCGTCGGTGCCGATCACGGTGACCTTGGCGGTCTTCCCCGCGCTCAGCCCGGTGCCGGTGAACTTGATTCCCTTGGACTTGTCCGCGATGGCGGTCTGGTCGACCTCCTTGGCGGCAGTCGCCGCCTGCGGATCGACCTTGGCCGAGTCCTTTGCGCTCTTGGCGGTTGCCGAATCGGATGTGCTAGCGACTGCGGGCACGGCGACTAAACCGGTAACCGCAACGGCTACTGCGGGGGCAAGCACAAGACCTTTGACAGTCTTCACAGTATGACCTTTCGGTTGGTGCGATGTCCGCCCACGCGAAAGATGACAGCTTTCCCGGCTTCCATGGTTGAAAGAGGAAGGCACCATCGGCGCGGGCACTTGTCGGGTTCACTCTAGACCATGAGTGAGTGAATCTACAGCCCTTATGCAGTGTCCTCGGCGTGTCGCGGCGAATCGTCCGGGACCCGGTCGGCGCGTTAGAATCACGGGTGTGAGCCTTCTATCCGACCGCGAGATCCGCGGTGAAATCGCGGCGGGGACGATCGGGTTGGACCCCTTCGATCCTGCGCTGGTGCAGCCGTCGAGCGTCGATGTGTGTCTGGACCAGTGGTTCCGGCTGTTCGACAATCACAAATACTCGGTCATCGACCCCGCCACCGAACAGCCCGAACTGACCCGCCTGGTCGAAGTCGACCCGGAAGAGCCCTTCGTCCTGCACCCCGGCGAGTTCGTGCTCGGGTCGACCAAGGAACTCGTGACCATCCCCGAGCACCTGGCAGCCCGCCTGGAGGGCAAATCCTCCCTCGGCAGGCTGGGCCTGCTCACCCACTCCACAGCCGGCTTCATCGACCCCGGATTCTCCGGCCACGTGACCCTCGAACTGTCGAACGTCGCAACGCTGCCGATCACGCTGTGGCCCGGTATGAAGATCGGGCAGCTGTGTTTCTTCGCCCTGTCCTCACCGGCCGTCCACCCCTATGGCTCGGACCCGGCGACGAAGAACCGCTACCAGGGCCAGCAGGGCCCCACGGCCAGCCGGTCGTATCTGAACTTCTACCGCAGCCCCTTCTGAAAAGGGGCCACCCGATGATGCGCCGAGCGCAGCCGGGCTGTGCCGGCCCGTGCATGAGGAGGCAGAGATGAGCACCGCACTTCCCCCGACCATCGAGCTCGCCCAGAGCCATCTGCTGCTCCTGGACGCCCAGTCGGGATTCTCCGACGTCGTCGCGCTCGCGGGCAACCGCGATCCGCGCCTGTCGTTCGACGGCCCACGGGCCGATCCCGACCGCCACGGCAGGGCCGATGTCGAAACGCTCGTCCTGGGCAGGGGCCTCGGCGTCCTCGATCTGTGGACCGCACGGTTGAGCAGGTACTCGTTCCTGGCCGGGCCCATCGCCGTCGACGCGGCCATGGCCCAAGCCCTGGGCCTGCCCGAGTGGGTGGAGAAGCTGGTCGTCCTGAGCGGACCCCGGCAGCGGGAATCCGAGCCGCCGCCGGATTGGTTCCGCGACGTCGAGGGACGGGCCGAATTGTTCCCGCACGGTCTGCCCGAGCAGGAGGAGGGCCGCAATCTGGATCTGCTGGCGGCGATCGCCCGGCGGCTGCAGACGGCCCTGCGGCTGGCCGATGAACCGGGCTCCGCCGCTGCGCGACTCCTGGTGCCCGACTACGGCCGGGCGCACGACATCACCGTGTACTCCGCGCTCTGGCTGTCCCCCGAACTGCTGTTGGAGCGGGTGCGGGCAGTCGAACCGGGTGCCGAGTTCCCCGCGGAGATCTCCGCGGCCGCCCAGGCCAGGGCCCGGGAACTGATGGCCCCCGGTGACGAGGGCGTGATCCCCGACGGCTACGCGGTGGAGGTCCCGTTGAGCTTCAACGGCCAGGATGCGGGCGAGGTGGAGCTGGGGGTCTACGTCGAGGAGGCGCCCCCGGAACTGCTGGCCGATCGGGCCGAGGCCTTCGTCGGCTATCAGATCAGGTGGATCGACCCGGAATTCGGTTCCGAGCACCAGTCGCTGGGTGAGGAATTCCAGGCGATGCGCGTCTTCGCCTCGGAGCGGATCGACCGTCTCGCCGGGGCGGTGATCAGGGCCGCCAACGGTGTCGCCTTCGATTCGGACGGATTCCTGGTAGCCGAGCACCAACTGGGCTGAGCGAGGCCATCGGAAAGAGTGGTGGACTGCGGAGTCCGGCCCTTTGCGCGACAACCGCGGTTGACATAATAACTTGCCCGCAAATGTCGGATTGTGAAAGAATGGTTTCGTTCTCAACCGTCCCGACAGGAAGTCGAACTCGTGGGCGCTTTTATCTGTGCATTCTTCGTAGCCGCACTCATCGCGCCCTGGTTGTTCAAGCTCCTGGGACGCAACGCCTTCGGTCTGCTGGCGCTGGTGCCCGCCGGAGCGTTCGTCTATTCGGTGCTGTCGGTGCCCGGCCAGACTCCCCGGACGCAGGACGTGCACTGGCTCCCCGCTCTGGGCATGTCCCTGGTGCTGCGGATGGACGCCCTGTCCTGGCTCATGAGTCTGTTGGTCACCGGGGTCGGCGCCCTGGTGTTCGTCTACTGTATGCGCTACTTCGAGCGCGGCGACCCCACCCTGGGGAACTTCGCGGCCAAGTTCACCGCCTTCGCCGGAATGATGTACGGACTGGTGCTCGCAGATGAACTGCTGACCATGTTCATCTTCTGGGAGGGCACCACGGTGTTCTCCTATCTGCTGGTCGGCCACAATGCGGCCAGGCGAGCCGCCCGCCGCGCCGCCCTGCAGGCCCTGCTCATCACCACCGCCGGCGGTCTGGCGATGCTCATCGGCATGATCATCCTGCAGACGGTGGCAGGCACCGGGCGGATCTCCACGATCGTGTCCCTGGGCTATCCCGGGCTGACGGTGCACGGGCCACCCGGCGTCATCATCACCGCCATCGTCCTCATCCTCATCGGCGCGGTTTCGAAATCCGCGCTGCTTCCCTTCCACTTCTGGCTGCCCGGCGCCATGGCCGCCCCCACCCCCGTGAGCGCCTATCTGCACGCGGCCGCCATGGTCAAAGCAGGCATCTACCTGGTGCTGCGCCTGGCCCCCGGATTCGCCGAGACCCCCGGCTGGCTGCCCCTGCTGCTGATCCTGGGCGTGACCACGGTGCTCGTCGGCGGCTATCAGGCCCTCAAACAGTTCGACCTCAAGAGCATCCTGGCCTACGGCACGGTGTCCCAGCTGGGCATCCTGACCGTCATCTCCGCCTTCGGCACCCCGGACACCACGAAGGCCGCCCTGGCCATGCTGCTGAGCCACTCCCTGTTCAAGTGCGTGCTGTTCCTGGCCACCGGCATCATCGACCACCACGCCGGCACCCGTGATATCCGCAAACTCTCCGGCTTCGGCCGCGCCTGCCCCACCCTGACCGTGGCCACCGTCATCGCCGCGGCCTCGATGGCCGGCATCCCGCTGCTTTACGGCTTCATCGCCAAGGAGGCGCTGTACTCCACCCTGTTGAGCACGGGAACCAAGGAGTCGATCATGGCGCTCATCGGCCTGGTCGCCGGCTCCGTGCTCACCCTGGCCTATGCCTGGCGCTTCGTGACCGGTGCCTTCGCCGTCAAACCGGGGGTGGCCCGGATCGCACCGGCCCATCCCGGCGCCCTGCTGTTGACCGCCCCGCTGATCCTGGCCGTGGCCATCGTGGTGCTGGGCCTGAACCCCGCACCGTTCGAGGCCCTGTTCGCCACGGTCGTCCACTCGGACTACCACCTGGCGCTGTGGCACGGGATCGAACCGGCACTCGGGCTCTCGGCCCTGACGATCGCCCTGGGCGTGGCCCTGTGCGTGTTCTCCAAACAGGTTGCGGTCTTCCAGTCCGCGGCCGCCGGCGAGTGGAACTTCACCCGCGGCTACCGCCGTACCATCGAACTGCTGGAGGACTTCGCCGCATTCGTCACCGCCCGCACCCAGCGCGGTTCGCTGCCCTTCTACCAGGCAGTCATCTACCTGGTGGCCCTGGGCGCCCTGGGGGTGACCCTGCTGGCCAACGACACCTGGCCCGAGTCCATCAGGGTGGCCGATTCCTGGCAGCAGGTGCTGCTGGCTGCCGTGATGATCCCGGCGGCGATCGCCGCGTGTGTCGCCCAGAAGCGCTTCGCCGCAGTGGTCATCGTCGGCATCACCGGCTACGGCATGGTCGCCTTCTTCGCCTTCCAGGGAGCCCCCGACCTGGCCCTGACCCAGGTGCTGGTCGAATCGATCACCCTGGTGGTCTTCGTGCTGGTGCTGCGCCGGCTGCCGCGGCGGATCGGCTCGCCCGGGTCACGTGCCACACCCGCCATCCGGCTGCTCATCGGCGCGGCCTTCGGTGTTCTGGCCATGGTGCTCACCGCGGTGGCCATGGGCGCCCGCAGTGCCACCCCCATCTCGCAGAAGTGGGGAGAACTGGCGTACGAGGGCGGCCACGGCAAGAACATCGTCAACGTCGCCCTGGTCGATATGCGCGCCTGGGACACGATGGGCGAGCTGTCCGTCGTAGTGGTCGCGGCCATCGGCATCTCCAGCCTGATCTTCGTGCGGTCCCGCGAGGGAACCCTGGAGCGGATGTCCACCCGCCGGCCCCACGGGGTCGCCCGGATCGCGACGGTGGCCGAACCGACGCCGAGCCAGGACGTGCGCCGCAACGCCTGGCTGCTGGCCGGCCGGACCCTGGCGCCGGGCAATCGCTCGATCATCCTGGAAGTCGTGGTGCGCCTGATCTTCCACCTCATGTTGGTGTTCAGCGTCTACCTGCTGTTCGCCGGGCACAACCTGCCCGGCGGCGGGTTCGCCGCCGGCCTGGTCGCCGGCCTCGCGCTGATCGCCCGGTACTTGGCCGGAGGCCGTTTCGAACTGGCCGAGGCCGTGCGCATCGACGCGGGCATCCTGATGGGCGCCGGCATGCTGACCACGGGCCTGACGGCCCTGGGCGGCATGCTCTGGGGCGACGCGATCCTGGAATCGGCGTACTGGCAGGCCGATGTGCCGATCCTGGGGCACCTGTCGTTCGGCACCTCGACGATCTTCGACATCGGCGTCTACCTTGTGGTCATCGGCCTGATGATCGACATCCTGCGCGCGATCGGCGTAGAGGTCGACGTCCATCAGGAACAGGACGAGGCGCGCCTGGCGGAATCGCTTGCCACCACCGGCATCGGCGCCGGCGCCCGGCGGCGGATACCCGCCCTGCTGGGCCGGATCGACGATTTCGACGTGGACGACACGGAGAAGGGAGGCAGCCTGTGAGCACCAGCTTCATCATGCTCCTGACCATGGGCGTGCTATTCGCCACCGGTGTCTACCTCATGCTGGACCGGTCGCTGACCCGCGTGCTGCTGGGCTTCCTGCTGTTCGGAAACGGCGCGAACATGCTCATCGTGCTCACCGCGGGGGCTCCCGGCCGTCCACCGATCACCGATGGGCAGAACCTGTCGACGGATGGGATGAACGACCCGCTGCCGCATGCGCTGGTGCTCACCGCGATCGTCATCACCTTCGCGATGACCGGTTTCCTGTTGGCACTCATCTACCGCTCGTGGCGCCTGTTGCGCCACGAGAACCTGGAGGACGATATGGCCGATCTGCGGGTCAGCCTGGAACGCGATTCGAAACAGGTCGCGGCCGAGGCCAGTGAGGGAGTGGACCAGGACGATACGGAATTCGGCGATGAGGCCGAGGCGCCCGTCGCCGGTGCCCTCGACCTCGACGACGACGGCCCGCGGGCCGGACGCGAGGCCGCGGCGGGGGAGTCGGTCCCGACGGGCGCCTCGGCCCCGGACGCGCAGCGCCCCGCTGCCTCGCCGGACCGACCCGCCGGGGGTGAGCGCTCGTGAACCCCGCCCTGCTCGTCCCACTGCCCGTCGTCCTGCCGCTGCTGGGCGCCGGTCTGACCCTGCTGCTGGCCGGGAAGGTCAAGATCCAGAACGCCGTCACGGTGGCGACCCTGTGCATCTCCCTGGCCATCGAACTGGTGCTGGCGTTCGCGATCACCGACTCCGGCATCCAAGTGGTGGCCGTCGGCGGCTGGGAGCTGCCGTTCGGCATCGCCCTGGTCGCGGACAGACTGAGCGTGTTGATGCTGGTCGTGTCCACCATCGTGACCCTGCTGGTGTTGCTCTACGCCCTGGGCCAGGACATGGCCGACACCAGCGAGGACACCCCGCTGAGTGTGTTCAACCCCGCCTATCTGATTCTGTGCGCCGGCGTCTCCAACGCCTTCATCGCCGGCGATCTGTTCAACCTGTACGTGGGCTTCGAGATCCTGCTGGCGGCCTCCTATGTGCTGCTGACCCTGGGTTCGACCCCGGCGCGGATCAATGTGGGCGCGACCTACATCGTCGTCTCGCTGGTCTCCTCGCTGATCTTCCTGACCGCCATCGGGCTGGTCTACGCCGCCACCGGAACCGTGAACATGGCCCAGCTCTCGCAGCGCCTGGCCGATCTGCCCCTGGACATCCAGCTGATCCTGCACGTGGCGCTGTTGCTGGGATTCGGCATCAAGGCCGCGGTGTTCCCGCTGTCGTTCTGGCTGCCGGACTCCTACCCGACGGCGCCCGCCCCGGTCACCGCGGTGTTCGCAGGGTTGCTGACCAAGGTCGGGATCTATGCGATCATCCGCACGGAGACCGTGCTGTTCCCCGCCGACAGCCTGCGCGTGCCCCTGCTCATCATCGCGGGGCTGACCATGCTGGTGGGCATCCTGGGTGCGATCGCGCAGACCGAGATCAAGCGCATGCTCTCCTTCACCCTCGTCAGCCACATCGGCTATCTGCTGTTCGGCGTGGCGGTGGGGACGCAGCAGGGCCTGGCCGCGGCGATCTTCTACACAGCCCACCACATCATCGTGCAGACGGCGCTGTTCCTGGCCGTCGGCCTGGTCGAGCAGTGGGCCGGCACCACCTCGACCCGGAGGCTCGGCGGGCTGGCCAGACTCACCCCGGTGGTGGCGCTGCTGTTCCTCATCCCCGGCCTCAACCTCGCCGGTATCCCGCCGTTCTCCGGGTTCATCGGCAAGGTCGCGCTGTTCCGTGCGGGCTTCGCCGACGGCACCTGGCTGGACTTCACGGTGATCGCCGCCGGCACCCTGACCAGCCTGCTGACGCTCTACGTGGTGGCCCGCACCTGGAACTTCGCGTTCTGGCGGGAGCCGGCGCAGGTCGAGGAGCCCACGCCGGGTCTGGTCGCCCAGTACGCCGCCCACACCGGCCGGGGACCGGCCGCAACGAGTGCGCAGCCCCGGGTCGGGGCGGAGGCGTCGGGGGAGCCGGTGCCCGCTGCCGCAGCCCCCGGTGCCCCGGCCGCGGACGACTCCGCCACCGCGGCTGCCGAAGCCGCGGACCGGGTCTCCGAGGCCGTTGGCGGGCAGAGCACGGATACCGTGCTCACGGCGACGGGCCAGGAACTGCCCGCCGCCGAACTCCAAGCCGAAGAGGCCGCCGAGGCCAGGGACGCCCAGTCGAACGCCCTGAGTGCCGAGGCACTCGCCTCGGCCGATGCGGCACTGCCCCGCGTGCCGCGCTCGATGCTGTGGCCCACCGTCGCGATGGTGGCCGTCAGCGTAGCGCTGACGGTGTGTGCCGGTCCGCTGTGGGATTTCGCGCAGGACGCGGCAGCCGCGCTGAGCGACGCGGGAACCTATGTGCAGGCAGTTCTGGGAGGTGGTGCCCGATGAATGGGAAAGCCGGCCGCAAGCGCCGCGACAATCGTCTGCCAGGACTGCGCCCACTGTCCGTGCAGATTCTGGGCATTGCGATCCTGACGGTCGTCTGGGTCCTGCTGTGGGACAGTCTGACGGTCCTCACCGTGCTCACCGGGATCCTCGTGGCCCTGGGCGTGATCAGGGTCTTCTATCTGCCCGCGGTCGAGCTCTCCGGGCGTTTCAACGTCATCTGGGCCGGCTACTTCCTGCTCTGGCTGCTGGTCAACGTGGTGGGCGCCTCGATCCACGTCGCCTGGACCGCGCTGGGGCCCAGACGGGTCGCTCCCGGGAGCATCGTGGCCGTGGACCTCAACACCCGCTCCGATCTGCTGATGACGGTGATCTCCCTGGTCAACGGGGTGATCCCCGGATCGTTCGTGACCGAGGTCGACCGCGTGCACGGCGTGCTCTACATCCACACCCTGGGCGCGAACACCGACGAACTGGTGGAGAAGGCGCGCGCGGACGCCTATACGATCGAACGCCTCGTCATCATGATGATGGGTTCGGTGCGCGACCTGACCGTCCTCAACGCCTGGCGCGAGGAGCGCGGCCTGCCTCCGGTCATCGGGAAGAAGAACCTGGCCCGGATGCGCGCGGCGCGGGCCAGGCGCGAGGCGGCCGAGACTGTGAACACGAAAGGGGGCCGGCGATGACGCTGACGTTGACACCTCTGCTGTGGATCGTCGTGGCCGTGGCATTGCCGTTGTTCGGGGTGGCCGCCGTGGTGGCCGTCGTCAAGATCATCCGCGGCCCCGGCATCCTCGACCGGATGATCGGCACCGATGTGCTGTTGGGCGTGCTGCTGTGCGGGATCGGCTGCTTCATCGTGTTCACCGGCCACTGGGACCTGCTCATCGTCATGATGTGCATCGCCGCCTTCAGCTTCATCGGCACGGTTTCCGTATCGCGCTATGTCTCCCGCGGCGCCACGCTCAACGAGTACCCGCTGCCACCGGTCGCACCCACACAACCGCCCGCAGCAGCGGCCGGACCGGCCGCCACGGATCAGGAGGAGGCCCGATGACCATTCCGCTCTACGCCCAGATCGTGGTGGCCGTCTGCGTGCTCGGCTGCGCGGTGCTTTCCCTGGCGGCCGCGGTCGGCCTGGTGCGGTTCCCCGATCTGCTCTCCCGGATGCACGCCTCGTCCAAGCCACAGGTGCTGGGGCTGTTCCTGATCCTGGTGGCGATCGTGGTGGCCCACCCCAATTGGCAGACGCTGACGACCGCGGCCCTGGTCATGGGCATCCAGATGCTGACCAGCCCGCTGGCGGTGCACATGATCGGGCGCGCGGGCTACCGGACCAAGCAGCTGCGCCGCTCGATGCTCTACCGCGATGAGCTGGCCGAGGCCATCACCCACGCAGAGGCCCGTGAATCCGCCCGCCGCGCTGAGGCCGCCAAACAGGCGAAGGCGGCCGAGGACGCCTGAGAGACCTCAGACGGCGGCGCGTCGGATGTCGGCCAGCCCCTGGCCCAGAGCCGCCGAATAGACAGCGGCGTCGGCCGACAGCGAGATCACTGTGAAGCCCGCCTGCAGTGCCAGCTCGGTCAGCTCAGGGCCGGTGGAGAAGATGCCGGCGGCCTTGCCCGCGTCACGGCAGGCCTGGGCGACCGTGTCCAGGGCTCCGCGGAACCGGGGATTCTGCCAATCGCCCGGCGCGCCCAGGTTCGTGCTCAGGTCCATCGGTCCGATGAAGGGCACGGTCACGGCCTCGAGTGCTGCGATATCGGCGGCCGCGTCGACGGCCTCGGGCGTTTCGATCTGCGGCAGGAAGACCACGGACTCGTTCGCAGCCGCCTGCTTGTCCGCGGGCAGTCCAGGGGCGTAGAGGTCGTGGGCGACGCCGAAGGCGGAGCCGCGCACTCCCGCCGATGTGTTCCCGTCGCCGAGCCAACCCGGGTAGTGCAGCCAGGTGCCGATCCGCTCGGCCTGTTCCGCGGAATTCACATACGGGACCATGATGCCCTCGGCTCCGGCGTCCAGGGCCGTGGACACGAGGTGCTGGGCGGTGCCGGCCACGCGCACGAAGGTAGCGATGTCCTCGCGCCGGGAGACCGCTATCGCGGCCCGCGCGCTGTCAAGGGTATAGCCCGAGTGCTCGAGGTCGTACAGGACCCAGTCCGCGCCGGCCCGTGCGGTCAACGCACCGACCCCGGTGGTCATGAACTCGAGGATGAACGTGCCCAGCGAGAGCTCGCCGGAACCGATCTGCTGATGGAACGTCTTCGTCGTCATGGAACCAACCTATCGTGAAACCGCCCGCCGTGTGCCGCGCATCTCACAGCCAGTCGTTGTGTTTGGAGATCCAGTAGATGACGATACAGCCGACAGCCATCAGCCCCAGCGCCGCCGGATAGCCCAGTTTCCAGTCGAGTTCGGGCATCAAGACGAAGTTCATCCCGTAGATGCCTGCGACCAGACTGGGGAAGAAGAAGATGCCGGCCCAGGCCGAGATCCGCTTCGACTGATCGCCCTGGCGTTCGGCGACCAGGGTGGAGTTGATGGAGAAGATCTCGCTGAGTATCGAGCGCAGGCGGCCCAGGCGGTCCTGATTGGACCCGACGTGGTCGGCGACATCGCGCAGATTGCGCAGCAGCTCGTCCGGCAGCCCGGTATCGGCGGCGAATGCCCGCAGGTGCACCATGAGCTGCGGCAGGGACTTCACGACCCGGTCGAGGTCGAGGATTCCGCGTGAGACCGCGTAGATCTCCTGGGAGCGCACCGGAGTGCCCTTGAAGATCTGCACCTCCAGATCGTCGGCGGTCTCCTCGAAGGATTCCAGGACGGGGGTGTAGAGGTCGACGACCCGGTCGATCATGAGGTGGAGCAGGGTGTATGCGACGACCAGCTCGCCGTGTGCGCGGTCCGCCCCGGTGGAGGCGTCCAGGCGTTTGAGGGCGGGGGAGGAGCGCAGGAGTTCGCGGATCCGGGAGAACTCGCGTGCCGCGGCCAGGGGCGAACCCGAGCGGTGGGCCGAGATGACGAAGCCGGCGCCCACGAAGATCTCGAGCTCGCCGATCAGCAGGGACTCGTCCTCGCCCGGCACCTCGTCGCCGGGAGCGTCGGGGTGCGCGGGACGTGCGGGGGCCTCGGACATCGCGGCAGGGCGCAGGGCCAGCAGACTGGTCTGGCCGTAGCGCTCGAACTTCATCCTCTGATTGCCCTCACGGGCGTCCTCGACGGCCAGGGGGTGCAGCCCGAAGGCCGCCTGCAGCGCGCTCAGCTCATCATCCGTGGGCCGGTCGATGTCGATCCAGATGAGATTGCCGGTGCCGCCCGGGGCGCTTGCGGTGCGGCGGGCGGCGAGGGCCGCGGTCAGCGTATCGAGTTCCGTGCAGGACCCGTCGGCGGTAAAGACCAGGCCCTGCAGATGCGGTGCCGAGTCGTCGTCCATCGCTTGTGCCATGCCCTCATCCTTTCACGCCCACGGCCTATGAGACGCTAGGTGCATGGATGCACTCGTCTTGGTCAATACCCACCTGCCGCAGGCCCCCCTCAAGCCCCTGGAGCAGATCCTGTCACGGGCCCGTGTGGCCGATGGCGTGGTGGTCTTCGCAACGGCGCCGGCCCACCAGCCGGCTTATGAGGCCCCGGACGAGGACGCCGAGGCCGTGGATTCGGCGGGCGCCAACGCGCCGGGCGGGGCGGCGGCCGCGGCGGTCAGGAAGGCCGCCGAGTGGGCCGGCAAACCGGCCCCGGTGCAGCCGACCGCGGACGATCTGGTCCTGGCCTCGGAGGTCCCCGATGTGTTCGACGGGGTCGAGGACCTGGCCACCGGCCTGCAGGCGATGAATATCGACCGGGTCGTGATCGGCGGGGTCGACCAGTCCCGCGCGGTGGAACACACGGTGATGGCAGCGCTGGTCCTGGGATTCGAGGCGACGGTGCTCGCGGACGCCCTGGTCAGCGCCGACGGCGCCGAAGTGCAGTGGCTGGAGACGGCGGCGGGCGCAGGAGCGCGGATCGCCGACAGCGCCGACACCTGGCTGCGGATGTAAGACGGGGAGGGGCCGGGCTCCGCAGCAGCGGAACCCGGCCCCTCCCCGTTCGAACCCGCGGGGTTCGACCCCGTCGATCACTTCGATCACTTGGTCGCGGAGTTGGCCTCGCCCTTGAGCTCGCCCTTCTCCCACTTGCTGACCCAGTCGCCGTTGCCGTCGACCCACTTGGCCACGGCATCGTCGATCTTGTCATCGCCGGCCTTCTGGATGTCGTTCTCCAGCGAGCCCAGGTGATCGTCGTCGAGCACCAGGTTCTTCAGCAGCTGGGCGACCTGCGGATTTGAACCGGTGAACTCCTTGTTCGAGAAGTTGTAGAGTACCTCGGCCTTGCCCATCGAGCCCTTGGGGTCCTCGAGGTCGCGCACGGGGAACTGATCGTAGGCCCAGTGCGGGCGCCACAGGGTCACGGCGACGTCCTTCTTGGCATCCGTGGCCTTCTTCAGCTGCGTGAGCATGGCGGGCGTGGACGAGGGCTTGAAGTTGATGTTGTCCAGGCCGTAGTCCTTGATCGCCTGCTTGGTGGCCTTGGTCAGGCCGGCACCGGCTTCGATTCCGTAGAGGGTGTTGTCGTAGTCCCCGCCCATCGTCTTGAGGTCCTCGATGGTCTTGGCCTTCGAGTCCTTGTTGACGGCCAGGGTCAGCTTGGCGTTGTTGTACCAGCAGCCCTGCGCGTCGAGCTTGTCGCCGTACTTCTTAACGTAGTCGGCGTGGGTCAGCGGCAGCCAGCCGTCGACCAGGAAGTCGTAGTCGCCGTTGGCGACGCCCACATAACCGGGAGCGGCGTCGAAGGCCTTGATGGAGACCTTGTAGCCCTTCTTCTCCAGGTTGTTCTTGAGCAGGTGGCTCACCGCGAAGGATTCGTCCCAGCCGTTGAAGGCCGCGATCTTGATGTCCTTCTTGCCATCGGCATCCATCGAGCTGGTGTCCTTGGCGTCCGTGCCGGGGATGCAGTCGGCCCAGTTCTGATCGGCGGTGGCGCCCTCGTCGGAGCCGCCGGCCGCCGAATCGTCGGTGGAGTTCGAAGCGCCGCAGCCGCTGAGCAGCAACGCGGCGGCGGCTGCGATGCCGCCGATGCGGGCCAGGCCCTTGGTCTTCTTGATGGTTTTCATGATGACCCTTCTTTCTTATGGGTACGTTTCCCCCGGCGCGGCCGGCGCGGGTCCGGACGCGCCGGGGATGGTTTGCGAATCAGGCCGCTGCGACCCGGTTGCCCTTGCGGCCCAGGCCCGCGGTGACGCGGTCGAGGAAGATCGCCAGGGCGACGACGGAGACGCCGGCTTCGACGCCCAGTGCCACGTTCACGGAGCTGATCGCCTCGATGATCGCGCCGCCGAGGCCATCGGCGCCGGCCATGCCGGCCAGCACGACCATGGACAGGGCCAACATGATGACCTGGTTGATACCGGCCATGATGGTCGGCAGGGCCAGGGGCAGCTGGACGCGGAACAGGATGTGCGAGGGACCAGCGCCGAAGGCCTGGGCGGCCTCGACGACCTCGCCGTCGACCTGGCGGATCGCCAGCTCGGTGAAGCGCACGCCGGGCGGCAGGGCGAAGATGATGGTCGCGATCGCACCGGGGACGGTGCCGACGGAGAACATCACGATGGCCGGCACCAGGTAGGCCAGCGCGGGCATCGACTGCATGAAGTCGAGGACCGGTCGCACGATCGCGGAGACGGTCTTGGACTTCGCGGCCCAGACGCCCACGGGCAGGGCGATGATGAGCGCGATGATGACGGCCACCAGCACCAGGGCCAGTGACTCCATCGCGTTCTCCCACTGGTTGAACGCGCGCACCAGGTAGAACCCGATGAGGGTGACCAGGCCGACCTTCCAGCCCGCGCACAGCCAGGCGATGACGGCCAGGATGACCGTCATGATGAGGAAGGACGGGGAGGCGAACACCAGTTCCAGGCCGGTGTACATACCGGTCAGCACGGTGGAGATGAAGTCCAGCAGCCAGCCGAAGACGTCCTGGAACCAGGTGAGGAACTTATCGGCCCACTCGCCCAGCGGGATGCGGGGGCTCAGCGGATTGAGATTCATTCTGCCTCCTTGGTCGCTTCGCCTTCGCGTTCATCGTCTCGGCGCTCATCGCCGGGTTGCTGCTCGAGCGTCTGCACCGCGGGGATCTCCCCGGTGGTGGGACTGACCTGCGCCATCGAGTTGAGCAGGTTGACGCGCGGAACGATGCCCAGGAAGCGTCCGTCCTCGGCCACCACGCACAACGGCACGCGGGAAGCGGAACTGGGGGCGAACAGTTCGGAGACCGGGGTATCGGGGCCGACGGTCAGAATTCCCTCGGTCTCCACGATCCCCTCGATCGTGCGCTCGCCGGCGCGGGCCGCGTTGACGACCGCGCGGTCGGTCACGTAGCCCAGCAGCTTGCGCTCGCGGTCGGTGACCAGCAGGATGTTCCAGCCGTTGGACTCCATGGCGCGCATCGCCACGCGGGGCCCGGCGCCGGACATCACGGTGTCGTCGATCTGGCGCATCACGGTCGATGCGGTGAGCACCCTGGCTCGGTCGACGTCCTGGACGAAGTTCGCGATGTACTCGTCTGCCGGATTGGTCAGGATGTCCTCGGCGGTGCCGATCTGGACGATCCGGCCATCGCGCATGACGGCGATCCGATCACCCAGGTACATGGCCTCGTTGAGGTCGTGGGTGATGAAGATGATGGTCTTGCCCAGCTGCTGCTGGAGTTCGATCAGCTGGTCCTGCATTTCCCTGCGGATCAGCGGGTCGAGGGCGGAGAACGCCTCGTCCATCAAGAGGATCTCGGTCTCCGCGGCCAGTGCCCTGGCCAGGCCCACGCGCTGCTGCATACCGCCGGAGAGCTCGTGGGGGTACGTGTCCTCCCAGCCCGCCAGGCCGACGGTCTGCAGCCAGGTGTTCGCGCGTTCCAGGCGCTCCGTCTTGGGCACGCCCTGGATCTCCAGGGCGTAGGCGGCGTTCTCGCGCACGGTGCGGTGCGGCATCAGGGCGAAGTGCTGGAACACCATGGAGATGTGCTTGGCGCGGATCGCGCGGATCTCCTTGTTGTTCATCTGCGCGATCTCGTTGCCGTTGATCTCGATGCTGCCCGAGGTGGCCTTGCCGAGTCCGTTGATGGTGCGCAGCAGGGTCGACTTGCCCGAACCGGACAAGCCCATGACGACGAAGATCTCGCCGCGTTCGACTTCGAAATTGGCGTCGATGACGGCGGCCGTTCCCAGGCCTGCGAGTTCCGAACGGTCCTCGCCGGCTTCGAGGCGCTTGATGACCTCGTGTTCTCGCTTTCCGAAGACCTTGTAGACGTGCGATGCTTTGACGATCGGCATCGGGTCTCCTTTCCGTCGGCAGGGGGCTGCCGCGGCCAAGGTAACCGTCCTTGTGAGGGCGGCTTGCCGACTCGTGTCTTCCTTGCCCGCGCCGGTACTGGGTTCGCGGCAGCGTATGGCTGCGCTCGAACCGGTCCCATAAAAGTCCGTTGACCCTTCCACTGTAGTCGGGTTCCTTGTTTTTCGAGGGTTTTCGCGGATGTTTCCCAGGCGGCGGAAAACGGCATGGGCCCTTGCATCGCCAGTAAACACGGGGGGTGCGTGGGTCACGGGCCACCGTTATCGTATCGTTATATTTGACAGATGTGCGGTGATCTGCGGTGGGCCGGACCCGCGCTCGGACGGCGGCGCCCGCAACCACCGCCATGTGGCCATCGTGCGGCTGCCGGGCGTCGGTCGGCTAAGCTCTTCTACTGGCGGTAGTATGCGGTGCCGGATTCCGGCACGGCCGCGCGTGCGGCCCTGGCGCAGGTGTCCGTGGCCGGCACGGAACCGCCTCATCGGTGTAGACGGTAGCGAAGGGAGTGCGCACGTGGAATCAGCCCACGCCCCCTGGCGGATGGCCCGTGCCCTGTTCGCAGCGCTCCTGGCGACCTCCGTCGCCCTGGCCCTGCACACGGGTGCCCATGGGGCATCGAGTGTGCTGGCCGTCGTCGTCGCGTTCATCGGCACGCTGTGGATCGGTTCCCTGCTGGCCGGTCGCAGGTTGGGCGTCTGGGCGCTGAGCGCCATCGTGGCCTTCGCCCAGGTGGCCGTGCACGGACTGCTGTCGATCCTGTCCGCGGCGCCGATCGTGCTCGGCGGGGCCGGGATCGCCGGGACTGGAATCGGTTCCCACGCCGGCCACGCCCGGTTGGAGGCCGAACACGTCCGGCACCTGGCGCACAGCGCGGCCCATCACACAGCCGGCGGGACCGGGGCGGTGAGCGCTCATGCCGATCTGCTGGGCCCCGCGATGCTCACCGCCCACGGCCTGGCCCTGGTGCTCACCGTCCTCGTGCTCAAATGCGGCGAGGACGCCCTTCTGGGGCTGGTGCGCCTGACGGCCCGGCTGGCCTGGGCCCTCTTGGAGTTCTTCCGTCCGATCCCCGTCAGCCCGGGCCGCCTGCCCGCTCTGCGGGACGTGCCGGTGCCAGCACTGCGGATCGCACATACCCCCGCACTGCTGCGCGGTCCACCCATTCCCCTCCTCTGAAATCCGCCGGGGCACCATTCCCGGCTCTGCCCGTGGCGCGACTGCGCCCGGAGCGGGCCGGCCGAGGCCCCGGCACCGCCGGGGACACTTCCGTGCCCTGGCCCCGCGGCGCCAGTGCGCCGTATTCCGTGCACCCCGCCTCCGCCGGCTCGCGCCAATCGCGTCGGCCCGGCTCACGCACGTCCCAGTGCGGGTGCGCACCCATTTCGAGGACAAGGAACAGAGAAGAACAATGCAGAGGAACCACATCACGGCACGCCGCGCGCTGCTGCGCACCACCACCGCCCTGACAGGTGCCGTTCTGGCGCTCGGGCTGGCGGCCTGCTCCGGCGCGTCGGCCGGGTCCACCGGGTCCCAGAGCCCCACATCGGCCGCAGCCGGGGACGCCTCCGCGGCCGCCCAGACCGGACTGAGCCTGGACCGGGCCTGGGTGAAGACCGCGAAAAAGGGCGAGATGACTGCGGTATTCGGCACCCTGACGAACCACACGGACGCGCCGATCGTCGTGCGGTCGGCCAAGACCCCGGTCGCGGGCATGGTGCAGCTGCACGAAACAGTCGTCGATGGCGGGGGCTCGTCGAAGATGCAGGAGAAGAAGGCCGGCTTCACGGTGCCGGCGCACGGCGACTACGAACTCAAGCCAGGTGGCGACCACATCATGCTGATGAAGCTGACCGGGGACATCCAACCGGGCGAACAGATCACGGTCGCAGCCACCACCGACACCGGCTCCGTCACCTTCGCCGCGACCGCCAAGGACTATACGGGCGCCAAGGAGAACTACGACATGGACGAATCCTCCGGCCATGACCACTGACGCACCGAACCCCTCCGGGGTCCCGGACACCGCAGGGGTCACGCGTGCTGCGGATGTCACGGACGCTGCGGACCAGCGGGAATCCCGGGGTCCGAACCGGCGGCGGGTGCTCACCGGCACCGCCGCCGGGGCGGCCGCCGGCCTGGTCGTGGGCGCCGGTGGCGGTGTGGCAGGCGGCCGCGCATGGGGGAGTGCCACAGCCGGTGGGCCGGCCGGGGCCACCCTGGACACCGCGGGCGCCTCCGGCGGGCAGACCGTTGCGTTCTACGGCCGCCACCAGCCCGGCGTCGAGACCCCACCGCAGGCCCACGCCCGATTCGTGGCGCTGGATCTGCGCCGTGGAGTCGGGGCCGCGGACGCGGTGCGGATGCTGCGCCTGCTCAGCGATGACGCGGCCGCCCTGATGGCCGGCCGGGCGCCACTGGCCGACAGCGAACCGGAACTCGCCGGCCGGCCCGCCCGGCTGAGCATCACCTTCGGCTTCGGCCCCGGGCTCGTCTCCCTGGCTGGCCCGCGGGCCAGGCCCGCGTGGTTGGCCCCGCTGCCCGCCTTCCCGGTCGACCGTCTGCAGAAGTCGCTGAGCCGCGGGGATCTGCTCCTGCAGGTCTGCTGCGAGGACCCGCTGACCCTCTCCCACGCGGTGCGGATGCTGCTCAAGGATGCCCGCTCCTTCGCCCGGATCGCCTGGACCCAGGCGGCCTCGCGCCGCGCCTACGGCACGGATCCGGCGGGCACCACGATCCGCAACCCCTTCGGCCAGGTCGATGGGACCGCGAATCCGGTACCGGGGACCCCCGCCTTCGACCGCTTGGTCTGGGGTGAGTCCTCCGGCGGTGCCGAGGGAGTCGACTGGGGGCCGCGCGGCCAACCGCCGGCGGACCTCGGCGCCGGACTGCCGAAGTGGTTGCACGGCGGGACGACCCTGGTGCTGCGCGATATCGCGATGAACATGGCCACCTGGGACGAGGCCGACGGACCGGCCCGCGAGTTCTCGGTCGGCCGTAGACTGTCGAACGGCGCGCCGCTGACCGGTCGGGAGGAACACGATGTGCCCGATCTGGGGGCCACCGACTCGGTGGGGTTCACGGTGATATCGCCGTCGAGCCACGTGGCGCGCAGCCGCAATGAGTCGGATCCGGCCGAGCAGATCTTCCGCCGCGTCTACGCCTATCAGGACGTGATGGACGAACCCGTGCACGTGCCGCGCTCGGTCGGAGCCGAGACCGCGGATGAGAAACGCGTCCAGGACATCGAGTTCGATCGCACTGGCCTGATGTTCGCGTCCTTCCAAGCCGATGTGACCCGGCAGTTCCTGCCGATTCAACGACGGCTGGGCGAAGTCGACCTGCTCAACCAGTGGACCACCCCGATCGGTTCCACGGTCTGGGCGATTCCGCCCGGGGCCGCCGGCGCGGGCGACTACGTGGGCAGCACCCTGTTCGGCTGAGCGGGCGCGGGCAGCTTGGGCGCGCGCCAGGCCAGAAGCGCGCCGGTGCCCACCGTCATGCCGGCGGACACCAGCAGGCCCGGCAGGGACTGGCCGGCGGCATTGAGGTCGGCCAGTCCCACCGCGCCGAGGAGGAAGACGCTGACATTGTTCACGATGTGCACGGCGATGGCGGCCTCCAGCCCTCCTGTGCGGTAGCACAGCCAGCCGGCGACCACCGCGAACACGGCGACATCGGCCAGCCCCGTCCAGTCGTAGAGGTGCCCGAAGACGAACAGAGGCAGCGGCAGCAGGATCGCCCAGGCCGGATGTTTCAGCCAGGAACCGACCAGCTGGCTCAGGAAGCCGCGGAACACGTATTCCTCGGTGGCCGACTGCACCGGCACCAGGAGCAGGGTCAGCACGATCATGAGCAGGGCGCGGCCCAGGCCCGCCCCGCCGGCGGACGCGGTGTCCCCGTCCGTGCCGCCTCCGGTGGCGCCGGGGCCCTCGGGCGCGAACTGCGCATCGAAGCCCAGTTGGAGGACCAGCACCGGCACGATTACCAGGGCCGCCCAGCCGATGGCCCTGCCCAACCAAGCCCAGCGCAACCGGCCGAACACCGAGGACAGGGTGCCGGGCGGGCGCCGCCACACCAGCCAGGTGGCCAGCCAGACGGCCGGCAGCATCGGAATGATGGACACGATCGCCGCCACGAAGGTCACGGGATTGCCCATATCCGTGAACGTCGGATCGGCGGTCAGCCAGCCGGGCAGGGTGTCCGTCCCCGCCGATCCCGGGGCGCCGGGACCGAAGGGGTTCTGCCCGGCGTCCGGGTCGGGCACGGTGGAACCGGTGACCACGGACCGCGCGACGCCGGCCAACACCAGGGGCACGGCCACACCCCAGAACGTGATGAGCAGGATGAACACGAGGTAGAGTCCAGCCGCCGTCACCAGCGCCAGCAGGGGCCGCCACCAGCGATGATTGCGCTGGGCCCGCCCCATCCGGTGGTACGCGACGGTGCCGGGTAAGGGCTGCATGCGCCCCGGTCGCCTGGCCGAAACGGGACCTAGCACCGGCTGCGGAGACGGCGAACGCGATGGGCGCAGCGGGTAGCTCATGTCCTCCACCCTATCCAGAAGTTCCACTACGTCCTGAATTGTCGAAATTCGGGCTGAAATGTCGATACATCGACGTTTTGGGGCGTAGTGGAACTCTGTGCGCGAGTCGGTGCGGGGCCAACAGTAGGGTGGGAGGCATGCTGCAGCCTACGAAGCCACTGTCCTTCGCACCCGCCCACCTCCACCCGCAGATCATCGTGCCGCTGGAGGCCGGTGACGCCGAGGCGCTGACCGGGCTGGTCTCGGGCCTGACACCGGGCAGCGGCATCGACGTGCTCGAATGGCGGGTGGACGCGCTCGCGGTCTTCCAGCGCTGGGCGGCCGGACAGTCCGGGGCCGAGGCCGCCTTCGCGATCGAACGCGCGGCCTGTCTGCGCGTGTTCGAGTCCACCGGTCTGCCGGTGCTGGCCACGATCCGCACCGGAGCCGAGGGCGGTCCCGTGCCGGTCCCGGACCCGGTCTACGACACTGCGGTGATGGGGCTGATCGAGCAGGCAACACCCACCCCGACACATGGCCTGCGGGTGGTCCCGGAGCATCGGACGGGGGCAGGACCGGAGTTCGGTGCCGGCCTGTGCGCCGTGGACGTGGAGTTCCACCGCGCTCCCGCCGCCGGGCTGCTGCAGGCGGCCGCTGACCGCGGAGTTGCGGCGGTGGCGTCCTTCCACGACTTCGAGTCGACGCCGGATGCGCAGTTCCTCTCCGAGCTGCTGCGGGCGATGGAGCACTCCGGCGCAGCGGTGGCGAAATTCGCGGTGCTGCCGCACACTCTGCAGGATGTGCTGCGCGTGCTCGAGGTGACGGCCCGGGCGACTGGACGCCTGGCCCCTGGCCCGAACCCCGACCGGAGCGGGGCACCCGTGCGGGCAGCGGCCCCGGAGTCCCCAGCGGCATCGGGGTCGCTGTCGATCCCCGTCATCGCGATCGCGATGGGCCGGCTGGGCCAGATCACGCGCACGGCCGGGGAGTTCGGCTCTGCCGCGAGCTTCGCCTCCCTGGAGCGGGCCTCGGCACCCGGACAGCTGGGAGTGCAGCAGCTGCGAGCGATCTTCGCCGCTCAGGGCCTGCAGGACTGAGACGCAAGGGACTGAGACGAAAAAGGTCCGCCGCGATCCCCGTTCGGGGACCGCGGCGGACCATCGGGCTTCCGCTATCTCAGGCCTTGAGGTCCTCGACTGCGCTGCGCAGGTTCTTCGGCAGGGCCTCCTCGCCGAACTTCGTGCGCACCGCATTGGCCGCATAGCGCTGGATGACCAGCTGGACCACGGCCACACCCACGCCGGAGATCACGGTCCAGGCGATGGCCTCGGCCAGCCCGGAATCCGCGCTCGCGGCGTTCTTGGGCGCGGGACGGCCCGTGGACTTCTTCCAGGCGAAGGACAGAACCTGCTTGGCGGCGATGCCGGCCAGGGCGGCGCCGCCGACCCCTGCGATCTGCCACATGAGCTTGCCGTTGTTCATCATGCTCCTCAACGTCGGTAACGATGTTGCTGTCAGCCTATCGCGGCGCGCGTCATTCGCCCTGCAGGACCCAGTCGATGAGCTGCTGGGTCAGGGGCTCGTCGACCGGGATCGGCGCACCGTCGACGGACTTGATCGGCACGGCGGTGCGCACGCTGGAGACCATCCACAGGGCGTCGGCGGTCTTGAGTTCGGAGGCGGGGATGTCCGCGTACTCCACCGTGTAGCCGGCGGCCTCGGCCCCGCGGAACACCACCCGCTGGGTGGTGCCGTGCAGCAGGCCGGCGCGCGGCTCCGGGGTGGACAGGGTGTTCCCGCGCTTGACGATGAGGTTGCAGGTCGGGCCCTCCAGGGCCAGGCCGTCGTGCGAGACGAACAGGGCCTCGTCGGCGTCGTTGGCGTGCACATAGCGTCCGGCGGCCTGATTGGTCGCGTACGACAGGGTCTTCGCACCGATCAGCTGCCAGGGTGCCTTCTGGCCGAAGTAGGCCTCGTAGCCGCGGTCCAGGGTGAGCACCCGGATGCCCGCCTCGCGCTGCTTGTTGTACTTGGGGTCGATCGGAATGGTCAGCGCCCAGGCGGTGGGCTTGCCCGAGGTGCCCTCGACCCCGCGGGTCATGGCGTAGCGGACGCTGAACCCGGTGATCCCCGGATTATCGGAGATGAACGCGGCCATCACGGCCTCCAGCGCCCGATCGAACAGCGCCTGATCGGGTTCGGGCAGTTCGAGCATCTCGGCCGAGGCCTGGAATCGGGTGAAGTGCGGTTCGCGCGAGTGCACGGTGACGGACCCCGCCGCATCGAGGGTGACGAGGACCGTCTCGAAGATGCCGTCGCCGCGGTGCGGGGCCAGATCGTCGACCAACAGGTGGGCGGTGTGCGGATCGGCCAGTTCGAAGGTGCCGGCGGCCTGGTCGATGAGGGCCAGGGAGTTGACTGCCGGCAAGCCGTCGGGACGGGAGATCACTGTGTTCGGTTGAGCGCTCATGCCACGATTAAACCATCGTTATGTTACGGGCGATCATCGGGCCCACACTGTGACCGCGCGCGGGTCCGGCAGTCGCGGCGGGACCGGGCACGAGGCCCTACCCGGTCCCGCCGCCGGCCCCGGTTCAGACGGCCCTCGGTTCAGCGGCTCGCCAGGCTAGTTCAGCAGGCCCGCCAGGCTACCTGTCACCGGCGAAGCGCTGTAGCTCGTGGCCCAGCCGGTCCACCAGATCGGCCGATGCGGCGAGCTTCCCGTCGGCGTAGATGAAGTCGTGGGGCGTACCCGCGTACTCCCAGTGCTCGGCGGTGTTCCCAGCCGCACGCAGGGCCACGGCATAGGCCCGTCCCTCATCGCGGAGCACATCGCAGCCGGCGGTTACGACCAGCGCGGTGGGCAGGTCGCTCAGGTCGGCCGCCCGCGCCGGCGCGACCAGCGGGTTGACAGTGGCACCGGGGACCGCGGCGATGTAGTTGTTCCAGTAGAACACCATCCGGGAGGCCGTCAGACCATGGCCGGTGGCGAAGAGCTCATAGGATCGTGTGTTCATCGCCGGATCCACGGCGGGGTAGATCAGCAGCTGGGCGGCGGGGACCGCGGTGCCCGCCGGTCGGAACCCCAGATCGCCGGCCAGGGTTGGGATCAGCAGTTCCGGTGTGGCGGCGGCATCCGGCGCACCGGCGACCCTGGCCGCGTCGCGCAGGGCCAGGCAGGCCGCGGCGGCCAGGTTCCCACCGGCGGAATCACCGCCGATGACGATCCGCTGTGGGTCGATGCCGAACTCCTCGGCACCTGCGACCAACCAGTCGAAAGTGCTGAGCACATCGGCCAGAGCGGTGGGGAAAGGGTGCTCCGGGGCCTTCTGATAGGTCAGGGTGACGACCACCGCGCCGGAGCGGTTCGCGATGCGCCTGGCCATCACATCGCTGAGAGTCGAGGTGCCCTGCGTCCAGCCGCCACCGGGCAGGTAGAGCAGCGCAGTGCGGCCGCCGGTGCTCTCACCGGAGCAATCAGTGCTGGCCGTAGTGGCCTCGGCCTCCGCCGCGGGTGCGGGGGCCGGATAGTACAGGCGCACCGGCAGGTCGGCGGTGGGTGCGGAGTGGAAGCGGTGCACCACCGCCGCCACGGCCTCGGGCTCGCGTTGCCGCCAGCGCGCGTTCTGGGAATTCTCACGGGCCTGGGCCAGGCTCAGGTCCTCGACGGGGGTGGGGAAGCGCTGGGCCACCTGCGCCAGATAGTCGCGGGTGGCCGGGCTCAGGGTACCGACTGTGGCATCGTATGCGGGATCCGTGAAGTCCGGATCGACGGCGGGCTGTGTCATGTCTTCAGGGTAGCCCCCGCATTTTGTACCCCCAGTCCCATATCACCGTTGAAGACAGGGGTGTTATGGGACTGGGGGTAGATTATGCGCGAGGCCCTAGCCGGCTGTGGCGCCGAAGGCCAGGCCCAGCACGTAGGTCACGGCCGCGGCTCCATAGCCCACGGCCAGCTGCCGCAGCGCTCTGGGCAGCGGCGCCTTGCCGGAGAGCACCCCGGTGACGCCGCCGGTGAACAGCAGGGCCAGCCCCACCAGTCCCGTGGCCAGGGCGACGGCCGGCAGTCCCGACATGCCGAGGATGTACGGCAGGATCGGCACCAGGGCGCCCGAGGCGAAGAAGCAGAAGGACGCGGCGGCCGCGGGCAGCGCACGGCCCAGCTCCTCATAGGATTCGACTTCCAGATTCCGCGGCAGGAAGGTCACGCGGCGGTGGCTGCGCGATTTGCCGATGGCCGTCTGTGCGGCGAGTTCGGCGGCCGCCGACTCCATCCCGCGGGCCCGGAAGACCAGGGCCAGCTCATTGGCATCCACATCGAGGCTGGCCAGGGCCTCGGTCGAATGCGGGTCGGGGTGGCCGGCGTCGAGCAGTTCGCGCTGGGAGCGCATGGAGATGAACTCGCCGGCGGCCATCGACATCGCCCCGGCCAGCAGGCCGGAGACACCGGTGAGCAGGACGACGTGGGTGCCGACACCTGCGGCACCCACCCCCAGCACCAGGGCCAGATTCGACACCAGACCGTCGTTGGCGCCGAACACCGCGGCGCGGAAGTTCCCGGAGATGCGGGCGCGGGCCTTGCCCGCCAGGGCGCGCACGACCTCGGAATGGACCTGTTCGTCGGCGGCCATCGCCGGCGTCGCATGCGCATCGGTGGCATAGGGGGAGCGGGACTCGGAGCCCTGGGCCAGGGCCAGGACGAAGATGGAACCGAACATGCGGGCCAGCCAGCTCAGCAGCAGAATGTCGAACGAGGCCCGGCGGCGGCCCTGCGCATGCGGGCCCAGCAGCTTGATCCAATGGTCCTGGTGGCGGCGCTCGGCATCGGCCAGGGCGGTGAGGATCTCGAAGTCCTCGCCCGACTTCTTCTTCGCGGCCAAGCGCCGGTAGACCTGCTCCTCGGCACGTTCATTGGCCAGGTAGCGCTGCCATCTGGCGATGAGTTCCGGATCTGTGGCGACGGGACCGGCGGTATCGGGCGAGTCGGCGGATGAGGTGTCCATATCGCGATCCACCATACCGGGATGCGGACGCCGCGCCTATTAGATGTGCTGGAGGCCGGACTTAGAGGAATCAAAGAAAAGCCGTTTCGGCTCAGAACACGATGTTTCGGCTCAGAACACCGTGATGGTGTTCACCGTGTACTTCTCCAGCTTCGCAGGGTCGACGGTGACGCCGAATCCGGGGCCGGTCGGCACGTCCACGCGGCCGTCGTGCATGACGATCTCCTCGGTGATGTCCTCGGCGTAGAAGCGGTTGGACCCGGAGATGTCGCCGGGCAGGGTGAAGCCGGGCAGGGTCGCCAGGGCGGCGTTGGCCGCACGGCCCAGGCCGGTCTCCAGCATTCCGCCGTGCCACACGGCGATGCCCGCGGCCTTGGCCAGATCGTGGATCTTGCGGGCCTCCAGGTAGCCGCCCACGCGGCCGGGCTTGATGTTGATGATGTCGCAGGCGCCCAGCGCGATGGCGTCGGCGGCTGCCTCGGCGGAGACGATCGATTCGTCGAGGCACATGGGGGTGGACATGCGCTTGGCCAGTTCCGCGTGCTGGCGGATATCGGCTTCACCCAGGGGCTGTTCGATCAGCAGCAGGCCGTACTCGTCGAGCCGGCGCAGACGGGCCGAGTCGACCAGGGTGTACGCGGCGTTCGCGTCGACCTGGAACAGGAAGTCATCGCCGAACTCCTTGCGCACGGCGGCGACGGGCTCGATGTCCTTGCCCGGCTTGATCTTCAGCTTGATGCGGGCGTAGCCCTCCTCCAAGTAGCCGCCGATCACCTTGAGCAGATCGGGGATCGAATCCTGGATGCCCACGGACACGCCGGAGGGCACCGAGGTCTCGACCCCGCCCAGGTAGTCGCGGAAGGACAGGTTGCGGTCCTTGAGCTGGGCCTCGAGCACGGCCATCTCCATGGCGGCCTTGGACATCGGGTGGCCGATGATGTGGCGCAGGTGCCAGGCGACCGTTTCGGCTGTGAGGTCCTCGGCGTCGCGCAGCAGCGGGGCCAGCCACTTGGTGATGACGTCGATCGAACCGTCGACGTATTCCGGGGAGTACAGCGGATCGGTCATCGCGACCGACTCGCCCCAGCCGGTGACGGGGCCGTTCTCACCCTCGAAGGCGGCCTCCAGCAGGAAGGTGTCCTTGACCGTCTGGGTGCTGAACGAGGTGGTGAAGGGCGCGACCAGGGGCAGCGCGATGCGGTGGAGCTTGAGTCCGGTGAGTTTCATCTTCTCTTGTTCTCGCTAGTTCTCTTTGATTCGTTTCGAACAATGTGTGATCTGTGGGTCCGGCCGGGATTCGGCCGGATGTGCCCGGCCGGATGTGCCCGGCCGGATGTGCCCGGGCAGGGTTCAGTCGGCCCAGAGCTGGTCTGCGATGAGTGCGGCCAGCAGGGCTGTGCGCGGGGCGATGTAGTCGACCAGCGCGTGTTCGTGTTCGGCGTGCGCTCCGTCGCCGACGGCTCCCAACCCGTCCAGGGTGGGCACGCCGATCCCGGCGGTGAAGTTCCCGTCCGAGGCGCCACCGACCTCGATGCCCTCGGGCGCCTCGATCCCCAGGGACTCAGAGAGCGCCAGGGCCCGGTCGAACAGGCCCTGGGCCATTGCGCGCTCCAGCGGCGGCCGGTTGATGCCACCGCGGATGACGATCTTCGCCTCGGCGTGCTGCGGGGTAAGCGCCCGGATGGCGGCGTCCACGCGCTCCTGCTCTGCGACGGTCTTCGCGCGCACGTCCACATCGAACTGCGCATAGGCCGGCACGGTGTTCGTCGTGGTGCCGCCGGACAGGCGGGTCGGGGTGACGCTCGTGCCCAGCCCGGCGTCGCCGAAGGTCGCGACCTGCTGGAGCAGGGACGCCAGCTCGAGACCGGCGTTGATGCCCTTCTCCGGCTCGAGACCGGCGTGCGAGGCCCGGCCGTGGACCTCGACGACGTACATCGAGGTGCCCTTGCGCTCGACCTTGAGCGCACCAGGGCCCGTCGAACCGGTGCCAGAGGCCTCCATCACATAGGCGGCCCTGGCGCCGCGCGCCTCGTCCTGGATCAGGCCGGCGCTGGTGGGCGAGCCGATCTCCTCGTCGCCGGTGACCAGCACGGTCAGGCCCGCCAGGGCCGCCTGCGGATCGCCGCCGGCTGCCGCCACGGCCTCCTGCAGCAGCTGCACGGCTGTGAACGCCATGACATCGCCGGTGAGCATATCGAAGGAGCCGGGGCCGGTGAGCACGCCGTCCGCCACCTGGAAGGGCTTGCGCTCCAGGGTGCCGTGCGGCCACACGGTGTCCTGGTGGTCGACCAGCACGACGCGCGGCTGGTAGTCGGCGGGGCGCTCGCCGGCCGATTCCGCGCCGAAGCGCAGGACGAGGTGGGGTGTGCCCTCGACGATCACCTCGGCGGGGCGGGCGCCCAGGCGCTGCTGGACGATATCGGCGGTCACGCGTGCACCGGCGGCCACCGCCTCCTTGTCCTCGGACGGCGTCTCGATGGTGATGAGTCGTTCGATGTCGCCCAGCATCTGGGGCAGCTTGGCCTCTGCCAGGGTGGTCAATGTTGGGAGGAGGGCGGGGATGTCGATCGGTGCCGGCACTGGAACTTCCTTTGTTCGGATCGTCTTGTTCGGATCAGCGGGAGGCTGTGATACGTCTCCTACTCATCCTATGCAGGGACCCACTTGTGTGCAGCCGGTGGGTGTGGTTTCGTAAGCCCATGGGTGAAGCAGTATCCGCGCGGCGGTACACTCCGCAGCAGCGCACCAGCTACCGCAAGCGGCTCAACGCCGACCTCGAGACCTTCGACGGCTATCTGCAGGATGCGGACTTCATGTCCCACGGCACGATCGGCATGGAGCTCGAGCTCAACATCATGGACCGGAAGTTGGCGCCGGCGGCCCGCAACCCCGAGGTGTTGGCCGCCCTGGCGCGCGACGCCCCGGAATACGCGGGGGACTTCCAAACCGAGATCGGCGCGTTCAACTTCGAGATGAACCATCCGGTGCTCTCGGTCGAGGGCAACGGGCTCGAAGACCTGGCGAACGGTCTGCGCGCTCGGGTCGCCGCCGCCGATGCGGCCTGCAGGTCCTCGGATTCGCGGCTGGGGATGATCGGAACCCTGCCGACCCTGACACCGGAGTTCCTGGGCGGTGAGGGCTGGATGACGCAGGAGAACCGCTACGCGGCCCTGTCGAATGCCATCCTGGACGCTCGTGGGGAACTGGTCCACGTCGATGTGCAGGACCGCGAATACTTCCGCGGGGACTTCGCCGATGTGGCACCCGAGGCTGCCTGCACCTCTATGCAATTGCACCTGCAGGTGGCGCCCACCTCGTTCGCGGTGGCGTGGAACGCCTCGCAGGCGATCGCCGCGGTGCAGGTGGCACTGGCGGCCAATTCGCCGCTGTTCCTGGGCCGCAAACTGTGGCATGAGAGCCGTATCCCGGTCTTTGCGCAGGCCATCGACACGCGCACTCCGGAACTGGTGGCCCAGGGGGTGCGACCCAGGGTGTGGTTCGGGGAACGCTGGATCACCAGTGTGTTCGACCTGTTCGAGGAGAACGTCAGGTACTTCCCCGCGCTGTTGCCGGAATCGCGGGAGGATGCGGGGACCCCGGAGATGAAGGGCAATGCGCCCAGCCTGCACTATTTGAACCTGCACAATGGGACCGTGTGGCGGTGGAACCGGCCCATCTACTCTCCAGGGGACGGCACGGATGACGCCCACCTGCGGGTGGAGAACCGGCTACTGCCGGCAGGTCCCACCGTCGATGACATGGTCGCCGACGCCGCCTTCTACTACGGCCTGGTCAAGCACCTCTCGGAACAGAACCGGCCCGTGTGGTCGCGCCTGCGCTTCCCGGAGGCGCAGCGCAACTTCGAGTCCGCGGCGCGCTCCGGCCTCTACGCCAGGGTCGACTGGCCGACCCTGGGCAGGGTGGATGTGGCCGAGCTGGCCCGGCAGCGGCTGATCCCGCAGGCTCGAAAGGGGTTGGAGAAGTTGGGCGTGGCCCCACGGCTGATCGAGAAGTACATGGGGATCATGGATGCCAGGGCGAACAATCGGCAGAACGGCGCGGCCTGGCAGCTGCGCACGCTCAACGGTTTGAAGCCGCGGGTCACGACACCGGGCAGCCCGGAACGCGCCGAGGCCCTGGCCCGGGTGATGGAGCTGTACCTGGAGAACCAGGCGACGGGGGATCCCGTGCATACCTGGCCGGTGCGCGCCTGAGGAGTGTGCGGGGCCGGAGGGACGTGCGGGCCGGCTGTTCGCGGTCCGGGCGTCGGCGGGTCCGCTGCCGTCCGCCGAGGTGCCGGGGAGTAGCACGGATCACTCTGGTTCGGGTTGCGGCCGGGTTGCGGGTCGTGTAATGTTTTCTCTTGTCGCCAGGACAGCCCAGCGGGTTCGCGGGGCCGGAAATCCCGGCGGCAGTGAACATAATCGAGC
>NZ_JANIJZ010000080.1:0-251 GCF_024580675.1 Brevibacterium sp. 50QC2O2
CTACAGTCACAGGCATCCCTGGGCGCTGCTCATCGTCACCGCGACCGAACGGATCCGCGCACTGCCCCGAGCACCCGATTGATGTCGATACTCACGACAACAGCGACAATGAAAGGCACTCCGGCCCGTGGAACGGCCCGACCACCGCGGCGACACGCGCAGGCACGTCACACCCACACGCTAAAATCAGCTACCGAACGCGGCACCGAAGCCACGGCCACGAACCGACCCCACCCCATGAAAAATCGAGG
>NZ_JANIJZ010000081.1:0-251 GCF_024580675.1 Brevibacterium sp. 50QC2O2
TAGCCTGGTTGTTTCATGGTGTGGGTTGTCCGCTGGGTGGATGAATGGGTGAAGGTGACCCTTTGACCTGGGAGAATAGGACTTGTCTAAGGTTCTTCATCACCCAGCAGAAAGATCACCTTCAAAGTGAAGTCTACCGGCCTGTACCCGCACCCGCACATCGACACTTCCCCCATCCCGGCCATCACCCAAGCCGGTGGCGTGCTCCTGACCGACACGATCGATCAGACCGGCCTGGGACGCTACCTCTC
>NZ_JANIJZ010000082.1:0-243 GCF_024580675.1 Brevibacterium sp. 50QC2O2
GTGTGTGATTTTGTCGCCCAACCATGGGCTGGCTGGTGTCAGGCGTGAGTCTGGTGTCGGGTTGGCTGGTGTGGTTGGTGTGTGTGTTTCTTGTGTTATCCACCCCACCAGACGCTGGGTGGGAGGCCGGTTGGTCTTCTGCTGTGTGTGTTGTGGTGAGTGGTGAAGGGCGCATGGTGGATGCCTTGGCATCAGGAGCCGATGAAGGACGTTGTAACCTGCGATAAGCCTCGGGGAGTTGGT
>NZ_JANIJZ010000083.1:0-240 GCF_024580675.1 Brevibacterium sp. 50QC2O2
GTTGATGCTCCTTAGAAAGGAGGTGATCCAGCCGCACCTTCCGGTACGGCTACCTTGTTACGACTTAGTCCCAATCACCAGTCCCACCTTCGACCACTCCCCCCACACAAGGTGGTTAGGCCATGGGCTTCGGGTGTTACCGACTTTCGTGACTTGACGGGCGGTGTGTACAAGGCCCGGGAACGTATTCACCGCAGCATTGCTGATCTGCGATTACTAGCGACTCCGACTTCACGTAGT
>NZ_JANIJZ010000084.1:0-236 GCF_024580675.1 Brevibacterium sp. 50QC2O2
GTGTGTAGGTGAGCGTGTGGTGTGACGCAGGAAGGTAGCCGGGCCGCGCGGTGGTTGTCGTGGTCTAAGGTGGTAGCCCGTCAGGTAGGTAAATCCGTCTGGCATATAAGGGTGAGAGCTGATGGGCGTCCCACTTTGGGTGGGGTGATCCGGTGATCCTATGCTGTCGAGAAAAGCATCGGCGTGAGGTTTGATCCGCTCGTACCCGAAACCGACACAGGTAGTCAGGTAGAGAA
>NZ_JANIJZ010000085.1:0-230 GCF_024580675.1 Brevibacterium sp. 50QC2O2
TTCCCTGGGTTAGTCGGGGCCTAAGGCGAGGCCGACAGGCGTAGTCGATGGATAACGGGTTGATATTCCCGTACCGGTGAAGGACCGTCAAAGACTGAAGCTGCTGATACTAACGCGGTGTGACTGTCGCCTGGCCTTCGGGTTGGGTGTGTGGTTGTGCTTCGGACCTGAGGTGGTGTGTAGGTGAGCGTGTGGTGTGACGCAGGAAGGTAGCCGGGCCGCGCGGTGGT
>NZ_JANIJZ010000086.1:0-220 GCF_024580675.1 Brevibacterium sp. 50QC2O2
TGATTCTGTGAGTAGTGGCGAGCGAAAGCGGAGGAGCCTAAACTGCGTGCATGTATGTACCGTGTGGGGGTTGTGTGCGTGGTGTTGTGGGGAGTGGTTGTCCGATTCCACATGGTCGGAGCCCTTTGTTGCGCGTGTAGTCGAACAGTCTGGGATGGCTGACCGGAGTGGGTGAGAGTCCTGTAGGCGAAATGTGTGTGGCGGGGGTTGACTGTTTTCC
>NZ_JANIJZ010000087.1:0-208 GCF_024580675.1 Brevibacterium sp. 50QC2O2
GCCAACGACAGTGCCAGGTCCAACAGGATCTTGCCAGGATCATGGATCGCAAATGGCTTGCGCCACGACGCCAGAGCGTCTGAGAGGTAGCGTCCCAGGCCGGTCTGATCGATCGTGTCGGTCAGGAGCACGCCACCGGCTTGGGTGATGGCCGGGATGGGGGAAGTGTCGAGGTGCGGGTGCGGGTACAGGCCGGTAGACTTCACTT
>NZ_JANIJZ010000088.1:0-201 GCF_024580675.1 Brevibacterium sp. 50QC2O2
GGCGGTACGCCCTGATTCTTTGATCCAACGCCAAGCCGTGGTCGGGTCTATACCCGCCTCGCGAGCGGCGGGTCGCAGGGACCCGATCGCGTCGAAGACCTCGTAGAAGGCCTCCTTCATTACCTGTCGTTCTGCTCTGGTCGGCATCGTGGCCGTACCCCCATGTGGTGAGGGGTGTTGCAACGACCACGTGAACCCGCC
>NZ_JANIJZ010000009.1:0-146923 GCF_024580675.1 Brevibacterium sp. 50QC2O2
CGAAGGCCTTGTGGTGAGGAATCGGTTTCTAGACAATTCCCATTCTCACCGCGGGGCCTTCTTCACACCCCCTACGACACACCTACCCCTGTCGGATAATTCTCTACACCCTCAATCCGGAAGAGCCTGAAAACGCGGGCCGAGCCCGTCTGGTCGGCCGAGTCTCATCCGGACGCGTGGCGCGCCGTATGGCAGTTCCGCCGGAAACGCGCCGTACGAGACCGGCAGACGCTGAACCTGCAGCGCAACAAGGCCATCGCCATCATCGAGGGCGACAAGCCGGTGAAGAAAACCCGGTTCGTGCGGATCAAGGACGCGAAGAAGTCCTTCGACGAGGCCTCCTACGATCGGGCGATGAGCCTGGCCGGCTGGAAGGGCTACCTGACGAACCTGCCCGCCAGCCTCATGACGGCAGGCGAGGTGATCGGGAATTATCACGAGCTGTGGCACGTCGAGCAGTCGTTCCGCATGTCCAAGACCGATCTGCGGGCCCGGCCGATCTTCCACCACACGCGTGACGCAATCGAGGCGCACCTGACGATCGTGTTCACCGCGCTGGCCGTCGAGCGCTACCTCTACGCGGCCACTGGCTGGTCGAAGAAGCGCATCATCACCACGCTCAAGCCGATCGTCGAGACTAGTGTGACGATCGCCGGGCACACGATCGCCGCGGCCGACCCCATCACCGAGGCTGCCGCCTATATCCGCGACGCCGTCACCCCGCCAGGGTAACTAACGTTGTGGAAGTCAGGTCTGGGGGAGTGGCTCGACACGTGCACCGGTGGCAGCAAACCTCGTGGGTTTTGCTGCCACCGGCGCGTGTGTGGAGCCACCACCAGCAGAGGTGAGACTTCGCCGGCTGAGGGAATGCGAGCGTGATGATGTGCGTCGATGGGCCTCAGCGCCCGTCCGGGGTGTCAGGGGGCGGTCCCACGACGACCAGGTCCAGTTCCGCCTGGGCTCTGCCGAAGCCCCCTCGGCAGGGAAGTGGAACTCTCCGCCCTCTTGCTGGACCACGGCCTCGGCCCTGTTCGAAGTCTGCACCCCGGAGGAGAGGGACAAGCTGCGCTACGAGGTCGATGCCGCGCAGTGGCAGACCTGGGCGAACCCGGAGTTCATGCAGTTCGACACGGGTGTGCGGTTGGAATTCGCCTCGCAGGCGGTCCGAGAGGCGGCTCTGGAGTTGGTGCGCGCCAGCCTGAGCCCCGAGGGCTATGAGCTGACCAGGGCGATGATGCGGATCCACGGCTTCCTGGGCGAGGTCGTGGGCCTGCCTGCGATCCTGGGCGACTTCAGCTACAACTTCGCCGTCTACGGCACACCCGATCCCATCGCGCCCTGGGGCTGGCAGCTCTACGGCCACCACTGCGCGGTCAACTGCCTGGTGGTGGAGGGTCGGATGACCCTGGGCCCGGTGTTCCACGGGGCCGAACCCAATGAGATCGACGCCGGTCCGGACGCAGGCCTGCGCTCCTTCGACGACCGGGTGGATGCCGGCACGGACCTGATGGCACTGCTGAGCCCGGAACAGCTGGAGCGCGCCGTGACCTATGAGCAGATCGTCGACCCGGCGATGCCCGAAGGACGCGTCCACCCGGGCGATGAGCGCCACCTGGCCGGAGCCTTCCAGGACAATCGGGTCATCCCCTACGAGGGCGTGCCGGTGGCAGAACTGGACGATGTGGCCAAACAGGCGGTGCTCGACCTGGTGGGGACCTTCCTCATCAGCCTGCCCGCAGGCCCCCGGGCGGCCAAACTGCGTGAGGTCGCCGACCACCTCGACGAGGCGCACTTCAGCTGGATCGGCGGGCACCAGGTGGGCGATGTCTTCTACTACCGGTTTCAGTCCCCGGTGCTCATCGTCGAACTCGACCACCATTGCGGTGTCTTCCTCGACTACGACTTCCCGCAGCGGTTCCATGTGCACACGGTCATGCGGGTGCCCAATGGAAACGATTACGGCAGGTCCTGGGTGCGCCAGTGGCAGGCAGCCCACGGCGCGGCTAGGCTGGAGATGCAGACCAACGGTGATACCAAAGGGGAATCATGATTGTGAAGAAGCTTCTCAAGTCCGGCGCTCGTACCCTGCTGGGCGGTGGCATCGCCTATCTGGGCGCGCAGGCGGCCCTGAACCCGGGGCAGCGGCCCGAGGTCGCCAAGAAGACGCTGGATCAGATCCGCGGAGTCGTCCCCCTGCCGTTCGACGATGAGACCGCTGTGCGGCTCAACGGTGCTGCCCAGGCTCTGTTCGGTGCAACCCTGTCACTGGGCCTCCTGCCGCGGGTCTCCGCCCTGGGCCTGGCCGCCACGCTGGTGCCCACCACCCTGGCCGGGCACTCCTTCTGGGAGAAGGACGCGGATGCCCGGCCGGGCGATATCGTTCAGTTCTCCAAGAACGCGGCCATCATCGGCGGACTGCTGTTCATCGTCGCCGGTGACAAGAAGGTCGTGAAGAAGGTCAAGAAGTAGGCTCGTCCCGCTTCTGCGCGGCTTCATCCGAGGCGTCCGGAGTCCCTGCGGGGGCGCCGGGCGCCTCGTTCCGTGTGCGGGTCCGCGGGGTAGCCGCCGGATCTGTTCCCGCGGACCTGTCCATGAGCGATCCGAGCAGCCCGTGGACGTCCAAGCCGGTCGTCGAGGAGACCATGTCGATGGTCTTCTCGAGGTTGACCGCAGCATTCTGCGTCAGCTTCGATTCCCCATCGGTGGAGATCACCGAGAGCTTCTCGATATTGCCGTAGGGCTCCACCAGGCGACCTGCGATCTCCGGGAGAACCTTGAGGACCTCGGACAGGCGCGCGGCGTCGGTGTACTTGGCGTAGGCGTCCGCGGCGGCCGCAATCGACTCGGCTTCCGCCCGGCCCTTCTCCGCAGCGGCCGAGGCCTCGGCCCGGCCCCTTGCCTCGACCGCCAGTGCTTCTGCCTCGCCCTTGGCACGGGTCGCGGAGGCTTCGGCTTCCGCCCGCTGCTGGACGATCGCGGCATCGGCACGGCCCTTGGCCTGGGCTGCGTCTGCGCGGCGCTGCGATTCGGTCAGTTCGGCTTCCGCGGCCTGCTCGCGCGCATAGCGCTGGGCATCGGCGGTCTGCTGGGACTCGTACTTCTTCGCGTCCGCCGGCTTGCGGACCTCGGCGACCAGCTGGCGTTCCTTCAGATCGTTGTTCGCCTCGGCGATCTTCTGCTGTTCTGCCAGGATCCGCTGCTGCTGTTCGGCCTTGGCCAGCTGTTCGGCGGCCTCGGCTTCGGCCTTCTGGCTGGCCGTCTCCTGCTGGATCGCGGCCTGCCGCAGTTCCAGTTCCTTCTGCGAGTCTGCGATCAGCTGGGCGTTGCGGTTCTGTGCCTCGGTGGCCTCGCGGTTGGCCTCGGATTCGGCGATCGAGGCACGTTTGGCGGCGGCCGCGGCCTCGGGTCGGCCCAGATCGCGCAGGTAGGTGCCGTCGCGGTCCTCGATCGAGATGATCTGGAAGGTATCGAGCACCAGACCCTGGTTGTTCATCGATTCCAGTGCATCCTCGCGGATCTTCTCCGCGAAGGTCGCGCGATCGCGCAGAATCTGTTCGACGGTCAGCGTACCGACGGCCGAACGCATCGTGCCCGAGAGCAGTTCCCTGGAGTATTTGTCGATATCGTCCTGCTGATCCAGGAAGCGCTGGGCGGCACGGCGGATATCGGCGATGTCCTCGCCGACCTTGATCTGAGCGACGCCCTCGAGGACCAGCGGGATCGAATTCGAGCTCATGGCCTCGATCTGCACGCCGATCTGGCGTGAGGACAGATCCATGGAGTAGGCGCGGTCGAGCAGAGGGCGCACGAAGACCCGGCCGCCGACCACGATCCGGGTTGCGGACTCCAGGTCGATATCGCCCTTGGCCTTCTTGGCCTTGCCGCCGGTGATGATGAGTGCCTCATTGGGCGCCGCGACCCGATATGCGCGGCGGAAGGTGATGTAGCCGAAGAGGGCTGCCACCACCAGGATGACGAGGACGACCAGGGCGATGCCGCCGCCGGTCACCAGTGAGATGGACATGGGTCTCCTTACGTTGCCACGGTGCTGCGTTGGGGCCTGTCCCCATCAATCCTATGGGGCTCCCGGCCTGCGGGAACGCGCGGGTGGTTCAGGGTAGCCTGCCCGGCCGCCGGTTCCTCCCCGTTCCCGGGATCCGGCGTCCTACCGGACCGTGGACGAAGGTGCGGGATTTGCTGCCGGGGTGTGCAGGATCGTAGGTGAGGGAGTACAAGTGGCCCGCCTGGGGCCGGTCTGACGATCCGATCGGCAGGACGTGGGTGATGTGCCAGGCCTGTCCCTGCGCATCCTGGTACTCCAACCAGATCTTCCACCGATCGACGTCGTTGAGTGTCACACGCGTGGCCTTCGCTACCCGGGCGGTGGTGCGAGTGCCGATGTCCTTGGTATGTTCCCGCAGCCTTTCCAGGCGGGCGACCCCGCGCCGGGCCAGGATCGGGAGACAGACGAGGACCAACCCGCACAGCGCGATCGCGCCGGCGGTGAGTACCGTGCCGGGGTTCGCCCTGTTCAGACCGAGGTTGAGGGCCGCTGCGGCTCCCGCACCCAGCATGGGCACTCCGAACAGATTCGCCGCGCCCCAGGCGGTGCCGGTGCCGGTCGCGTTTCCGTAGACCCCCTGCCCGGCCAATCCCACCAGGCCCAGCACTCCGACGGCGAGGGCGGCGCCGGTGGTCAGCGCGCCGAGAGGACTGTCTGCCGGGAGGAAGCCGTAGACGGCGCTGCCGAAGTTCACAACGGTGCTTGCGTCAAGGGCCGCCGGCGTGATCCAGCCGAGGACGCAGGCGATGAGCCCATCGAGGCACCAGAGCGCGATGAGGGCTGGGCGCAGGACGCGCGGACTCCTCCAGCCTGTGGGTCCTGAGGATACGGGGCCGCGGGGCATGGTCGGCGCCTCAGACGGTGGGCCCGGTGCGCTGGTCCAGGGCGCGCCGGATCCTGTCGTGGGTGGCTTGGTCGAAGGCGATGAGCAGAGCGCGTTCCGCCCGGGTGGGGGAGTCCAGGATCGTGTCCACTGCCGCCGCGATCGCATCGTCCTTGGGCCAGCCGTAGACTCCGGCGCTGATGAGGGGGAAGGCGATGCTCGCAGCGCCCAGGTCGTCGGCGACCTCGAGACAACGACGGTAGCAGGAGGTGAGCAGACCGCGGTCGCGCTGTCCGGCATTGTGATTCGGGCCCACGGCGTGGATGATCCAGCGGGCCGGCAGTTCGCCAGCGGTGGTCCAGCCGGCATCGCCGGTGGCCAGGCCCTGGGGGAAACGGGCGATGCAGTCGGCAAGAACTGCGGGTCCGCCCGCCCTGTGGATCGCCCCGTCGACGCCGCCACCCCCGCGCATGGCATTGTTCGCCGCGTTGACGATCGCATCGACAGGGCAGGTGGTGATGTCTCCGAGCTCAACGGTGAGTGTGACCATGGCTCGATTCTGCCACGGAGTGCGGGCGCTCGAGGGCGTCGTTAGACGTTCGATTGGAGGTATGGGGTGCACTTGGCGGATGTTATCCCTGAGAGGTGGGGCCGGTCTTCCATCGGGCTCGGGCGGCTGGCGTGGATTACGGGTTTTCTCGGCCAGACATGGGAAAAGCCCCGAAGTTCTCACTTCGGGGCTTTCAGCAACCTGGTGCAACCAGGGTTTCCGTGGCGGGGGCAGGATTTGAACCTACGACCTCCGGGTTATGAGCCCGGCGAGCTACCGAACTGCTCCACCCCGCGTCAACAGGTATAACTCTACGGGGGGCCGGGGGAAATTACAAATCATGTGGAGGTGAGTTAGGACACTGCAGCGAATGCTGTTGACGCCGTTCCTGGAGTACTACGGATGGGACGTCGGACGAGGGCACGTTGAGGTCCTGGCCGTGGCCGGCCTGGAGTAGACCCCTACCGTGGTTCGGAAGGGTGGGAGATCCGTGTCATCGGCATCGGGGTCGATGCCCGCATCCCCGGTGTAGGACCCATGAGTGCCCCACGGCATGCCGGGACCCGGAGGACCGGTGCCGGATGTGCAGGCACCCGGAGCACCTGTGGCAGGCGGAGTGCCGGTCCCCGATGCCGTGGATGAACCCGGTGAACCCGATGTCCTAGACGAGTCTGGCGGGCCTGGTGGATCGGGTGAATCCGACAGGTCCGATGCTGTGTCCCAGTCAGGTGGGGAGAAATCCGCAGGCACCCACACCGGCGGTAGACCCTCCGCATTCCGTGCGGCACTGATATCGGTCAGGGCAGCCGTGAACCGGGAATGGAATAGGGGTCGCTGTTCGATATCTATATGCCGGGGTGGAATCCACGCCGGCAAACCACCAATCAACTCGGCCCTCCACCCATGCTGGTCATGCCACGTATGGTGGAACCGGCACGCCAACGTCAGGTTCGCCACCGTCGTGGGTCCACCAGTGGACCAGGGGATCATATGGTGGGCATCACACCACCCCACCGGCATATCACACCCCGGGAACGTACACCCCCGATCACGAGCAGCAATCAACTCAACCTGCCGCCGCGTAGCAAACCTGCCCGCACTCCTCACGGTCACCTCACGTGTCCCGGGCTGGTTGGCCTGGAAGTACACGAGTGCCCCCGGGGACAGGGATTCCAGATCCTGTAACCCGATGGGGCCGGCAGTGGATTCCACCTCCGCCTTCCCCTGCGCATACTCTTCAGCAGTCGCTGTGACGATCAGGGCCATCCCCGCACCCTGCGGACCCGAACCCGCAGCCCGATCAATCAACGTGGCGAACATGTCATGACGCCTGGCACCATCGGGCCGCTCCCGATACCCAAACGGATGATTCGCCTTCGTGGTGGGCCGGCCATCAACCGTCACCGCCGTCGGTGCTAGATCACCGGGCGGTTCATCAGCGGGTTCCGTGTCCGAGCCACTGGTCTCAGCGGCAGTGCCCGCACCCGCTCCTGTCGCGTCCTCCACCTGCATGCCGGGTTCCTGCCGGTTGGTCAACAAGCCATGCAATTTTCCGCCCGTCACCGGATCCAGTAGACCCGTGAGATTCCACGCACCATTCCTCCGCGGCGTCACGGTCACATGAAACTCATCAACCAACGGTGGGATCTCGGCGAAACGCCCATCGGGATCCAGGTAGGCTCGGATCCGAGAACCCAGCACACGAATCTGGTCCACATCAACACTCGGCACCGTGTCCACGAGCATCCGTTCGGCCGTGGCGTGATGGACGTGCCGGACCTGGCGGGGGATCTTCTCGATTTCGCGGATCACCGCCTGCGCCTGATCCACCGACACACCCCCGTCCGCCAGGGCGAGGGCAACATGGGGGTAGGCCGGTTCCAGACGCGCACCCGTTAGAGACCGGCCGGCACCGATCGCGTGTGCGAACCGCACCCGCCGCCTCGCGGCCGCCCCATCGATCCTCAACAGGCGAGTCACCAGGGCCGGAAGAGTCTTCGCACCATAGTCGGCCGTGGGCACCTCGTATTCGGCCCGCGCCAGAACAGCAGCTTCCGTTGAGGTGGTCATCCGGGTGAGGTGTTCGATTCCCTTGAGCACCAGGAGCAGGTCGGAAGCGTCGAGACTGGGATCCGTGCCCACACCGGCACCCAGACCAGCGAGTGACTCACTGGCGTGAACGAGTTCCGGAGCGATCTCCTGTAGACGCTCCCAATCTTCAGAAGTCAAAAAGGGGTCAGCTGGGCGGGCGAAGGCCTCGGCACCATCGACCGGGTCCTGTTCCGGAGCCGGACCACCTCCCGACAGGCCCTGACGGTTTCCGGACGAGCCTACGGGTTCATCCGGATCGGGGGAACCAGCGCGTGGGAGGGTGGAATCGATGGTCATGACTTCTTCCCTCCTCCTGTATCCCGACCGAGACGCCGGCCGAACTGGCTACACGCGTGTTGTGACTGTGTCGGGGAAGACGAGCCGTAAAACCGAAGGGGACTTCACTGTCCGATTCGGGTTTCCTGACCTACTTCAAGTGTAGCGTGTGTCACTCATAATGGGAAGGGTTTATTCGAAACTGGTTTCCGATGTTTGCCGAGTAATGGTTGTCTGTTTCGGTGGTAGCAGATGCGCTGGGTGGCAGGGTATGCGCGCGCATCTGACACGACAGACAAGGCGCGGGAACTCAACCCGACTAGCATCCAACTCGCGAGTACCACCGAAAGGCGCCGGAACCCCACCCGAGGAACACCCAACCCGCGAGTACCACCGGCAAGGCTCGGGCACCCAACCCAACCGGCACCCACTTGGCGAGTACCACCGAAAAGACGCTGGGACTCAACCTGAGCGGCCTAAGCGGTGCCCACCTCAAAGGACACCTGTTCGGGTGATGCCCGATAGACGATGCCCGATGGACGACCACCGATAGCCGGCGAACGAATCGGGGTATCCTGTCGGCCGGGTCCGGTGGACGCGTTAGTGTGAGGATATGACCGAAAACACCGTTCCCCGCCTCGGAGTCTCCGAACGCAGCGCAGTCAGCCCGTTCTTTGTCATGGACATCGTCGCCCGTGCTGCCAAGATGGCTGCCGAGGGCCGACATGTCATCTCCCTATGCGTGGGGGAGCCCAGTCAGGGCGCGCCCACCGATGTGCGCGAACGCGCCGCCAAGGTCTTCACCGATGGGACGAACCTGGGCTATTCCCCGGTCAACGGCATTCCCGTGCTGCGCCAGGCCATCGCCGGGCACTACAAGCGCTGGTACGGCCTCGAGCTGGACCCTGATCGGGTCTTCGTGACCACCGGATCGTCCGGTGCCTTCACCCTGGGGTTCCTGGCCGTGTTCGATGTGGGCCAGCGCGTTGCCCTGGCCCGGCCCGGTTATGCGGCGTACAAGAACATTCTGGCCGGCCTCGGCTTGGAGGTCGTGGAACTCGACTGCGGCCCGGCCGAACGCTACCAGCCCACGGTCGCCCAACTGGCGGCCGAACACGCGAAGTCGCCGCTGTCCGGCCTGGTCATCGCCAGCCCCGCGAATCCGACGGGCACGATGCTCGACCGCGCCCAGCTGACCGAGATCTCCGACTGGTGCGCGGCCAACGGCGTCCGCCTGGTCTCCGATGAGATCTACCAGGGCCTGACCTTCGCCACCGACTTGTCCGCCCCCGATGCGCTGGGCGTGACGGCCGCCGAAATCAACCCCGACGCCATCGTCATCTCCAGTTTCTCCAAGTTCTGGGGTATGACCGGCTGGCGTCTGGGCTGGGCGATCGTGCCGGAGAACGTCGCCTCGGCCATGTCCGGCCTGGCAGGCAACTTCACGCTGTGCCCGCCCGTGCCCAGCCAGGTCGCAGCGGTCGAGGCCTTCACCGAGCGGTCCTACCAGGAGGGTTTCGAGGCCCTCAACGGTTTCGCCAAGGCCCGGCAGATGGTGCTCGACGCGATTCCGGAACTGGGCTGGTATGACGTGGCCCCGGCCGATGGCGCCTTCTACATGTACGCGAAGGTCGACAACATCCTGGGCCCCTATGCCAACGCCACCGAGTACTGCTCTGCGTTGATGGACCAGCAGGCTGTCGCGCTGTCACCGGGCACCGACTTCGACACGATCGAGGGCAATTCCGCCGTGCGCCTGTCCTTGGCGGCCGGACCCGAGGCCGTGGCCGAGGCCCTGGAGCGGATCAAGGCGTTCCAGCGGGGCTATCAGGGGGCCTGAGCGGCTGGGTCAGAGGATTTCGAACAGATCGCCCACCTGGCAGTCCAGCACTGTGCAGATCGCGGTGAGGGTGGTGAAGCGCACTGCCCTGGCCCGGTCGTTCTTCAATACTGACAGGTTCACCGGGCTCACCCCGACAAGGTGACTGAGTTCGGTAACCGTCATTCCCCGCTCGGCCAAGAGCGCATCGAGCCGGCAGTGCACCCGGTGTTCACCAGTGGGTTCGGCCGGGCTCAAATGAGCCCCTCGGTCTCGTGTTCGAGCCGTGTGCCATAGCGGAACGCGACCGACAGGGCTGCAAGTCCCAGCCCAGCGCCAATTGGCCAGAGGGGGATGCCGATTCCGCCACCGGCTTGGGGCCACATGTCCCCGAGCCAGTCGATCTTCCCACCGGTTTCGGGAACCTCGGCTCCGGTGTACTCCAACAGTTGCTGTGCGGCCAGGGAGCTGGCGGTATCCGCCAGGATCGCCATAGCGATGCCGCCGATGGCGATGACGAACGCTGCGATCAGAGTCAGACGGGATACGACGGGGGAGAAGGCCTGGCCGGCTAAGAGCTTGCGGCACATGACAGACACTAGGAAGGCCAGCGTGGCCGGCAGGAGCCAGGCGAGTCCCTGGCCGATCGCCCAGCAGATCTTGGTTGAGGCGGACAGGCCGGACAGCAGAACCTCTCCTGAGGTCAACCCTCCGTCCTCCAAATGAGCCGTTGGGCCCTCTATGTGCGCGCCTGCGGGAAGGGTGGGCCAGAAGGGCTCGACGGTGAGTGTGATCGCCGTCTGATCGTTCAGCAGTGCCACCGCGGTATTGGTGATCGCTCCGAGCAGCGTGAAGACTGTGACGATGGTGGCGCACCACAGAGTCAGGCGCACGATCACGGGTCCGCGGTCCGTCCGACCCGCTCCGGCGACCACTGCGAGGCTCGCGATGATCATGCCGATGACGGCCAGTGCCACGATGATCAACCACACAGGCCAAAGGCTCATATCCAGTGTCCTTATCGATTGTCATTAACAACGTTTATCGATAAATATCAGGCGGGCGCTAAAGGTGTCAATGCGCGATGCGCAGGGTGGCACTCCGCCCTACTCCTCCACGTGCGCCAGCGCGTCGATGATGACGTGGCTGACGTGGTCGTCGGCGAGGGAGTAGATGGCCTCGCGCCCCACGCGCTCCACCGTCACCAGGTGCAGGCCGCGCAGCAGCTTGAGGTGCTGGGATACCAATGGCTGGGACAGGCCGGTCTCGTCGACGATCTCGGACACCGAGGCGCTGCGGGCGGTCAGGGTCAACAGGATGCGCAGTCGCGAGGTGGTGGACAGAGCCTTGAAGACCTCGGCCGCATGCTCCAGGGCGCCTGGGGCCACCTTTTCCGGCAGCTGGGCGTCGACCTGGTGCGTATGCGCTGAAGAGTTGTCCACGTCACCGGATTCTAGTCGAGGCCGCCCCCGGCCCGGCAGCCGCCCCCGAACCCGTCGCGGGGCAACCCGGACCCGTCACCAGGGTCGTTGCCGCAGGGACTGTGGGAACCCCGGCCGAGACCGCGCGTTCAGATCGCCGGAGAGTCGCCGTACTTGGACAGGATGTCGTAGGCGGTCTGCTCCCATTTGGCGTAGGCCTCGGGGTAGCCGGAGGCCTGCACGGTCTGGGCTGCGTCGTTCTTCTCCATGGTCTTCCAGCCCTTGACCTGTTTGAGTCCCACATTGGGGCACTGCGGGTTGATCCCGTAGAAGGCACGGGCGGAGTAGACCGGATCCTGCACCTGCTCGTCGGTGCCCCATTGCTGGCTGGGGCGCTGCTGGAACAGGCCCCTGGAATCTCTGTCGCCGTGGTCCAGGTTGTACAGAGTGCTCTCCTGGAGCGCAGTCATCAGCGCTACGACGATCCCGTCCTCGCCCACCTTGGCGGTCTTGCCCACGCCGATGATCGTCTGCGCGTTCGTCGACTGCGCAGACGTCAGATTATCGGCCGTCAGATGCAGGCTGCGCACCGTCTGCGGGGCATGCGGGGAGCTGAGGACATTGCCGGCCCAGACGATGCCGCCGACTGCGACCATGAGCACGACCATGACCGATGCCGCGATTGCGGTGGCCCTGTGCCCGGCCCTTCCCGATCGCTTCTGTCGGGCCGCTGCGCGCGAGGTTGCACGAGCGCCCGTCGCACCGGCGCCTCGGCGGCGCGCGGGACGCCTTCTAGTCGAGTTCGTCGAGAGCATGTCTCCCAGTGTAGGAGCCGAACCCGAACGGACGCTGTGACCAAATCGTAACATTCGGCGTGAGCTTGGTCGCCCTGCACTGCCTGCGCGGCACGCACTGCTTGTGTAGCACGCACTGCCTGCGCGGCTTGCACCGCCAGTGCCGGGCGACCGGACTGCGTTGCTCAGCCCTCGAGTTCGGCGACCCGCTCGGCATTGGGGCCGTGGCCGCGGCGGTAGACCATGACGGTGCGCTCGAAGGCGCACACCACGTCCCCGTGCTGGTTGTAGCCCTCAGAGTGCACCGTGACGATCCCGATGTTCGGCCGGGACTTGGACTCCCTGGTGGCCGTCACCGTGGAGCGCGAGCGCAGGGTGTCGCCCTCGAACAGGGGGTGGGGCAGGACGATCTTGTCCCAGGCCAGGTTCGCGAACACGTTCTGCGAGACGTCGGTGACGCTCTGCCCGGTGATCAGGGCCACCGTCAGGGTCGAGTTCACCAGGGGCTTGCCGAATTCGGTGCGCTTGGCGTATTCGTGGTCGAAGTGCACGGGCGCGGTGTTCTGGGTCAGCAACGTGAACCAGGTGTTGTCGGTGCTCGTGATGGTCCGGCCCAGGGGGTGTTCGAAGACGTCGCCGATGGTGAAGTCCTCGAAGTAGCGGCCCTGCCAGCCGAAGTGCGTGGTCATATTGGTCTCCTTCGGATCGTGGATAGTGGTGCGTTCGGACGTGGTGTGGTTCAGATCTTGTTGCGCTTGATGAGCTGGCCGGCGATGACGTTCTTCTGGATCTCGTTGGTGCCCTCGCCCACGATCATCAGTGGCGCGTCACGGTAGTAGCGCTCCGGGCTGTACTCCGTGGAGTAGCCGTATCCGCCGTGCACCCGGATCGCGTCCAGTGCCACCTCGGCGGCCACCTCGGAGGCGTAGAGCTTGGCCATCCCGGCCTCCATGTCCACCCGGCCGCCGGCGTCGTAGGTGCGCGCGGCGTGCAGCAGCAGCTGGCGGGCTGCCTCGGTCTTGGTGGCCATCGTCGCCAGCAGATTGCCCACCGCCTGGTGCTTCCAGATCGGTTTGCCCATGGACTCGCGTTCCTGGGCGTAGCGCACCGCATCGTCCAGCGCGGCCTGGGCCACCCCGACCGAGCGCGCGGCGACGTTGAGCCGGCCGGTCTCCAGGCCCTTCATCATCTGCGCGAAGCCCTTGCCCTCGACCCCGCCCAGCAGGGCATCGGCCGGCACACGGGCGTCGGCGAAGGACAGTTCGCAGCTCTCGATGCCCTTGTAGCCCAGTTTGGGCAGATCGCGGGAGACTTCGAAGCCGGGGACCTTCTCCACCAGCAGGATCGAGATCCCCGAGTGGCGCGGCTGCGCGCTCGGGTCGGTTTTGAGCAGCAGGGCGGTGACGTCGGCCTTCCTGGCATTGGTGATCCAGGTCTTGGCGCCGTTGATGACGTACTCACCGGCGGCCTCGTCGAAGTCGGCGTGGGTCGTCATGGCCTGCAGGTCGGATCCGCCGCCGGGTTCGGTCAGCGCCATGGTCGCGCGGATCTCGCCGGTGGCCATCCCCGGCAGGTACTTGTCCTGCTGTTCGCGTGTGCCGTAGAGTTGGAGCAGCTTGGCCACGACGGTGTGCCCGCCCATGGCGCCGGCCAGGGTCATCCAGCCGCGGGCCAGTTCGGCGGCGATCATGGCGTAGGCCTCGCCGGAGACTCCGCCGTAGCCCCAGGGCTCCGCGATCGCCAGGCCGAAGATCCCCATCTCCTTCATCTGCTCGATCCAGTCGGTGGGGTACTGTCCCGACTTCTCGAATTCGCCCACGGTCGGTTTGACCTCGGCGTCGATCCAGGCCGCGACGGTGTCGACCATGGCCTGTTCTTCTTCGCTGATCACGGAACTCCTCCCAGGCGCACGACGGCGCGTATCTTCGTTGATATATTTTCTTAAGGATAATGCATGATATGCCGCGACGAACAAGGAGTCCCCGATGCAGACGAAACGCGACATCATCGCAGAGGCACTGCGCCGGCGAATCCTCTCCGGCGAGCTGGAACGCGGGGTGCGATTGCGCCAGGACCAGGTGGCACACTGGTTCGACGCCTCGATCACCCCCGTGCGCGAGGCCCTGCAACGCCTGGAGTCCGACGGCCTGGTGATTTCCGAGGCGCACCGGGGAGTGCGGGTGGCCGGGGTGGACTTCGGCTGGGTGACCGGTCTCTACCAGATCCGGATGCTGCTCGAACCCTATGCGATGCGCAGGGCGGTGTTGCGGATCTCCCGGTTCGAACTCCAGGGCGCCCAGCGCATCCTGGCAGATCTGCGCGCGGCGGTGGCCGCCGGTGACGGACCCGGCCGTAACAAACTCACCCGGGACTTCCACTTCTTCTTCTACGAGCGCGCCGGTTCACCGGGCCTCGCCGCGGAGATCGCGAACAAATGGGACGCCTTCCCCTGGGACCTGACCCTCGACGACGATGTGCGCACGGGCGAATCCACCGATGAACACGCCGAACTGCTGGACGCGGCCCATGCCGTCGACGCCGAGGGCGCCGGAGCACTGATGGCCGATCACATCCGCACCGGTTTCCTGGCAGCCGCCCGTGCCCTGGGCCGGTCGGATGTCGCCGATCCCTTCGACATCGCCAACGACTGACGGGCACGCTCCACACCACAGACGACCACGGATGCCCCGGAAGCGGGGTGATGACCAGGTATACCTGGTCATCACCCCGCTTCCGGGGCATCCGTGTGGGACGGTGCAGGACTGCGCGTCAGTTGCCCGACAGGGCCCCGCGCAGGTTGTCCAATACGCCCGCGTCCTCGATCGTCGAGGGCACCACGACATTCGCCTTGCCGTCGGCGATCTCGCGCATCGTCTTGCGCAGGATCTTGCCCGAGCGGGTCTTGGGCAGGGCATCGACGATGTCGACCTGTTTCAGCGCCGCAACCGGGCCCACCTCGGTGCGCACCTGCTTGACCAGCGAATCCCGGATGTCCTGGGGCACACCGTCTGGCAGATTCTTCAACACCACGAAGGCGCGCGGAACCTGGCCCTTGGTCTCGTCGTACACGCCGATCACGGCGCACTCGGCCACAGCCGGATGCGCGGCGATCGCGGCCTCGAGCACACCGGTGGACAGGCGGTGGCCGGCCACATTGATGACATCGTCGGTGCGGCCCATGACGTAGACGTAGCCGTCCTCGTCCAGATAGCCGCCGTCACCGGTCAGGTAGTAGCCGTCGAAGGCAGACAGATAGGAGGAGATGAACCGCTCGTCATCGCCCCACACCGTGGTCATGGTGCCCGGCGGCAGCGGCAGCTTGACGACCACCAGGCCGTCCTGGCCCGCCGGCACCCGGTTGCCCGCGGCGTCGAGGATCTCCACCTGGTAGCCGGGGGTCGGCAGGGTGGGGGAGCCGGCCTTGAGCGGGTACTTGTGTAGGCCGATCGGATTCGTCGCGATGGGCCAGCCGGTCTCCGTCTGCCACCAGTTGTCGATGACCGGGATATCGCGGCCCGTGGCCTCCTTGAGCTTCTCCGTGGTCCACTCGTAGGTGTCCGGGTCCAGGCGCTCGCCGGCCATGTACCAGGCGTGCAGCTGGTCCATGTCGTACTTCTTCATGAGTTCGCCCTCCGGGTCCTCCTTGCGGATGACGCGCATGGCGGTGGGCGCGGCGAAGAAGACATTGGCCTTGTGTTCGCTGACCACGCGGAAGAAGGTGCCGGCATCGGGCGTGCCGATCGGCTTGCCCTCGAACAGCACCGTGGTGACTCCGGCCAGCAGGGGAGCATAGACGATGTAGCTGTGGCCCACGACCCAGCCAACATCGGAGGCGGTGAACATCGTGTCGCCCGGGTGCAGGTCGAACAGGTTGGGCATCGACCAGGCCAGCGCGGTGGCATAGCCGCCGGAGTCGCGCACGATCCCCTTGGGCTTGCCCGTGGTGCCCGAGGTGTAGAGCACGTAGAGCTCGTCGGTGGCCTTCACCGGGGTGCACGGCGCCTGCTTCTGCGTGGCCTCCAGCAGCTCGTCGAAGTCCAGATCGCGGTCGGCGACGAGGTCGCCCGGCTGCTGCTCGCGCTGCTTGACGACGACGAACTCCGGCTTCGCGGCCGCCAGCTCGATCGCCTGGTCCAGCAGCGGTTTGTAGTCGACGATGCGCTTGGGCTCCACGCCGCAGCTGGCCGCCACGATCGCCTTGGGGGCGGTGTCGTCGATGCGCACGGCCAGTTCCGCCGCGGAGAAGCCCCCGAATACCACCGAGTGGATCGCTCCCAGCCGGGCGCAGGCCAGCATGGCGATGACCGCTTCGGGGATCATCGGCATGTAGATGACGACCCGGTCACCCTTGACCACGCCGTGATCGGCCAGGCCCTGGGCGAAGCGGGCGACCAAGTCCGTCAGTTCCGCATAGCTGTAGGTGCGCTTGGTGCCGGTGACCGGCGAGTCGTAGATCAGGGCAGCGTCGGCGCCGCGGCCGGCCTCGACGTGGCGGTCCAGTGCGTTGTAGGCGACATTGAGTTCGCCGTCGGGGAACCAGCGGTAGATGGGCGCACGGCTGTCGTCGACCGCTTTGGTGGGCTTCTTGGTCCACGAGATCAGGTCTGCGGCTTCGAGCCAGAAGGACTCCGGGTCGGTTGCGGCGCGCTGTGCGGCCACTTCATAGGGATTCGGTGTCGTTGACATGGGGTGCCGATCCTCCTCGATGGGCTGGGGATTGTCTGTAGCGCCCACAGTAGCCGACGTGCGTTGCATCACGGAAACTGGCGGTACCGCGTCCGAGCTGGTACGCACGCGCGGACCGCCGGTCGGTTCAACGTGCCGGCCCTGTGCGGGGAACGCAGACCCCCGCAAGACCCAGGCAGGATTCAATTTCCGGCACTAGGGTTGCTCACGTGAGTGAGATGACCCCCGACATAACCCCGCGCGAACGCAAGGTCCTGAGCGAACTCGGCCGAATGCTGGGCCGCGCCCTGGACGGCGGTAGCGCGCCGGCCCTGACCGAAGACGGGCGGGAGGAACTGCGCGGTCGGTTCCAGGATCTCAAATCCGAGGTCACCCGGTTCCTGCTTCCCTATAAGTTCGGCATCGACACGGTCACGACCAAGTTGAACAATCTGGTCGAGGAATTCGAAGAACTGGGCGAGTACAACCCGATCGAGCACATCAGCTCCCGGTTGAAGTCCCCGGAATCCATCATGGACAAGATCCGGCGCCGCGGCCTGTCGGGGGACCTGGATGAACTGCGGGAGAATCTGACCGATATCGCCGGAGTGCGCGTGGTCTGCAGCTTCGTGACCGATGTCTACCATGTGTTCGAACTGCTCAGCGGGCAGGACGACATCCAGATTCTGCAGGTCAAGGACTACATCGCCCGGCCCAAGCCCAACGGCTACCGCAGCCTGCACCTTATCGTCAAGGTACCGGTCTTTCTGTCCACCGGCCAGGTCGACACCGTGGTCGAGATCCAGCTGCGCACCATCGCAATGGACTTCTGGGCGAGCCTGGAGCACAAGATCTACTACAAGTACGACCGCGAGGTTCCGGAAAACCTCCTGGAGGGCCTGCGCGATGCCGCGGAGTCCGCCGGCCGGCTCGACGGGCAGATGGAGTGGCTGCACATCGCGATCCGCGGCGGTGACCGCGACACCAGGGTGCGCCGCAGCGCGGACTCGATGCGCGACTCGGTGCGCACCCAGCAGGCGCAGCTGCTGCGCCGCGCCACCCGGGAATAGGGGCCCGGGCGTCGGAACACGTCGTTTGCCCAGGAACACGCCACTGTAGGGCCGTGTCGGCGGGGAAACGACGTGTTCCGGTTTCAGGCGTATGCCCGGGCCACCAGCTCCAGCCCCTGCTCGATCGACACCGCCGGCGTCCAGTCCAGGACCTCACGGGTGCGGCGCTGATCGAACCAGTGCGCTGTCGACAGCTGTTCTGCCAGGAAGTGCGTCAGCGGCGGTTCGTCGTCGTGTTCGCTTAGGTTCCAGACCCGTTCCACCGCCGTTCCCGCGGCCCGGCCCACCGCGGCGGGTACCCGCAGGCGTGGTTCGGCGGCGCCACCTGCGAGCGCGATGCGCCGCAGCAGTTCGCCGATCGGCCGGGGCTGGCCGTTGGTCACCACCAGGGATTGACCGTGCGCCTGGTCCACCGCGGTAAGACCTGCCACAATCGCATCCACGGCGTTCGTGACGAACAGGGTGTCGACCAGCATCGCCCCGCTGCCCAGGATCGGCAGGCTGCCGGCCTTGGCGCGGTCGATGATCCGCTCGGTCAACTGGGCATCGCCGGGGCCCCACATCAGATGGGGCCGCAGCACCAGCACGCGGAAGTCATCTGCGTCGGCGCCCAGGGCGATGAGTTCGCCGGCGGCCTTGGTCCTGGCGTAGTCGCCGCGGGCCCGCTGCGGATCCGCCGGTCCCGCGCCCTCGCCCACGATCGAGGTCCCGGCATGGGCAACCGAGGGCGAGGAGATGTGCACGAAGCGCGGCACTCCGGCTTCCCGCGCGGCTGTGACGACATTGCGGGTGCCGTCGATGTTGACCCGATCAAAATCGGCTGGGTCGCCGGCCATGGACACCTTGGCCGCCAGGTGCACCACGGCGTCCTGCCCGGCACCCGGCACGTCGGCGGCGCTCTGCGCAGCACCGTCCTGGCCGGCCTTCGGGCCCGGAGCGGCGCGGCCGGCCATGGCCCTGGCCACCGCCTCGGAATCGGTGGTGGAGCCCAACACATCGTGTGCGCCGTCCACCCCGGAGGGCCGCCGCTGCAGGGTGGTCACCGTATGCCCGTCCGCGACCAGGGCGCGTGCCACCGAAGAGCCCAGCAGGCCCGAGGCCCCCGTCACCAGGACGCGCATCAGAACTTCCTCACCGGACCGCCGGCCAGCACTGTGGCGGCCCAGTCGGCCAGTGCCGAGCGGTCGATCTTGGAGTTGTGGCGGATGTCCGTGGGGAATTTCGGCGGGATCAGCACGGCTGCCACGTCCAGGCCCAGGACCCGCTGCGCCGTGTAGCGGACCTGCTCGGTGATCTCCAGGGGAGCCTGGCCCGGCTCCGGCATCTCGGCGGTGGGTTCGAGCACCACGACGATCGCCTGGGTGCCCACCGGCCCGACGCCCACCGCGGCACAACGGGTGACCCCGTGCAGTTCGTCGACCACTGCCTCGATCCCGCCGGGGCCCACGGGGCCCGCCGGCGCGGTGATGACGTGCTGGACGCGTCCTTCCAGCCAGACCCGCCCGGAGGTGTCGATATGGCCGATGTCATTGGTGCGGTGCCAGGTCAGCCCCAGGGCGGTATCGCGCTTGGACTGCTCATCGGTCTTCCACAGATTGTCGTAGCCGGCCTTGATGTGCGGGGCGCTGACGACGAATTCGCCCAGCTTGCCGTGGGCTTCCCGATCCAGGAGCAGCTCCTCGGCGGGCACGCCCTGAGAGTCCAGCGGTGCCAGGGCCAGGTGCACACCGGGGATCGGAGTGCCGACGCAGACCCCGTGATCGTCCTGGTCGGCGGCTGCCGCGGCCACTCCGTCGCGATCGATGTCGGTCAGCAGCAGGCCCTCGGTCATTCCGTAGGGCGAATGGATTTGCGCGCGTGGGAACCAGTGGGTCAGCTCGTCCATCAGCGATAGCGGTACGGGGGCGCCGGCGGAGAGCACCAGATCGATGCGCCCGAAGGCCTCGAGCTGTTCGGCGTCGAGTTCATCGGCGGTGGCCACGACGTTCGTCCAGGCGGCGGGGGACGCGAAGGCCATGGTGCAGTCGGCCGCGGAGATCGCATCGGCCAGGGCCGCGGCCCTCAGGGTGCGCGGCTTGGTCACCGACATGTCCGGGGTGACGCTGGTGGCGCCCAGACCGGGTCCGAACAGTGCGAAGGGCGCGAAGCCCGCCACCAGGCCGGATCCGCGTTCCACGTGGAACCGCGAGCCCAGCAGACGGATCAGTTCGCCGAGCCTGCGGTGCGTATAGCGCACGCCCTTGGCCGGGCCCGTGGAGCCGGAGGTGAAGAGGATCGCGGCGTCGTCGTCGAGTCCCGGAGCCTGCTCGCCCACCAGCGCGGCGGCACTGCGGCCCGGTGCCTTCATATCCTGGCGGGGTACCGGGGTACGGGACAGTTCGGTCAGGCTGGTCTCCACGCGCAGGCCCTTGCGGGCCAGCAGGCCCATGGGGCTCACGGAGATCCGGCGGCCCGGCCAATTGCCGCCGCGTGCCAGGGCCAGGCCGGGGGCCCCGCCGATGATCCACTGTGGGTCGGCGGACTTGATCGCCCTGGTCATCCCCGCCGGGCCCAGGCCGGCGTCGGCGACGACGGCCACGCCGCCGGCCTTGAGCACGGCATAGGCCGCGGCCGTCAGATTGTTGCCGGGGGTCACCAGCAGGCTGACCCGGTCGCCCTTCTTAAGGCCCAGCTGCCCCAGGCCCTTGGCGATGGCATCGACCACGCCGGCCAGGTGGGCCCAGCTGATCGCCTGGGCCGGCCGCTTGGTCATATCGACGCTGGCCACGGCGCGTTCGGCGCCGCGGGCGGCCAGCGCGTCGAAGATGAAGGGCGGATCGTCGGCCTCGGGGTCGGTATCGGCCGCAGCGGCCCCCGCCGGGGCCGAGGCCGCATCGGACCGGGCGCCTGTACCGTCCTGGTCCGGCGCCTCGGCTCCGGCTCCGGCCGCGGCGCCGGTACCGGATGCAGTGCCGGCAGGGGTGTCCGCGTGGGGGACGTGCTGTTCCAACCAGTCGAAGACGAGCCCGGCATAGGGGACGTCCTCGGTGAACAGGTGGTTGAACTTCTCGAAGCGGTGCAGGTCAGCCTGCGGCAGGCGCTGGCGCAAATCCCGCAGATAGCGTTCCAAGAAAACCGGGTCCTTCGGCCCCCACAGCAGCAGCGCGGGACCCTCATAGGCGGCGATGTCCGCACCGATCCGCTGGAGTTCGGCATCGGAGGGGTGCGAGGCGTCCACCGGGATGTCGGCGACGAAGGCGCCGATCCCACCGCGATCGCGCGGATGTCGATACGGCGAGCGGAAGGCCCTGCGAGTGGTCCGGTCCATGGATTCCGACAGCGACAGGCTCACCCGCAGGAAAGCGTCGGTCAGCACGGTCGAGGTGGGTAGCAGGCCGCCGGCCAGGGCCGCCTGCAGGGGAGCGGGCACCGGGGCCGACTCCGGCTGGTGCACTGCGGTATTGCAGCTGATGACCGCGTCGATCAGGTCCGTATTGCGGGTTGCCCAGCCCAGGCTGATGACCCCGCCCCAGTCGTGGCCGATCGTCACGAGCCGCTGGGTGGAGGGCGCTTCGGGCAGGATCGCGTGGACCACGGCGTCCAAGTCGCCCACCCGCTCGGCCAGCCGGCGGTAGCCCTCGCCCCGGGGAGAGGGCAGGGCGTCGTGTTCGAGGCGCTCGGAGTACCCCATCTCCAGCTGGTCCACCGCGACCACGCGCCAGGCGCCGGCGTTCGCCTCGGCACCGGTGCTGCCCGATGTCCCTGTGCCCGCACGGCGCAGGGACTCGGCGGCCAGCCGGCGCCACATATAGGACCAGGTCGGATTCCCGTGCACCGCCACGATGGTGCCGGTCGGTTCGATCCCGGCCTCGCGCAGCGCCGGCAGGGTGTCGAGCAGGTGGAAGGTGTGGGGGCCATCGGCCGTGCGCACCGTCAGGATCCGCGACCAGCGCGCGTCCCATTCGGGCAGGCCGTCGACTGTGGTGGCGGGCCGTGCGGGAAGCCTCACCAGATGATCTCCGTCATCGCGGTGTTCAGACCGGAGCCCACGCCCATGGCCAGCACCCGGTCGCCGGCGGACAGGGAGTCGACCTGTCGGGCCAGGGTGATGGGCAGGGAGGCCGGGCCCACATTGCCCAGCACGGGATAGGTCTTGGGCATCTTCGCCGGATCCAGGTCGACCGCGCGGGAAATGGCGTTGGAGTGGACGTTGGACACCTGGTGGGTGACGTAGCGGTCCATATCGGACCAGTCCCAGCCGTTGGCCTGGGCCTCGTGCCAGGCCGCGGTGACCAGTTCCATGCCATTGGACAGCAGGCCCTGGGTATCGGTGAACATGCCGTTGTGGTCGCCTACGCACAGTCCGTGGTTCCACGTGGCCGCCCGTGTCACCCCGCCTAGGATCCGGTGACCCTCCGGGTGCCGGTCTGCCCGGCCCAGCACAGCGCCCGCGGCGCCCGAGCCCAGGGTCAGGGAGGCGAACTCGTTGAGGTACTCCTCGCGCGTGATGCCGTCGCGGGAGAGCCGGTTGATCGTGGCGCGCTGCACCCGGGAGGCGTCCTCGCCGGCCACGATGAGCGCATAGTCGATCTGTCCCGAATCGATCATCGTCGCGGCCAGCGTCATGCCGTTGACGAAGCCCAGGCAGGCATTGGCGATATCGAAGTTCATCGCCGAGGTGGGCAGCCCGATCCCGTGGTGGACCGATACCGCGACGGAGGGCTCCAGGGACTCGCGGGTCACCGAGGTGTTGATCATCAGGCCGATCGACTCGGCCGGGACCCCCGACCGGGCCAGCGCATCGCGGCCGGCCTGGGCGGCACCGGCGATGAAATCATGCGGATCGTCCCAGTTGCGGCGCGCGTTCACCCCGGCCACCCGCTGCAGCAGGCGCTTGGGCAGGTGCAGGTGTTCGAGCGTGGAGGCCAGCTCCTCGTCGAACGAATCGGATGTCACTTCATTGGGGGCCGTGACCTCCACGACCGAGAGAAGAGCCACGTTTGAGTGCCGGAATGTCGTGTTGCCGTTCAAAAGCATCCGTTCGTAATTTGTGAGCGCTGTGACCGGACAGCCTGAAAAAGTCTGTAAACAATCCTAGCGCGACACCCCTGAACGTCTGCTGATCCACCCCGTGAGGGCCGCTACATCCGAGGCGGTGACGTCCGCGGCCGTGCCGGTGGTTCTCCCCGTGGTGTCACCGGCGGGTCACACCTCGGCGTCGAGGAAGCGCAGCACCCTGCCCCACATGAGTTCGGCCAGGGCCGCATCGTAGTCGGGCGTCGTGGGGTCGGCGAACAGGTGCCCCGACCCTGGATAGACGAAGTGGGAGGCCTGCGCGCCCGCCCCCGCGACCGAGTCCACCAGGGTCGCCACCTGGCTCGATTCGACCCACGGATCGTCGACGCTGTGATGGATCTGGAGGGGGACCTCGGCCGGCCAAGAGGTGGCCTTGGGCGCCCCGCCGGCATGGAACAGCAGTGCGCCCGCGGCCTTCGGATTGCGCTTGCCCATCGACTGGGCCATCGCCGCCCCCAGGGAGAAGCCGCCGAACACCACGGAGCGTTCGGGGACATCGGCGAGCAGGGCTTCGACCTCGGCCGCGGCCCGGCGCGCTAATTCGGGGAAGGTCGCCTCGTCACGGTAGGCGATCCCGGCGGCGGTGTCGGTGAAGACATGGCCGGAGTAGTAATCGGGGGTGTGGACGGTGTGGCCGGCTGTGCGCAGGCGCTCGGCCATCTCGCGCAGACCCGGGTTCAGTCCCAGGGCGGAGTGGAACAGTACGACGGTGGACATGTGGCCCAGCCTACAGGTGCGGTCCCGGCCGGGGGAAGGACCCGGTGGGCTGATGTGAGCGCGCCGGGCTGATGTAAGAATGAGAAGGTCCAGGGTGGGACTGTTCCGCGGTCGGATGGACGATGCGGAGTCGGGGAGAAGGGGGAAGGCACGTGTCCTTTGTGCCGTTGCTGCCATTCATCATTGTGGCGGTGCTCATCGGGGTGATCCTGCAGCGGCTCTCGGGCACCGGAGTGGGACTGGTCGTCGCACCCGTGCTGACCCTGCTGCTGGGGCCCGCACTGGGCGTGTTCGTGACGAACACCGCGACCATCGTGTCAGGCTTCCTGATCATGTTGGCGGTCTTCCACGAGGTCGACTGGAAGCGCTACCTCATCATCGCGCCCGCCGCCCTGGTGGGCGCCTTTCCCGCCGCGGCGCTGGTGGGGCACACGGACCCCGCCTGGCTCGACATCATCATCGGCGTCATCGTGGTCATCGGCCTGCTGCTGACCTTCGGGGTACCCCGCCTGCCGCATCTGTCGTCCTCCGCACTCACCGGCGCGGCCGGGATCATCGGTGGCTTCCTCAACACCACGGCGGGAGTCGCGGCCCCTGCGATGGTGATCTACTCGAAGTTCGCCCGCTGGAACCAGCGGTCCTTCGCCGCGACCATGCAGCCGACCTTCATGACAATGGGCATCTTCTCCGTGACGGTCAAACTGCTCACCGGCACGGTGACCACCGCACAGCTGCCGCCCTGGTGGATCCTGCCGATCATCGTGGCCACCGTGCTGGTGGGGATGTGGATCGGCGGGGCCGTGGCGAAGGTCGTCACCATGGGTACTGCCCGCGGCACCGCCGTGGTCCTGGCCGGCCTGGGCGGGGTCGTGACGATCGTACGCGGCGTCTTCTTGCTGGCCTGAACCGCTTGAGCCGAATCCCTGGTGAGTCGAACCCCTGGCTGAACGCTTGTTAAGCTGTGGATGGTTCGGCCGCGCGGCTGCGCACGGCTGCGGACCCTGCAGCCGATTCAGTCCATGCAAAGGAGCATCATGAGCGAACAGTCCACCACGGCCACCCACGGCACCGTCGTGACCACCCTGCGCGAGGACGGGGTGGCCCATGTGCGGTTGAACAGGCCCGACAGCCTCAATTCGCTGACCGCCGAGGTCTTCGCCGACCTGGTCGAGGCCGGCACCGCCCTGCGGGGCCGGGCCGAGGTGCGCGCCGTGGCGCTGACCGGCACCGGCCGCGGCTTCTGCTCCGGGCTGGACATGGGGGAGTTCTCCAAGATGGTCGACGGGACCGCTCACCTGGTGCAGGACCTCGCGCCCCTGGGACCGGTCAAGGCCCTGGCCCAGCAGGCCGTCTACGTCTGGCAGTTGTTGGAGGTCCCCGTGGTAGCTGGCATCGACACCGTGGCGATGGGTGGGGGCCTGCAGCTGGCACTGGCCGCGGACATCCGCGTGGCCCAGCCGAACGCCAAGCTGTCGATGATGGAGATCAACTGGGGTCTGGTCCCCGATATGTGCGGCACCCAGCTGCTCCCGCCGTTGGTGGGCCTGGGCCGGGCCAAGCACCTCATCATGACGGGGCGGACCGTGCTGGGCAGCGAGGCCCTGAGCCTGGGCCTGGTCGAAGAACTGGCCGAGCAGGCGGCCCAGCGGGCACTGGAGTTGGCGGGGGAACTGGCCGCCGGCTCACGTCCGGCGCTGGTCTACGCCAAGGAGCTGACGAATCTGGCGGTCGACCCCTCCGCGACCCTGGAGACCGGTTTCGCCAGGGAACAGGATGCCATCGGCGAGCTCATCGGCGGCGCCGAACAGGAACGGGTGGTGGCCCGCCGGATGGCCCAGCTGAAAGCCCGCAAGGGCTGAGAGCCCGCCGGTTAGACCTGGGGCCGGTCATTGCGCACCGGGACGATGGACCGGTGCGCGCTCGCAGCCCGCACCGCATCCCAGCCGCCCAGGTCCACCAGTTCTTCGAGCAGCGTGCGGGTCGGGCGCATGAGCAGCAGTTCGCCGGCACCCCCGCGCTCCAGCAGGACCGCCGCGGGCAGCCACTCCGAGCGCTTGGCCTCGGTCGTGGTGTTGCGCAGCAGCCCGGCGGCCGAGGCCGGGGCGACGTAGAAGTACGTGTCGAAGCGCCGCGGTGGTCCGGGCGGGGTGACCCAGTTGGCCCAGGGGAGCAGGCAGTCGCTCGGCAACAGGGAACCGGTCTCCTCCTCCACCTCGCGCCTGCCGCAGGCCAGCAGCACGGCAGGGTGCAGCGGCACAGCCGCCATATCGGTGGCGGCCCAGGCCCGCTCGTGCGCTGCGAACCGTGCGGAGTCGAACCCCTGCTCGGCGGCCCTGGCCTGGGCCCTGGCGTAGTCGACCGGATCAACGCGGCCGCCGGGGAAGACCACCGCGCCGGCGGCGAAGTCCATCGTCTGCACGCGGTGCTGGACGAAGACCTCGGGGCCGGAGGAACCGTCGCGCACGACCAGGACGCTGACGGCCGGACGGATCGGGACGGGTGTACCGGTCGGGACGTTCATGCTGCACTCCTCTTGGATGAGGCCTCGGCCGCGGCGGCCGTGAACTCCGCGTGGATCTCGGGATCGTGGCGATGGGTGCACATGCTGACGACCATACCCACTGCCGTGGCCAGGATGAAGGCCGGCAGCAGCTCGTAGAGCTCGAAGAGGGTCCCGGGCAGATAGTGCCAGACGAAGACAACCACGGTGCCGGTGAGCATCGCGGCCAGGGCGCCCCAGTTCGTCAGCTTCGGCCAGAACAGGCTGAGCAGGACGACCGGGCCGAAGGCCGCGCCGAAGCCCGCCCAGGCGAAGCTGACCAGGCCCAGGATCGTGTCATTGGGGCTGATCGACATGAGCATGGCGATCAGCGCGATCACCAGCACCCCGACACGACCCAGCACCACCAGTGTCCGGCCCGATGGCGGGGTCCGCCGGAAGGCCCGATAGATGTCCTCGACCAGGGCCGAGGAGCACACGATGAGCTGGCTGGACAGGGTCGACATGATGGCCGCGAGCACGGCCGCCAGCACCAGGCCCGCCACGAAGGGGTGCAGCAGCACCTGGCTGAGCAATAGGACGACGGTCTCCGGGTCGGCCGGGGCCGACCCGAACTTCTGGAAGTAGGCGATGCCGACGAAGCCCGCAACCACGGCGCCGGCCAGGGACAGGAATTGCCAGCCGGTGGCGATGCGGCGGGCCGAGGCGGCCTCGGCGGACGAGCGCAGCGCCATGAAGCGCACGACGATGTGCGGCTGGCCGAAGTAGCCCAGGCCCCAGGCCAGGCCCGATGCGATGGTGATGACGACGGTGGTGGCATCGAAGTGGCCGGCGCCCAACCAGGACAGGTTCGCCGGGCTGACCGTCTCCACGATCGTCGCGGTCTGGGAGAACCCGCCGATTGTCACAATGGCGACGATGGGCACCGCGACCAGGGCGACGACCATCATCAGCCCCTGGGCCACGTCCGTCATGGAGGCCCCCAGGAAGCCGCCGAAGAGCGTATAGGCCAGGGTGATGACGGTGACCAGCAGCATGCCGAACATGTAGTCCCCGCCGAAGGAGCTCTCGAAGAACTTGCCGCCGGCAACCATTCCGGAAGAGGCGTAGAGCGTGAAGAAGACCAGGATGATGATGCTGGAGACGGTGCGCAGCAGCCGGGACCTATCGCGCAGTCGGTTCTCGAAGAAGCTGGGCAGGGTGATCGAATTGTTCGCGATGTAGGTGTAGGAGCGCAGCCGGGGCGCGACGATCCGCCAGTTCAGGTACGAGCCGATGAGCAGACCGACGGCGATCCAGGCCTCGATCAGGCCGGTCGCGTAGATGGCGCCGGGCAGTCCCATGATGAGCCAGCCGGACATATCGGAGGCCCCGGCGGAGATCGCTGCGACCCACGGCGGCAGATTCCGCCCGCCCAGCATGTAGTCCTCGTGGTCGCTGGTCCTGCGCCAGCCGAGGTACCCGATGAACAGCATGGCGGCGAAGTACAGGCCCAGTGCCGTGTACAGGAAGATCTGGGAGGACAAGGGGACTCCTTCAAAGGGGATGGTCATTCCCCAGAGTGCCAGAAGTCGCCACCGGCCACATCTTGGAATCGTCTGGTGGGACTGGTTAGGATGATGTCGAGCGCTGAACGAACGCTCACTAGCGGGTCTTGGAACCCGCGGCAGGATCGACGCAATGGATCGATACGACGATCCGCACGATGATTCGACAATGATTCGCACGAGGACGAAGGAGACCATTATGGTGCGCGAGATCAAGGGCTATGACGGCCTGATGGAACTGGTCGGCCAGGAGCTGGGCAAGAGCGACTGGTTCGAGGTCACGCAGGAGCGTGTCAACATGTTCGCCGATGCCACCGGCGACCACCAGTGGATCCACATCGACCAGGAGAAGGCGAAGAACGGCCCCTTCGGCACGACGATCGCCCACGGTTTCCTGACCCTGTCCCTGCTGCCCGTCCTGGGCGCCCAGGTGCAGAAGGTCACCGGTATGAAGATGGCCATCAACTACGGCTGCAACAAGGTCCGCTTCCCCAGCCCCGTGCCGGTGGGCTCGAAGGTCCAGGACACGATCGTGCTCAAGGAGGTCAACCGGAAGCCCTCCGGCATCCAGGTGGTGATGGAACACACGATCGCCATCGAGGGCGCCGAACGTCCCGCCTGCGTGGCGGAATCGGTCACCGTCATGGTCGAGGAGTAACCGACTCCGCAGCACGGCCGGCGGCGCGGATGATGCCGCGCGCCAGCCGGTCGGCCGGCGTCCCGGCCGCCTCCCGGCGCACGGAAACCCAGGCCTGTGGGGCCTCGGCGCCTCGGTCGATCCGGTGCAGGCGCAGCCGGGCGTCGGTGCGGTAACTGCCGGCGACCGGCCCCGGTACCAGGGATACGCCCAGCCCGTGTGCCACCATCTCGACGGCGGCGGCCCAGCTGGTCGTCTCGTGTTCGATCCGCGGCTCGAAGCCCGCGGCCCGGCAGATCCCCACCACGTGCTCGTAGTACAGGGGAGAGGCGCTGCGCCGGAAGATGACATAGGGCAGGCTAGCGGTCTGCGCGACGGTCGTGACCGTCTCGGTCGCCCCCGTGCACAGCCAGAATCCCTCCTGCGAGGCCTCACGGCAGTCGACCAGGGGCGAATCCAGCGGCATGTGCCCGCAGGCCACATCGATCTCGTGGCCCAGCAGCATATCGCTCTGCGCGGCCGAGGACGCCTCAACCGTCTTGACGACGATTCCCGGATTGTGCCGGGTGAAGTTCCTGATCGCCTCGGGCAGCCCGCGGTGCACGAAGGTCATCACGGTTCCGACGGTCAGGGTCGAAGCCGCCCCCGTGCGCAGCTGCAGTGCGCGCGCGTTGAAATCCTGGGCGGCGCCCACCGCCGCCTTGGCATACGGCAGGAGTGCCGCGCCTGCTGCGGTCAGTACGGTCGCGGGCGCCCGATGGAACAGCGGCGTGCCGACGAAGTCCTCGAGCCGTTTGAGTTCGGCGCTGAGCGCCGGCTGCGAAATCCCCACCTCGTCGGCGGCCGCCTGGAACTTGCCGTATTCGGCCAGCGCCACGAAGTATCGGAGGCGTTTCAGGCTGGGCTCGACGATAGCCATTGCTTATATCCCATAGTCACAACCTCTTTGTTTCCGCGGTCTCCCACGCGATAGCTTGATTTCAACCTATCAAAGGAGATTATGGTGGATACGACCGTGGCCGACGATACGTCGGTGGTGCCGGATAGCTTCGGGATCGACCGGTTCGCCGACGACACCTCGTTGCGCAGCCTGCTGCCCCTCTACATCGACGACCGGCTGCTGGAACATCTGCGCCCGACCCTGACAGCGCTGGGCCCGCGGCTGGGCGGCGAGCTCGATGAGCTGGCCGGGATCGCCGACCGCAATCCGCCGGTGCTGCGCCCGCGCACCAGAACCGGCCAGGACCTCGAATCCGTCGAGGTCCACCCCGCCTACCGCGCCCTGCAGCAGGTGGCATACGGAGATCTGGGGATGGCGGCGATGAGCCACCGGCCCGGCGTCCTGGGCTGGCCCGAGGTGATGCCCCCGGTGGTCAAATACCTGTTCTTCTACCTCTTCGCACAGGCGGAGTTCGGACTGGAATGCCCTGTGTCCATGACCGATTCGCTGACCCGGGTGCTGCGGAAGTTCGGCTCGCAGCAGCTGCAGGAGCGCTATCTGCCAGGGCTGACCAGCACCGATCTGGACACCCTGCTCCAGGGCGCGATGTTCATGACCGAGCAGGGTGCGGGCTCCGACACCGGCCGGATCGAGACGAGTGCTGTGGACAACGGTGACGGCACCTGGTCGTTGCACGGGCAGAAGTGGTTCTGTTCGAACGTCGACGCCGAACTCTCCATGGTCCTGGCCCGCCCGGCCGGGGCCGGCGAGGGCATCAAGGGCATCGGCCTGTTCCTGCTGCCGCGCCACCTGCCCGACGGCACGCAGAACGCCCAGCGGATCGTCAGGCTCAAGGACAAACTGGGGACCCGTTCGATGCCGTCGGGCGAGGTCAGCCTGGACGGTGCCACGGCCTATCTGGTGGGGGAGCTGGGCCAGGGCTTCAAGCAGATGACCGATATGATCAACCCCTCGCGCCTGTCCAACGGGGTCCGCTCGGCCGGGCTGATGCGCCGCGCCTTCGCCGAGGCCCGTTATGTGTGCGCCAACCGCGAGGCCTTCGGTAGCACCCTGAACAAGCTGCCGCTGCAGCGCCGACAGCTGGCGAAGCTGCTGCTGCCGACCGAGCAGGGCCTGTCCATGGTCTTGCACACCGCCGACGTCTATGCGAAATCCGAGGCCGGGGACTCCCGTGCCACCGCGGTGCTGCGGATCCTCACACCCCTGCTGAAGTTCCGCACGACCCGCGACGCGCGCAAGGTCACCGCGGATGCGATGGAGGTGCGTGGGGGAGTGGGCTACATCGAGGAGTTCGGCGACGCCCGTGTCTTCCGCGATGCCCAGCTCGGCTCGATCTGGGAGGGCACTTCGAACATCGTGGCCCTGGACGTGATCAGGGCGGCCCACCGGTCCGAATCGCTCAAACCGCTGATCGGCCATCTGCAGGACCTGCTGGCCGAGGCCGCAGGCACCGGAGCCGCCGGTGATGGCGCGCCCGCCGGCAGCGTGCCGGCGGTGCTGCACGGGCATCTGGAGGAGTTGACCGGGCGCATCATGCACCTGCTCGAACTGCTGCCCATGGGAACGGAGCAGGAGCGGGTCCGGCAGGCGGCCTCGGCGACCTACCACCTGGTTAGCGCCATCGTCCTGACCTGGGAGGGCGCCCACGTCGGGCAGCGGTCCGGGGACTGGACGCGCCTGGTCCTGGCGGCCCTGGTGGTGCGCCACAAACTGCTGCCGCAGGATCCGCTGGAACCCGCCGCCGACGACGCCGAGGTGATCGACGACCTGGTCGCGGGCGTTCCGTTCGACCGGGAACGGGCCCGGGCGGCCGTCGAATCGATCCTGGCGGGGACCCGATGAGCGGGGCGCTTGAGGGCATTGTCGTCGTCGACCTCTCGCGGATCCTGGGTGGGCCCTACTGCACACAGATCCTGGCCGATCACGGCGCCACCGTGGTCAAGGTCGAGCCGCCGTCAGGCGATGACACCCGTAGCTGGGGCCCGCCGTTCATCAGAGAAGGGGTGTCGGCCTACTTCGCCGGGATCAACCGGAACAAGGACTGCATCACCCTCGATCTGCGCACGCCCGGCGGGATCGCACAGCTGGAGGAGCTGCTGGCCGGCGCGGATGTGTTGGTGGAGAACTTCAAGACCGGCACCCTGGCGAAGTGGGGGCTGGACCCGGTCACGGTGCTTCCCGAGCGGTTCCCGCGGCTGGTCCACTGCAGCATCACCGGCTTCGGTGACGACGGTCCATTGGGCGGACTGCCCGGCTACGATGCGATCATCCAGGCGATGTCCGGACTCATGTCGGTCAACGGCACGCAGGATTCGGGGCCGACGCGCATCGGGATGCCGGCTGTGGACATGGTGACCGGTATGAATGCCGCGCTGGGGATCCTCATGGCCCTGCAGGAAAGGCAGCGCAGCGGGTCGGGCCAGCGGGTCGAGGCCACGCTGTTCGACTCCGGGCTTTCCGTGATGCACCCGCATCTGCCCAATTACTTCGCTTCGGGGGTCGAACCCCGGTTGACGGGCAACGACCATCCGAACATCGCGCCCTACTCCGCCTACCTCACGGGTACGGGCCCGGTCTACATCACGGCGGGCAATGACGGGCAGTTCGCCCGGCTGGTCGAGTTCCTGGGGGCCGCTGACCTCGCCGCCGATCCGCGGTTCTGTGATAACGCGGCCCGACTGGGCCATCGGGCGGAACTGCGCGAGGCCCTCGAGGGGCTGCTGGCCGACCACGATGCGCAGGAGGTCGCGGCGGAACTCATGGCCATCGGCGTGCCCGCCGGTCCGATCCTGAACGCGGCCCAGGTGGTGCAGCACCCGCACACCGCGCACAGGGGGATGATCGTCGAGTTCGACGACGGGTCCCGCCAGGTGGCCTCGCCGATCAAACTGACGCGCACCCCGGCGACCTACCGGCACCCGGCGGCCGAACAGGCCCGCTGAGCACGCCGACCCGTCACATATGTGGGTCCTCCACCCGGAGAACCCACATATGTGACGGGTCGGTGCTGTGGGTGGGGTCAGCGGCCCAACAGTTGATCGCTGATAATGCGCATCTGGATTTCCGAGGAGCCCTCGAAGATCTTCGTCAGGCGGGCATCGCGCCAGTAGCGCTCCACCGGGAAGTCCTTCGTATAGCCGGCGCCGCCGTGGATCTGGAGCGCCTGGCTGGTGACGTACTCGCTCATCTCACCGGCCAGGTACTTCACCATGGCCGCTTCTTTGTCGCAGCGGTTGCCCGTGTCGATATCGCTGGCCACGGAGTACATGAGTTGGCGGCAGGCCTCGATCCTGGCGGCCATATCGGCGATTTTGAAGCGCAGGTGCTGGAAGTCGGCCAGTTCGTGGCCGAACTGGCTGCGCACGTGCACATAGTCGATCGCGGCGTCCAGGGCGGCCTGGGCCAGGCCGATGGAGCGCGCAGCGGTGTGGGCGCGGCCGACTTCCAAGCCGGAGACGGCCAGGTAGAAGCCGCGGTCCTCTTCGCCCAGCAGCGCATCGGCGGGCAGCCGGAAGTCATCGAAGGACAGCTCCCAGGTATGCCAGCCGAAGTAGCCGATCTTCTTCACGGGGTTGCCGCTGATGCCCTTGGGGAACTTCCCGCGCTCCTTCTCGACGAGGAAGCAGGAGATGCCGCGGTGGCGTTTGCTCGGGTCGGGGTCGACCGAGGTGCGGGCGAAGAGGACGAGGTAGTCTGCCATGTCGGCGTAGGTACACCACATCTTGGTGCCGTTGATGACCCATTCGTCGCCGTCGCGTTCTGCCTTGCACTGGATGTTGGCGACGTCGGAGCCCGCTTCCGCCTCGGACAGGGCGTAGGCGCCCAGGTATTCGCCGGTGGCCACCTTCGGCAGGAGGCGGGCCTCCTGTGCGGGGGTGAACCCCCCGCCCATGCCATTGCCGCGGGCCAGCAGGCCGGCCACCGACATCCAGTTCCGGGAGAGTTCCTCGGCCACGAGGCAGTATTCGAAGACGCCCAGGCCGAGGCCCCCGTATTCTTCCGGGATCATGATGCCGAAGAATCCGAGCTCGCCCATCTGGGCGACGAGTTCTTCCGGGAACTGGCCCTCAACGGGGTCAAGTTCGTTGGCGATGGGCCGGACGACTTCGTCGGAGAACTGCCTGGCCATGGCCTGGAGTTCGACGCGGTCCTCGGTCATATAGTGCGGTGTTCCCGGACGGGGGCGTGGCTTGTGCGTCATGGTTGATCCCTTCTTCAGATGATCCCGCGGTCGCGCAGACCGGCGATCTCCTTGTCGTTCATGCCCAAATCCTCGGCCAGTACGCGCTGGGTGTCGGCGCCGAAGACTACGGGCCGGTCCGCCCGCGGCGCGTATCCGTCGACCCGGATGGCCGAGGTCCCGACCACCAGATCGCCGAGTTGGCCCCCAGCGGTCCGGTACAGTCCGGCGGCGGGCGCCGTGCCGACAGCCGCCGCCACCTGGGTCGGGGTGCGGTAGGCCGCTGCCAGGCCGCCGGCGGCGCGCAGGGCCGCGAGCGCCTCGTCAGTGGTGTGGGCGGTGAACCAGCCGGAGACCACTGCGACGATGAGCTCGCGCTGGGTGTAGCGCACGCCCTCGTCGGCGAAGTCCACGTCCAGGCTCTGCGCCAGGGCGGCGAACACCTCTTCGGTGCCCGTCACCTTCTGCAGTGCGGCCCACTGGCGCTTGGTGATGCCCACGACGATGATCCTGCCGTCGCGGGTGGCGAAATCCTGACCGAAGGTGCCGTAGACGTGGTTGCCCACCTTGGGGCGGCCGCCGGCTGCCCGCAGCGTCTCGGAGTACCAGCCCAGGTCGGCCACCGAGGTGCGGGCCACGTCCTCCAGCGAGATCTCCTCGAACACGCCGCGGCCCGTGGTGGCCCGCTGCAGCAGTCCGGTGACCACGGCGGTCGCGGCCATCTGCCCGCACAGCAGGTCCCAGGCCGGCAGGGCGTGGCTGGTGGGGCGGGGGTCCGCGGCCGGTCCCGTGATGGTGGGGATACCGGATTCCGCGTTGACCGTGTAGTCCACCGCGGGTCCGCCGTCGGTGGAACCCAACACCTTGACGTGGATCAGATCGGGTCGGTTCGCGCGCAGCACCGCATCGTCGAGGAAGGCGCGGCCCACGCTGTTCTCCACGAACACGCCGCGATCGTCGCCCGGGGCGGTGATGAGTGCCTGCGCCAATTCCTTGCCGCGGGGGTCGCGCATATTGAGCGCGACCGATTCCTTGGCCCGGTTGGCCGTGTGCCAGAACAGGGAGTCCCCGCTATCGGCCAGCGGCCAGCGGCCGAAGTCGGGCCCACCGCCGAGTGGATCGATCCGGATCACCCTGGCGCCCAGCTTGGCCAGGTGTAGGCAGGCGGTGGGGGCGGCCACGAAGGAGGCGTTCTCCACGATGGTGGTCCCGGCCAGGGGCAGGGTCCCCTCCGGCGGCGTCCCGGCCGCGGTCCGGCCTTTCGGTGTCTGCGCTTCGCCCATGGTTCAGGCCTCCAGCCGCTCGAAGACCGCGGCGATGCCCTGGCCGCCGCCGATGCACATGGTCTCCAGGCCATAGCGGGACCCGCGTCGGTCCATCTCGTGGAGCAGGGTCGCCAGGATCCGGCCGCCCGTGGCGCCCACGGGGTGGCCCAGGGAGATGCCGGAACCGTTGACGTTGAGGCGCTCGGCCATATCGGCCTCGCTCAGTTCCCATTCCCTAGTGCAGGCCAGCACCTGTGCGGCGAAGGCCTCGTTGAGTTCGATCAGGTCGATATCGCCCAGGCTCAGACCCGCGCGCTCCAGGGCGGCAGCGGTCGCCGGGACCGGTCCGATTCCCATGGTGCGCGGCGGCACGCCGGCCACGCCGAAGCCCACGACCTTGGCATAGGCCTTCAACCCCAGGGCCTCGGCACGGTCCCTGGTCGTCACGATGCAGGCCGAGGCGCCGTCGTTCTGGCCCGAGGCGTTGCCGGCGGTCACGGTGGCCTCCGGGTCGACCCCGCGCCGCAGCGGCTTCAGACGGGCGAGCTTCTCCTCGGTGGAGTCGGGGCGGATGTGCTCGTCGAGGACGACCCGCTGTTCCGGCTGTTTGCGGGTGGCCGGCAGGATGATGGGCACCATCTCATCGGCGAACCGACCCGCTGCGGTGGCGGCTGCGGCCTTGCGGTGGGAGGCGGCAGCGTAGCGGTCCTGTTCCTCGCGGCCGATCGAGTATTCGACGCGCAGGTTCTCGGCGGTTTCGATCATCCCGCCGGGCACCGGGTAGTCCGAGCCGCCCGCGGTCAGGCGTCCGCGCACCAGGCTGTCCTTCATCGTGACATTGCCCTGGCGGATGCCCCAGCGCATCTCCTCGTTGAAGAAGGGCGCGCGGCTCATGGATTCGGCTCCGCCGGCGATGACGACCTCGGCGAAGCCCGCATTGATCATCGCGTAGGCGTCGGCGACCGCCTGCAGGCCGGAACCGCAGCGGCGGTCCACCTGCCGGCCGGGGACCGTCACCGGCATGCCCGCGTCAAGGGCGACCACGCGGCCCAGGGCCGGGGCCTCCATCTGCGGATAGCAGTGGCCGAAGATCACATCGTCGACGACGGCAGGCGGCAGGCCGGTGCGCTCCAGCAGACCGGTGAGGACCTGCCGGCCGAGTTCTTGGACGGGGACGTCCTTGAACTGTCCGCCGAAGGCTCCGACGGGGGAGCGCAGGGGTTCGCAGATGACGATTTCCATGGATGCTGTTCCTTTCAGCGCAGGTAGAGGCGCACGGTGTCGATTTCGTCGCGCAGCAGGTGGACCTCGTGCGCGGTGGGCTCCTGGGTCCGGCTCACGTTCTCGGCGACCCGCAGGTCCCAGCCGGTCTGGGCCAGGACCTCGTCGACGCTCACGCCGGGGTGGACGTGGGTGAGTTCGAGTTCCGCCATCCGGTCCGGCCGTTGCAGGATCCCCAGCGGGGTGATGACGGTGCTGACCCCGTAGCCCACCGGCGGGATGCCGTCGGGGTCCGCGGCCGCGGCCACCGGCGAGGGCGAGGTGACGAAGTCCAGCTGCGCGGGCAGGGCGGCCGGGTCGTGGCGGCGCATGATGACGAAGACCTCGCCGGCGTTGGCCATGATGTCGGCCGCCCCGCCGGAGCCCGGCAGGCGGACCGTCGGCTTGTCCCAGGAGCCGATGAACGAGGTGTTCAGCGAGCCGTGGCGGTCGATCTGGGCCGCGCCCAGGAAGCCCACGTCCACATTGCCGCCCTGCAGCACATAGCCGAACAGGCCCTGCATGCTCAGCACGGCCTCGGCGCCGGAGACGACCACGGAGTCCGCGATGCCCTCGGCCATGGCCTCCGGATGGGCACCGGATACACCGGATTCGTAGATCAGCTCGACATCGGGGTTGACGGTCCGGGCGGCCAGATCGACGGCCAGGGTGGGCAGTCCCACCCCGGCGAAGACGGTGTTGCGTCCGCGCAGCATCTTCGCCGCGGCGCAGACGATGAGTTCGGTCTGCGAGTAGTCGGCGGCCGGGGTGGTTTCGGGAGCGGTCATCTCAGGCGTCCTTTCGCTTCGAGGGTGCGGCGGTCATCCGGCGGCCGTAGTCGACGCTGCCCGAGGGGCGCGGCGCCATTCGCAGCCCGGCCAGGCGCTCGGCGCCGATCGCCGCCAGGTACTCCGCGTGGTCGCCGGTGCCGCGGACGTACCGGTCCAACCAGGCGTGCAGGGCCTCCGGGTCCTTGGAGATCGGAGTCCATTCGCGGTAGAAGGCGTTGTCGCGGTCATAGGAGCCCTGCACATACGAGGGGTGGGCGCCGGTGGGCACTTCGCATACGGCATCGACGGCGTGCGCGGGGATCAGCGTGCGGTTGGGGTCGGCGCGGATCACCTCGTCGTCGACGACCTCTTCGACGGTGACGATCGTCTTCCGGCCGGCGTAGGCGGCCTCCTGTTGGGCGCCGGTGATGCCCCAGATCTGGGCATTGCCGCGGCGGTCGGCACGCTGGGCGTGGATGATGGTGACGTCCGGGTTCAGGGGCGGCACGACGTAGGCGCGGCCGCCGGAGTACGGATCGGGCACCGACCGGATCTCCGGGTTGATCTTCGGGATGTCCGAGCCGGTGAAGGAGCGGATCGGCACGAAGGGCAGGCCCGCGGCCCCGGCATGGTAGCGCAGCACCATCGCGTGGTGGGAGTATTCGGATACCGGCAGCGGGGCCGGGTCGTGGTGTTCGATCCGGCGGCGCAGTTCGTACAGGCTGCCGGCCGAACCGGAGGCGAAGAACGAGCAGACCATCGAGGAGACCGCGCCCGCTGCGACTAGCATGTCGCTGAGCAGGTCGGGGGTCATCCGGCACAGTTCGAGGTCGGTGATGCCCTGGCGGATGATCTCGTGGCCGGCGGCGAAGGGGATCAGATGGCTGAACCCCTCGAGCGCGATGCTGGACCCCGGTTGGACATGGGTGCGGATGGCCGTAGTCAGATCGACTACTTTGTCGTCATGCATGGGTTTCCCTCGGATCGATTTTCAAGACCTCGTCGTCTTGGTACAGATTAAACCTATTTTTGGAAGTAAACAAAGGGGAATTCATTCCTAATATGCAACAATATGTGTCATGGAAGTTCAACAGGCCCGTGCCTTCCTGACTGTTGCCCAGGAACTGCACTTCGGCCGAGCCGCCGAACGACTGGGTATGGCGCAGCCCCTGCTATCGCGGACCATCCGGGCATTGGAGGAGGATCTGGGCTGCTCTCTGTTCGCCCGGACCACCCGCAGTGTCGCGCTGACCTCCACCGGATACGCCCTGCTGGACCCGGCCCGGCGCCTGCTGGACGATGAGCGGGAGGCCAGGGAGGTGGTGCGCAGGGCCACCAGTGGTCAGGCCGGGTTCGTCCGGTTCGGCTTCTCAAATGTCTCCTCGAAGTCCCTGGCTGCCCGCCTGGTGGCCCAGGTGCGGCTGCGGTATCCGGGGATCGAGTTCGAACTGCACTCCACAGTCTTCGCTGAGGAGGGGGTGGCCGAACTGATCTCCGGGGGGCTGGACCTGGCGCTGGTGCGCTGGGCTGCACAGCCGCCCGGCGTCTCTGGGCGCCCCGTGCTCGTCGAACACCCGGCGGTGGCCCTGCCCACCGGGCACAGGCTGGCGGGGCGGAAGAGTCTGCGCATCGCCGAGCTGGCCGATGAGGACTTCGTGATGCTCCCGGCCCATCCGAACTCGAGCCTGCGCGAAACCGCCCTGCGGCTGTGCCTGAAAGCCGGGTTCTCCCCGCACGTGGTGCAGGAGGCACCCGATTCCCAGACCGTCACCGCACTGGTCTCGGCGGGATTGGGGGTGACGATCACCTCGGATTCGGTGGTGACCGGCAGCCGTGAACCGGATATGGTCACGGTGCCCATCGACGATGAGTCCGAGGCGAATCTGCTCTACCTGGCGCATCCGCGCGAGCGGGTCGAGCCCGCCCTGGCCACGGTGCTCGACGTGGCCGCCGAGGTCCTGCCCACCCTGGCCCGATAGACTGCTCCGCCCCGGCTCGATGGGGCCGGGGCGGGCAATTCGGGGAGGGGTCAGGAGGCCTGCAGCTCGGCCTCGTCGGCCAGCTCGGCCTTCGAGGACTCGGCTGCGTTCCAGCCGGTCAGGCGCAACAGGATGATCGTGCAGATCAGCGATACCAGCGCGTAGACGGCGGAGAGCACTGCCACCGGCACAATGCTGCCGGTGGAGGTGAAGAGCCACTGGGCGATCGCCGGGGTGCCGCCGCCGATCGTCATCGAGCACAGCTGGTAGGACAGCGAGATGGCCGAATAGCGCACCCGGGTGGGGAAGGCACGGGCCACGATTCCGCCGATTGCCGCATAGAACAGCGAATGGGGGATCGTCGCCAGGCACATGCCCAGCAGGGCCAGTCCGAACTTGCCGGTCTCGATCGCGAAGAACATCAGCGGCATGAGGATGAATTCGGGGACGACCATCCAGAAGATCGCCTTGCGCATGTCCTTGACCCGGCTGACGATCACGGCGCCGAAGGGCTGGACCATGAACTGCACGATCAGACCCAGGGTGACCACTCCGAGGAACGTCGACTTGTCGAAGGCCCAGCTGTGCGCGCTGCTCGTCGCCCAGGAGGTGGCGAAGGTGGTCTTGAGGTAGGTGACCTGGACCAGCGGCATGGCGCCGGCGCCCAGCAGAACCAGCACCCAGTGCTTGCGGATGACTTCGAACAGGGGGATTTTGACGGTATCGTCCTGTTCCTTGACCGCCTGCATGGTCTCCGACTCCTCCAGCTTGAGTCGGATCACCAGGCCCACAATGACCAGCACCACGGATGCCAGGAAGGCGTAGCGCCAGCCCATCATGACGAATTGCGGGGTGGGCAGGAAGGCCAGGAAGAAGAACACCGCCGAGGACAGCAGATTACCCGCCGGTGAGCCCTGCTGGGCGAATGCCGAGTACAGGATTCCCTTGCCCTTGGGCGCGTTCTCACTGGCGATGAGGACGGCGCCGCCCCATTCGCCTCCCACTGCCACGCCCTGGATGACCCGCAGGCAGGTCAGCAGGATCGGGGCCAGGATGCCGATCTGCGCATAGCCGGGCAGTAGACCGACCACCGTCGAGGAGATGCCCATGATCATCAGGGTGACGATCAGTGTGGCCTTGCGGCCGTACTTGTCCCCGAAGTGCCCGAAGATGATCCCGCCCAGGGGGCGGGAGATGAAACCGGCCCACAGCGTGACGAAGGACAACAGGGTGCCGACGCCGTCGGGCAGGGAGTCGGGGAAGAAGAGCTTGCCGAACACCAGCGCGGAGGCGGTGCCGTAGATGTAGAAGTCGTACCATTCGATGGTAGTGCCGATGAAGGCCGCGATACCTGCGCGTCTGGCCTTCTTGGCCTGGTCGTTCTCCGGTATCGCCGGAGTTGATGGAGCCGTTGCCATGGAATCCTCTTTTCGGGCGGCAGTGCCCTTAATGCTTCATTGCGTGGGGTAGTTCGTGACTGGCGCAACGTTAGGGGCGTCATGTGGCGGGGGCAAATAACCACGATGACTGGTCGATAACCTGCTGTTATGACCTCGGAGCGCACTGGTCGTACGATCGCAATCACGGTATGCTTACCGATAAAGCATAAATCACATCGCCACTTATGCGAACTGCACATGAAACGGTGGTGAGTCGAACCAGGGCCAACGACGGTCCAGGAGAGGGAGCCCAGATGGATGCAACAGAACTCGACGACGTCCTGGCCACGGTCCGTGCCTTCGTTCGTGAGAAGATCGTGCCCCTGGAATTGCAGATCGAAGAAGACGATGCGTTCCCACAGGAGATCATCGACGAATCCGCCGAACTCGGCCTGTTCGGTTGGGCCCTGCCGGAGGAATACGGCGGCCTGGGGATGAATGCGGTCCAGGACGCGCAGCTGGCCTTCGAACTGGGCTACACGACGCCGTCCTTCCGCTCCCTGTTCGGCACCAACAACGGCATCGCAGGGCAGGTGCTGGTCAACTACGGCACCCCGGAACAGAAGGAGCAGTGGCTGCCCCGGCTGGCCTCGGGCGAGGTCGTGGCCAGCTTCGCGTTGACCGAACCGGAAGCCGGCTCCGACCCCTCGGGCCTGCGCACCGCCGCCGTTAAGCGCACCGCCACAGACGGCGGTTCCGAATACGTCATCAACGGTTCCAAGCGCTTCATCACGAACGCGGAATCCTCCGATGTGCTCATGGTCTTCGCCCGCACCGATCCGAACGCGGCCGGGTCCAAGGGCATCTCCGTGTTCCTCGTGCCCACCAAGACCCCCGGCGTGACGGTCGGCCCGCACGATCACAAGATGGGCCAGGCCGGAGCCTGGACCTCGGAGATCTTCTTCGACGACGTCGTCGTGCCGGAGGCCAATCTGATCGGCGGGGAAGAGGAGAAGGGCTTCTACGCGGCCATGGCCTCGCTGAACAAGGGCCGTCTGCACATCGGCGCGATCTGCGTGGGCCAGGCCCAGCGGATCCTCGACGAGACCGTCACCTACGCCCAGGACGCCAAGCAGGGCGGCAAGTCGATCGCCCGTTTCGAACTGGTCCAGGGGATGCTGGCCGATATGTACACCGACACCGCGGCCGCCCGTGCCCTGGTGCTCGCCGCCGCCGCGCGCTGGGACGAGGAGACGGACCGCAAACTGGGCCCGTCCTCGGCCAAGCTGTTTGCCTCCGAGGCCCTGGGCCGAGTGGCGGATGCCGGCGTGCAGGTCCACGGCGGGATGGGCTATATGCGCGAGACCACGGTCGAGCGCTTCTACCGCCACGCCCGCCTGTTCCGCATCTACGAGGGCACCTCGGAGGTCCAGCGCACGGTGATCGCCCGGCAGCTGGGCAAGGGCGCGCACAAGCCCGTGCTCGGACTCTGACCCACCGAACCCCTGTGACACCCACCCCACGAACGAACCATTTGGAGGAGACAATATGAGCGCACCCATTGGAATCAAGGACCTGCTGGGCGGCAAGGTCGCCGTCATCACCGGCGGCGCACAGGGCCTGGGCCTGGCGATCGCCAAGACCCTGGTGAACTCCGGGGCCAAGGTGGTCCTCGGCGATATGAACGCCGAGGGCGTGGCGGCCGCCGCCACCGAACTGGGCGGGGACTCCGTCGCGGTCGGCGCGGTGTGCAATGTGGTCGACCTGGCCGCTGTGCAGGCCCTGGCCGACATCGCGCAGGAGGCCTTCGGCGGCATCGACATCTGGATCAACAACGCAGGCATCACCCGCGACGCCACGATCCGCAAGATGACCGAGGAGCAGTTCGACCAGGTCATCTCCGTGCACCTGCGCGGCACCTGGAACGGCCTCAAGGTCGCCACCGGCATCATGCGCGCCCAGGTCGACGCGGGCACCCACACCGGCGGAGCGATCGTCAACCTCAGCTCGATCTCCGGTAAGGTCGGCAATCTGGGCCAGTCGAACTACTCGGCCGCCAAGGCCGGTATCGTCGGCATGACCAAGGCCGTGGCCAAGGAAGTCGCGTTCAAGAACGTGCGCGTCAACGCGATCCAGCCCGGCTTCATCAACACCGCGATGACCGCCGCGATGCCAGAACACGTGATCGAGAAGAAGCTCGCGGAGATCCCCATGGGCCGCCCCGGCGAGCCCGAAGAGGTCGCCTCGGTCGTGCTGTTCCTGGTCAGCGATCTGGCCAGCTACCTGACCGGTTCGGTCACGGAGATCACCGGCGGCCGCTACATGTGACGCGTGCCCCGGCAGACGACCGCCCTGTGCGGCGGCCGTCTGCCGGGGCGACTGCATAGACTGGGTTCAGTATGGACATCTGGACCCTGTTGCCCTTCTCCCCGGAGTGGTCGCCGCTGGTGATCGCGACCCTGGTGCTGCCCGATCTGGTCATCCGCGTTGTGGCCCTGGCCTGGCTGCCCTACCGCCGTAAGCCCAGCGTGGCACTGGGATGGCTGATGGCGATCTTCCTCATCCCCTATATCGGCATTTTGACCTTCCTGTTCATGGGCTCGACCCATCTGCCGCACAAGCGGCGGGATCGGCAGCGCACCATCACCGAACTGACCCGTGCGCAGACCCAGGGCACCGCGATCATCGGCGAGCACGGGCTGCCCGAGCATCTGGCCACCGCCGCACAGCTGAATTACTCGCTGGGCGCCCTGCCGATGACCCACGGCAATGATTTCCGGCTGCTCACGGACAACAACGCGGCGATCGGCCGGATGGCCGAACTGGTCCGCGGGGCCACCGCCTATGTCCACTTCTGCTTCTACATCGTGGCCGAGGACTCGACCAGCGAGCCGTTGATCGACGAGCTGGTCGCCGCCCACCGCCGCGGCGTGCGGGTGCGGATGCTCATCGACCACATCGGCTCGCTGGGCTACCCGGGGTATCGGCGGCTGGTCCGCCGGCTCGACGCCGAGGGCATTCGCTGGCGCAGGGCACTGCCGGTGCGCCCCTGGCTGGGCGAATACCAACGCCCCGATCTGCGCAATCACCGCAAGATCCTGGTCGTCGACGACCGGGTGGCCGTCACCGGCAGTCAGAACATCATCGACCACACCTACAACCTGCGCAGGAACCTGCGGGCGGGCTTCGTGTGGAAGGACCTGATGATCGAGGCCACCGGTCCGGTGGTGGTGGAACTGGACACCGTGTTCGGCTCCGACTGGTATTCGGAGACCGGCGAGATCCTGACCGAGGACCTGCAACTGTCCGTGGTCGGTGGACAGCAGGGCCAGGGGGTGCTCGCCCAGGTGGTGCCCAGCGGGCCGGACTTCCCCCTGGAGAACAACCTGCGGCTGTTCAACCACTTGATCTACAACGCGAACCACCGGATCGTCATCTGCTCGCCCTATTTCGTGCCGGACGAATCGCTGCTGTCGGCACTCATCACCGAGGCCCATTCCGGCACGGACGTGCGCATCTACGTGGGGGAGTCGAGTAATCACGGGATCGTGCAGCGGGCCCAGGAATCCTATTACGAGGAACTGGCCGAGGCCGGCGTGCACATCATGCGCTACCCGGCGCCCACCGTGCTGCACGCGAAGTTCCTGCTGGTCGACGACGAGGTCACAGTGATCGGCTCGTCGAATATGGACCAGCGCTCCTTCGCCCTGTGCCTGGAGGTCTCCACCTTCGTCGTCAGCCACGATTTCACCGCCGAGCTCTACGCCTTCGAAGAGGCCGAGCTGCGCACGCGGTCCACGGAACTGGACCTGGCCCGATGGCGCAGGCGCTCGGTGTGGAAGAAGAGCCTGGAGAACGTGTCACGGTTGGCCAGTTCGCTGTTGTGAGGGGTGCGCCAGGGCCCTAGCGGTCGGGGCGCGGGCGCCGGTCGGCATCCCGGCCCCTGGCCCAGAAGTCGCGGATCCGGACCCGGCCGACCGAGGTGCCCGAACTGGCGCGCAGGGAGGCGCCCATGGTCGAGAACGTCGATTCGCGCTGATTGTGGTTCAGCTGCCGCTTCTGTGCCCGGGTTGAAACCCAGATCCGCGATTCGGCCGGGACCCCGCCCAGCAGCTGTTTGGCGCGCACCAGTTCCGCATCGTAAAGCGCCCCGAAGACCAGGCAGGAATTCGACAACCAGACCCACATGAGCAGCACCATGATCGCAGCCAGGGACCCATAGGCGGTGGTGAACAGGTGGAATTCCACAATGGACACCAGCAGCCCGACGCTGATGATCAACCAGCCGACCATGGATATCAGGGTGCCGCCGGTGACCGGGATCAGCCGTGACTGGCGGACATTGGAACTGCCGGCGTAGAGCACCGCGATGATGATGAACATGCAGGCCGCGGCACCGGGGAAGCGCAGGATCTGCCAGGTCAGGACCAGTCCGGGCGTGACCCCGGCGCGTGCCAGGAAGTCGCCCTTGGCGATGATGAGGGTGATGACGGCGACCAACAGTGGCAGGATCACCAGGGTCAGGATGAAGCCCTGAGACCGCCGGGTCCAGAAGCCCCGGCCCTCGGTGATGCCGTAGGCCTGGTTGACGAAGGTGCCGAAGGCGGCGACGTATTTGCCCGCCGACCACAGGGACAGGACCAGGCCGACGATGAAGATCACCAGGTCGGCGTGGGAACGGGCCAGGGAGTTCACCGGCTCGGCCAGCCGCATCACCTCGGGGTTGCCGGTCACGCGCACCAGCCAGCTGAGCACGTTGGCCACCGATGATTCGCCGCGGCCGAACAGGCTGAAGGTCGAGACGATGACGCCGCCGGTGGGGATGACGGCCAGGAGCAGGTAGAAGGACAGGGTGGCGGAGGAATCGACCCGGCGCTCGTCGATGAAGCGCTGACTGGTCCGGCCCAGGGCGTAGAACCTGGCCAGGGGAGTCAGCCGGGGCCCTGGCGTGGTGAAGTCGCTGATGCGCTGCCTGGTCCGGTCCCTGACCGAGGTGCCGACGGGTCCCGGCAGCGCGGCCTCGGCCCTTGCCTCCATCGCCTCGGCACTCAGCGGAGGGTGCTCGGCATGCGTCAGCAACCGGGCGCTACGTCTCTCCTTCACCACCACAGTCTATGTGCCGCAAACACGGCAGTGGCTCCACACATACACGAGTGGCCCGAAAACCCAAGAGTTTTCGAGCCACCCATGCATACGTGGAGCCACCGTCAGGCGCGGGCACTTAGGTGCGCTGCACCGACTGGCGAGAGCCACCGTCAGGCGCGGGCACTTAGGTGCGCTGCACCGACTGGCGACTCACTTGCGGGCGTTGACCGCTTCCGTGGCCTGCGGCAGGACGGCGAACAGATCGCCGACCACGCCGAAGTCGGCCAGCTCGAACATCGGCGCGTCCTCGTCCTTGTTCACGGCGACGATGTTCTTCGAGGTCTGCATACCCGCCCGGTGCTGAATGGCACCGGAGATACCGGCTGCCACGTACAGCTGCGGGGAGACGACCTTGCCGGTCTGACCCACCTGGTTCGAGTGTGGGTACCAGCCGGCGTCCACCGCGGCGCGCGATGCGCCGACGGCAGCACCCAGTGAGTCCGCGAAGGCCTCGACGGGGGAGAAGTCGCCACCGGTGCCGCGGCCGCCGGAGACGATGATCTGCGCGTCGAGCAGGTTCGGACGGCCCGAGGCCGGCTTCTCCTCGACGTTGACGATCGTCACGGACTTGGCGGCATCGCTGACGGTGATGTCGACCTCTTCGAGCGCGGCGGCGCCGGCGGCCTCGACCGGGGCGACGGCATTGCCCTTGATGGCCACGACGGGCGTGCCCTTGACGACCTTGCCCTTGACCGTGTAGGAACCGGCGAACACGGACTGGGTGGCGACCAGGTCGGCGCCCAGTTCGACGGCGTCGGTGATGATGCCGGAGCCGGTCTTGACGGCGGCCAGGGCGCCCACTTCCTTACCCTCGGCGGTGGAGGGGACCAGGACGGCGGCGGGCTGCCGGGCCTCGATCAGCGCGGCCAGGGCCTCGCCCTTGGGGGAGACGAGGAATTCGTCGAAGGCGGGATCCTGGTTGACCAGGACCTTCGCCGCACCGTACTTGCCCAGTTCGGCGGCTGCGGCGGTGGCGTCGCCGGCGCCCAGGAAGACGGCAACGGGTTCGCCGATGCCTGCGGCGGCGGTGAGCAGCTCGAAAGCGGACTTGGCGACGGCGTCGCCGGAGTGTTCGACCAGAACGAGAACTTCAGACATTGTCATATACCTCTTTCGCTACTTCCTCAGACCAGCTTCTTCGCGGCCAGCCATTCGACCAGCTTGGTGCCGCCATCGCCCTCGTCGGTGATGATCTCACCGGCGGTGCGGGCCGGGCGCTCCGCGACCTCGACAACCTGCGTCGTGGCACCGGCACGGCCGACCTCGGAGGCTGCGACGCCCAGATCGGACAGATCGTATTCCGCGATCTTCTTGCGCTTGGCACCGAGGATGCCCTTGAAGGAGGGGTAGCGCGGTTCATTGGTCTGGTCGGTGACCGAGACCAGGGCCGGCAGCGCCGCCTCGAGGAACTGCGAGGAGGTGTCGCCGTCGCGACGGGCGTTCACGGTGGTCCCGGAGACGGTCACCTGGGAAACCTGGGTGAGTGCGGGCAGGCCGGAGAGTTCGGCGACCAGGGTCGGGACGACGGACATGCCGGCATCGGTCGAGGCGAAGCCGGTGAGGACCAGATCGATGGGGCCCTCGTCCTCGGCGACCTGCTTGAGAGCTGCGGCCAGGACCCGGGCGGTGCCGATCGCGTCCGAGGCGTCGAGCGCATCGTCGTTGACGTGCACGCCCTTGGTGGCGCCCATCTGCAGAGCCTTCTTGACCGCGTCCTTGGCGTCGTCGCCGCCGACGGTCAGTGCGATGACCTCGGCTGACTTGTCGCCGCCGGTGATCTTGAGGGCTTCTTCGACCGCATACTCGTCCAGCTCGGACAGCAGCCCGTCGACGCTGCGGTCGACGGTGTTATCGGATTCGAAGGTACGGTCGCCGGCTGCGTCCGGGACGTACTTGACAAAAGTGACAATCCTCATGTGGGGTTTTCATCCTTCCTGAGAAACCGTGGCCTGATGGACCGCTCCTGCAAGTGGCGGACGCATCGTGCCCTATCAGCTTATCAATCGTTCAGTGGTTTGTCAGGGCGGCCTTAGCGGCGCGCCCGGCGGGAGGGACCCGCGCGGCCCTACAAAGCCACGCGCTCCCAGACGGCGGCCAATCCCTGGCCGCCGCCGATGCACATCGTCTCCAGGCCGAAGCGGGACTCGCGGCGGCGCATCTCATGGGCCAGGGTCGCCAGGATCCTGGCGCCCGTGGCGCCCACGGGATGGCCCAGCGAGATGCCGGAGCCGTTGACGTTGAGACGTGCGAAGTCGTCCTTGCCCAGGTCCCAGGCCCGGGTGACGGCCAGCGCCTGGGCGGCGAAGGCCTCGTTGAGTTCGATCAGGTCCATATCGGCAAGGCTCAGACCCGCACGGGTCAGAGCCTTGTCGCTGGCCGGCACCGGCCCGATGCCCATGATCCGCGGCTCCACCCCTGCCACAGCCCAGCTGACCAGTTTGAGGACGGGGACCAGCCCGAGCTTCTGCGCGTGTGCGCGGGTCGTGACGATCGTGGCCGCGGCCCCGTCGTTCTGGCCCGAGGCATTGCCCGCGGTCACGGTGGCCGCCGGGTCGACGCCTGCGCGCATCGGTTTGAGCTTCGCGAGCTTCTCCAGGGTGGAATCCGCCCGGATGTGCTCATCGCGGGTGATCTGGGCCTCCGGGGTCTTGCGGGTGGCGGGAATGGTCACCGGGACGATCTCGTCGGCGAACTTGCCCTCCTGAGTCGCGGCGGCGGCCCGGCGATGCGATTCGACGGCGAAGGCATCCTGTTCCTCCCTGCCGATGTTGTAGTCCTCGCGCAGGTTCTCCGCCGTCTCGATCATGCCGCCGGCCACGGGGTAGAACTGGCCGCCGGCGGTCTGGCGTCCACGGGCCAGGGAGTCGTGCAGGGTCAGATCGCCGGCCTTGAAGCCCCACCGGGACGTCACATCGTAGATCGGCGCGGAGCTCATCGATTCGGCGCCGCCGGCGATGATGAGGTCAGCCCCACCGGTGGCGATCGCCCCTGCCGCGGTGATGATGGACTGCAGGCCGGAACCACAGCGGCGCTCCAGCTGCATCCCCGGCACCGTGATGGGCAGGCCGGCGTCCAGGGCGATGATGCGGCCCAGGTTGGGGGCCTCGGAGGAGGCGTAGGCCTGGCCGAAGACCACATCGTCGATGGCGTCGGGGGACAGGCCGGAACGTTCGATGACCGCGCGCACCACGGTGGCGCCCAGGGTCTGCGGGGCGATCCCCCTGAACTGTCCGCCAAAGGCGCCGACTCCGGTGCGCAGGGGCTGGCAGACCACGATGTCCTGATCGTGGACGGGAGTACTGGCTTTCGTCATGGGGCCTCCTGGAACGCGCGTGGACCGGCCGGGGACGGCCGGGGAAAGTGTCGTGTGTCCCATCTTATGCACGGGGCGGCAGTACCCGTGCAGGCGTCCCGGGATCCGGGCCGCGGCCTCGGGCGGATGGCGGGCATGACAAGCTTGGTGACGGGGCCCACTGGGGGCCCGGAGAGCGAAAGAGGACGTAGCGAAGTGAACGAAGCCGTGACCCCGGAACCGGACCGCCTGGCAGGACTGCGGGAACGCGGAGGCACCGGCCCTCTGGCCGGGGTGTTGGTCGCAGATTTCTCCCGGGTGCTGGCCGGGCCCTATGCCACGATGCTGCTGGCCGATATGGGTGCCACCGTGATCAAGGTGGAGGGCCCAGTAGGAGACGAGACCCGTTCCTGGCGCCCTCCGGAACACGAGGGCGTGTCGACCTACTACATGTCGATCAACCGCAACAAACTCGATGTGGTCCTGGACTTCGCCGATCCGGAGGATCTGGCCATGGCCCGGGAGCTGGCCCGGCGGGCCGATGTGGTGGTGGAGAACTTCAAGGTCGGGGGACTGGCCAAGTTCGGCCTGGATTACGATTCGGTGGTCCAGGACAATCCGAACGTCGTTTACGCCTCGCTGACCGGGTTCGGGCCGTCCTTCAAGCGTCCCGGCTACGATCTGCTGATTCAGGGGCTGTCCGGCTATATGAGCCTGAACGGGGAACCGGACGGGGAACCGACCAAGTCCGGCTTCGCGGTGTTCGACGTCATCACCGGACTGCACACGGCCCTGGGCATCGTGACGGCGCTGCGCCACCGCGATCTGACCGGACAGGGCCAGCACGTCGAAACGAATCTGCTGTCCTCGGCGCTGTCGGGCATGGCCAATCAGACGGGGGCCTATGCGGCGGCCGGAGTGGTGCCCACGCGGATGGGCAATGAGCACCCCAGCCTGTACCCCTACGCGCCGTTCCCCACCGGAGCCGGGGAACTCATCCTGGCGGTGGGCAATGATCGGCAGTTCGCCGCACTGTGCTCGGTGCTGGGTTGTGAAGAGCTGCTCGACGATGAGCGTTTCGTCCACAATCCCGGGCGCACCGCCAACCGCGCGAAGCTGCGGCCGGTGTTGGTGGCGGCGCTGGCAGCCCGCAGTGCCGGCGACTGGTACGAGCCGCTGAGCGCGGCTGGTGTGCCGTGCGCGCCGATCAACGATGTGGCCGGCGGGGTCGACTATGCAGCCTCGATCGGCCTGGAACCGCTGGTGGACATCGACGGAATGCGTTCGATCGCCAATCCCATCCGCCTGTCGGAGACTCCGGCGTCATACGACAGCGCCCCGCCGGCGCTCGACGCCGACGGGGACGCTATCCGCTCCTGGTTGCGCGGCTGAACTCGGCTCAGACGCCGCCGGTCAGGGTGACGCCGCCATCCAGGGCCAGGCACTGCCCGGTGATCCAGGACGCCTCGTCGGACAGTAGGAAGGTGACCGCGTTCGCGATGTCCTCCGGCTCGCCCAGGCGCTTGAGCGGGTACTGGGCGGCGACGGTGTCCTCGCCGGACTCCACCAGCTTCTCCGCGAAGCGCGTCTTGACCACGGCCGGGGCCACTGCGTTGACGCGGACCTTGGGGCCCAGCTCGACGGCCAGCTGCTCGGTGATCTGGATCAGCATGGCCTTGGACGAACCGTAGAAGCCGATGCCCGCCGGCGGCTTCAGCCCGGCGACCGATGCGATGTTGACCACGGAGCCACCGCGTTCGGCGAAGGACGCGCGGTAGAGCTTCTGGATCCAGCGCAGGCTGGCGAGGTCGTTGACCTCGAAGATCTTGCGGGCGGCGCGGTCCTCCAACTCGATCATCGGGCCGTAGGCGGGGTTGATTCCGGTGTTGTTGACCAGCAAGTCGACCGGGCCGAAGGCCTCGGTGACCCGGGCGATGACCTCGTCCTGGTGCTCCGGGTCGTCGCCCTTGCCTGCGACCGCCACGACCTTGGAGGGGCCGCCGAGTTCCGCCGCCGCCGCGTCGAGGGCCTCCTGGCCGCGGGCGGTGATGGCCACCCTGGCCCCCTCGTCGACCAGACGGCGGGCGATGGCCAGGCCGATGCCACGGGAGGCGCCCGTGACGATTGCGACCTTGCCGGCGAAGCGTTGCGACATGGTTATCTCCTTTGAAACCTGATTGAACGATTGTTCGGTCAGCTTACAGGGGAGAGTCCGGACGCGTCATCCTCAGACCAGGCTCTGATGCGCCCAGCGGGATTCCGCACCGAAGTCCGGCAACAGCCCCTGCGCCAGCTCGGCGATCGGCTCGGGCACCTGGGCCTCGGCGCCCTCGACCATATAGCCCGCCCGGTGGAAGAACGAGGCGCGAACCGTGGGGATCCGGGTGATGACCTGCGATTTGGTGGGCAGGCCCGCGCTGCTGAGCACCTGCGGGATCAGTCCCAGGGCCACGGTTGCGATGCCCCTGCCGCGGTAGGGCATATGCGTGCCCAGCCCGCGCAGGAACACCGCGGTGCGGGTCTCGTCCCCGTCGAACTGCAGGGCGGAGACCACTGCGGCCGCCAACACCGTGCCCGCTCGGTGGACCACGATCCCCGAATCCTGGGGCAGCAGGGTCAGCCCGTCGGGCCGGTCGGCCGGCTGTGCGGCCTCGGGCAGGGCCTGCCCAGCCGCGTCCTCGGCGTCGCCTGCCCCGGAAGCGCCGTGGGCAGTGTCGATGGGCACATCGCCCCCGGTCGAATCAGCGGCAGGGGAGAAGGCGCCCAGCGCTGGGACGAAGGAGTCGACGCCGGCGGCCTGCGCGGCCTCGGCCAGGGAGGCGTTGAGCAGGGCCTCGACCGCCGGCCGGTGCGGGCCGGCCAACAGCTCGAATTCGACGCCGTCGTCGGCCAGCGCCTGGGCGTAGCGGAGGTGGCGCTTGCGGACGGCTTCCGGGCTGAGCCCTGGGAACATAACAGACATACCCCCAGCCTATAGACTTGAGCGCATGGGTAAGAAGTCCAAGAAATCAACAGCAGACATCATCGCCAAGCGCCTGGCCAAGGCGCAGGCCTCCGCCTTCGTCGCCCGCCCGTTCCAGGGCCTGCCGGGCGAACTCGACATCATCAGCCTGCGCGAACTCGTGCCGGCGGCCACCGCCACGGCCAAGCTGACGGAGGAATACGGCGGTGACGAGGTGACCTTCGCCTCGCTGCTGCCAGGGGCCTGGCAGGCCCTGCACCGTGCCGACGGCGTACTGTTGGCCGGCCTGCAGGTCCCCGTGACCAGCCCCGACCCCTCGCGTGACGTGGCCGCCGGCATCCTGGCGGCCAAGGACGCCGAGCCCGGCACCTTCATCGAGGCCGACGGGCAGCCCGGTGCCGGCCCCCGCCTGCAGGACATCCTGGACACCAGCGTGCCCTTCACCGTGTCCGTGCAGTCGACCTTCGACTACTGGCTGCCGGCCGACGAATCCCAGCAGGACGAGGACGTCAAGGCCGCGCTCGAACAGGCCAATGAGGGCATCGCGCCGACCGAGAAGCTGGCGGGCGCGTCCGGGGCCTACTGGACGGAGATGGCCGGGCGCCGCTACGTCCGCTGGGCCCGGCTGGAAGACGAGGACAGGGTCATGGACGGGCTGGCCCGCCTGCACGCCGCCGGCACCGACACCCTCGGCGGCCTGGGCAAGTACCTGGGCTGCTTCCGCGCCCACGGCATCGCGATCCCCGTCTGGGAGCTCGAGGGAGACGCCCAGCAGCCCGACGACGTCGATGCGGTGCTGCCGGCCTTCGCCGAGTCCCTGTCCGCTGCGATCGCCTCGGACGAACCGCTGAGCGCAGATGAGCGTCGCGCCCGCGCCGGAGTCGTTTCCCGGCAGCTGACGATCCGCTGATGGAGGCCGCAGCGCACCGGCCGCGGCTGGGCTACCTGGGGCCGGAGGCGACCTTCACCGAGGCCGCCCTGCTGCAGGTCCTGGCCGCGGCCGGCATCGAGGATGCGGTGCGGGTCCCGATGCGCTCCCAGCAGGACGCTCTCGAGGCAGTGGCCGCGGGCACTCTGGACGGTGCTGTGGTGCCCATCGAGAACTCCCTGGAGGGCGGGGTGCCCGCCACCCTCGATTCACTGGCCCGGTTCGAGCAGCTGCGCATCACCGCAGAGACCCTGGTCGCCGTGCAATTCGTCATTGCGGCACGGCCCGGGGTGGCACTGGCGGACGTGACGTCGTTCTCGACTCATCCGCACGCCGAGGCCCAGACCCGCTCCTGGATCGCCGCGCACCTGCCGGCCGCGCAGTACCTGCCCGCGACCTCGACCGCGGCGGCGGCCATGGACCTGGGCGCAGACGCCGCAGGCGAACTCGAATATCAGGCCGCCATCTGCCCGGCGCTGGCCGCGCAGTCCTACGGTCTGGAAGTCCTGGGCGAGAACATCGGGGACCGCACCGACACCGTCACCCGATTCGTCTTGGTCCGTCCGGCGGGCCATCTGCCGGCGCCCACTGGCTCGGACAAGACGACGGCGGTCGTGGCCCTAGCCAGCGACCGGGCGGGCGCCCTGTTGGAGATGCTCGAACAGTTCTCGGCCCGCGGGGTGAACCTCTCGCGGATCGAGTCGCGTCCCACCGGCGACGGCCTGGGACTCTACCAGTTCTCGATCGACGCGGCCGGCCACGTGGCCGAACCCCGGATGGCCGAGGCCCTGGGCGGGGTCTACCGGTTCGCCCGGAACGTGCAGTTCCTGGGTTCGTATCCGGCCGCCGACGGGGCCAAGGTCACAGTCGACGCGCGCACCACGGCGCAGGCCTTCGGCGATGCCGCCGCCTGGCTCGGACGGATCCGGGAAGCAGGGTAACCGGCGCTGCGCGCTCAGTCCAGTGCCGCGCTCAGGCCGTCGACGGGATCGACGAAGAGCAGGAGGCCCAGCCGGGTCAGGTCGTAGGTGCGCGAGGCGGTGATCCAGACGACCGCCGGCAGTGGCCAGCGGTGCGCCCGCTTGCCCCAGGCCAGCCCGCGCTGGGCCGCCCTTGCCTTGACCCTGGCCAGATCCGCCGGTTGGGCGTCCACCTTCACCGGCTCCAGACCGGCCCTGGCCATCAGGGGGTTGACCACGTGCTCGGGTAGGTAGGCGCTGGGGTCGGCGACGTTGACCGGGCCGGTGACCTCTGGATGTTCCAGGCCCGCCAGGACGGCGGACACCAGGTTCTCCGGAGCGCACAGGCTCACCGGTTCCCGCCCGCCACCGGGCAGTGCCAGCACGTCCTTGTGCGTATGGGCACCGATGAATGGCACCAGATAGGGATCGCTGTGATCCCAGGGCGCGTAGACCGGCGCCGGGCGCAGGATGAGGGAATCGCGGTGAACCCGGGAGATGACCGCCTCGGCCTGCGCCTTCGAGGCCTGATAGGGGCTCAGATACCGCACCTGTTCGACCGGGCCGGCCTCTTCGAACAGTTCCTCGTGTGGGACCTGCGGATCGTAGACGGCGGTCGTCGACAAGTGGATCAGGCGACTGGCTGCGAAGGCGTCGACCACCGCGCGGGTGCCGGTGACGTTGACGGCGTGGAAGGACTCGGGCGCGGGTTCGGGCGTACCGGGCACCCGCGGGGTCAGGGCGGCAGCGTGCACCACGGCCGGCCGGCGCTCTGCCAGGGACCGGATCGCCGCGGGGGCGGGGCCGGTCAGATCCCAGTCCACATGGGTGATTCCCGCGATGCCGGGGTCGGTCCGGCCCACACTGGTGACCAGGCGGCCCCGGGAGACCAGTGCGCGGGCGATCAGGCCCCCCAGAAATCCGGAGGCGCCGGTGACGACGACGTTCATGCCCCGCGGTGTTCCCAGACCGGCTCGCGCTTGCTCAGGAAGGCGTCGATGCCCTCCTGGGCGTCGTGCTCGATGGCGTTGTCGGCCATCACCTGGACGGTCTGGGCGTAGGCCTCCGTGGTCGACAGGGAGATCTGATCGTAGAAGGCCCGCTTGCCGATGCTCACGGTCGCGCTCGAGGCCTCGGAGATGGTCCTGGCCAGCTCCAGGGTGACCTCGTCGAGTTCGGTTGCGGCGGCCAAGTGCGAGACCAGACCGAACTGGTAGGCCTGCTCGGCGGAGATCATCTCACCGGTCAGCAGCATCCGCATGGCCTGCTTGCGCGGCACCGCACGGGACAGGGCGACCATCGGGGTCGAACAGAACAGGCCGATGTTGACGCCGGGGGTGGCGAACCTGGCCGCCTCCGAGGCGACTGCCAGGTCTGCGGTCGCCGCCAGCTGGCACCCGGCGGCGGTGGCCACGCCCTGGACCTTGGCGATTACGGGCTGGGGGATGTGCTGGATGAGCTGCATCAGGGCGGAGCAGGTGTAGAACAGCTCCTGCTGCTGCGGGTGGGCGGCACCACGGATCTGCTTGAGGTCGTGGCCGGAGGAGAAAACGTGTCCGGTCGACTGCAGGATGATGACGCGCACATCGGTGCGCTTGCCCAGCGCCCGGAAGGTGGAGCTGAGGCTGTTCATCATCTGTAGGCTCAGCGCATTGCGCGTGGCCGGGTCGTTGAGGGTGACGGTCGCAATCGGTCCCGTGACGTCGAGGAGGACGAGCGCGGATGCGTCCGTGGGCTGGGGTGTCTGCTCATCGGTCATGGTCATAGTCTGTCACGAACCCGGCGGAGTGTCCGCAGGGCTCACCCCTTGGGGCGGACCCGGACCTGCTTGGTTCCCCGGTGGACGTGCTCGGCCGGGCGCTGGAGGTCGTCGTGGGTCAGGGCGTCGACCAGTTTCTGCGATGCGCGGGTGATCGCCTCCAGTTCCGCAGAATCCAGCCCCAGGCGCGCGCGCATCTGGGTGGGGACGTCCTTGGCGGTTGCGCGCAGTTCGATGCCGGCGCGGGTCAGGTGGATGTAGCGGCGGCGCTCGTCGTTGGGGTCGGGCACGCGGGTGACCAGATCGCGCTTCTCCAGCCGGCGCAGCAGCAGGGTCAGGGTGGCCATCTCGAAGTTGAGCAGCTTGGCCAGGTCGGAGGCCGAAATGCCGGAGTCCCCGGTGCCGGCGGCCGAGGGATTGTCCTGCCAGTGGTCCCACAGGGCCAGCATTACGAGGTACTGCGGATGCGTCAGGCCCAGCGGCTCCAGCGGCCCCTTGTACGCCTGCACCAGGAGGCGCGATGCCACCGTGATGGGGAAGCAAAGCTGCTGGTCAAGGTGTAAATCGTCGGTCTGATCGGATGTCTCTGTGCCCATGGGTATCATCTTAGTTCGCCTCCCAGACGACGGTCCCCCTGGTGCGCGCACCAGGGGGACCGTCGTCTGGGGATTCACGGCTCACTTGCCGAAGTGGCGCTCCATCCACGGGATGAACTCCACGCCGGTGAACAGCGCCAGGCAGAAGCTGAGCAGACCGCCGGTGAGGTACCAGGCCTCCAGGGGGTCGTCGCCCTGTCCCGCGATCCCGCCGAAGAGGTAGAAGGAGAGGAGGAGGAAGACCGCCATCAGCACGACGCCGATGATGGTGATCCAGGTGTTGTGGTTGCCCTTGTAAGCGCCGACTTGCGCCATGGTGACTCCTTGTCGATTCGGATGAGTCGGCACACGGGTACCGACTGTGGACATTCGATATCCCAGTATAGGCGGTGGGAAAAACAACGGAAATGTTCGTCTGATGGAATGAATCAGGAGCCGAGTGACTTGTACTTATAGGATTTTTTGTGCCCCGTGACGTCCGTTCTGCCGGTTCGTCGCGTGCGGGTGCCGGAGGACACGGGTAGTCGGGGGAAGGGGAGAGCTGTATGTCGATGATCGTCCTGCTGATTCTGCTGGGGATGGGCACGGTGATAGTCGTCGGGGTCGGCGAACGCCTGTCGCTGCCGTGGCCGGCCCTTATGGTCTTTCTGGGGACGGCCATCGCACTGATCCCGGGGATGGAGAAGGTTCACATCGAATCGGAGCTCATCCTCCCGATCTTCCTGCCGCCCCTGTTGTACGCCACCGCGCAGCGGACCTCGTGGATGCTCTTCCGCTCCACCTGGCGTTTCATCCTGTTCCTGGCCGTCGGCCTGGTGGCGGCGACGGTGGCGATCGTGGGCGCCTCGGCGGTCTGGCTGATACCGGGCATCGGCGTGACGGCCGCGATCGCGCTGGGCGCCATGGTCTCCCCACCCGACCCGGTGGCGGTCGAGGCGGTTTCGGCCTCGGCTCCGCTGCCGCGCAAGATCCAGCAGGTGTTCCAGAGCGAGGGGCTGTTCAACGATGCGGCCGCCCTGGTGATCTTCCAGCTGGCGGTGTCGGCGACCGTCGCCGGCGAGAAGCTGAACTTCGGCTGGCTGACCGCGCGGTTCGTGATCTCCGCTGTGCTGGCCGTGGTGGTGGGCTTCGTCATGGCCTTCCTGGTCAAGTGGCTCATGAAGTTCTCGCACAATACGGTCGCCCGGTCCACTGCGCAGTTGGTCATGCCCTTCGCCGTGTACCTGGTGGCCGAACACGTGGGTGCTTCCGGGGTCATCGCCGTCGTCGTCGCCGCACTGGAGACGCGACGCCAGGATGTGGCAGAACGCGCGGAGGAGCGCGTGATGCAGGAGGCGACGTGGAGCGTCCTGGAGATGCTCATCACGGGTGTGGCCTTCGGGCTGATCGGCATCGAGCTGCGTGCGACCATCATGGATACGAACGTCAATCTGTGGGAGGCCGCACGCGCGGGCCTGGTCATCTCACTGTTCATGATCATCCTGCGCTTCCTGTGGATCGGCGTGGTCATGCTCCTGGTCGACCGCAAGGCGCAGAAGCAGTTCGGCCTGAAGAACTACCTCAAGGGCGTGACGATCATGACCTGGGGCGGGATGAGGGGACTGGCGACCCTGGCGCTGGCGCTGTCGCTGCCGATGACCACGGCGGACGGATCACCCTTCCCCGGCCGCGATGCGATGCTGATGGTCGTGGTCATGGTCCTGGGCGTGACCCTGCTGGGTGCGGGGCTGAGTTTCCCCGCTGCCGTCCGCAAGCTCAGCGTGGTCGCGAAGAACGAACACAAACAGGAGCAGATGATCGCGGCCAGGGCCAGGCGCGCCTCGCTCAACGCGCTCAAACACGCAGATGACGTGCCGGAGGAGATCCGCGAGGAGCTGCGCGCCCGTTTGCGCACCCTGCAGATCCAACTGGCCGGCGGCGATGAGGGGGTCGAACGCGAGGCCACCCTGAAGAAGATCCAGAAGCACAATGCGGTCTTCGCCAAGTACCAGACGCTGTCGCTCAATGCGGCCCGCGCCGAGGTGCTGCGGTGCCGTGGGGAGCGCGGAGTCGACCCCGAGGCGGCCGACCAGGTGATGCGCCGACTGGACCTGCAAACGGTGCTGTTGGGCGACTCCACTCCCACCATGACGCTGCCGCTGGTCCGCCCGCGTCCCGCAGCGCGCAAGGCGGCTGCCAAGGCCGCGCCCCCGGCGGATGCGACGAAGGACCCCAAGACCGCGCCGAGGGGACCGGCGGGCGAGAAATAGTGGGTTGAGCGGAATAGACTCAACTTTTCTGGCGTTGGACTGAGCAGACTGAGACAATCAGAGACGATAGAACTCACGAGGTTCAGAACCTGGAAGGGGGAGTCCAGATGGACGCCAAACTCACGACGAAGTCGCAGGAGGCACTGCAGACCGCCGTACAGGACGCCACAACGCGTGGCAATGCCCAGCTGCAGCCGGAACACCTGCTGCGCGCACTACTGGAACAGGAGGGCTCGATCGCGGCGTCGCTGATCGAGCACCTGGGGGCCGATCCCCGTGCCCTGGCGGCGCGGTCGGGTGAACTGGTCGCGGAACTGCCCGCGGCCTCGGGCGCCACGGTGAACAATCCGCAGATGGGGCGCAACACCCTGCTGCTGATCCAGAACGCGGAGAAGGAGATGCAGGGGCTGGGCGACCAGTTCGTCTCCACCGAACACCTGCTCATCGCGGCGACCGCGGACCAGGGCGGGGTGGGCGAGCTGCTGCGTGCGGCCGGCGTCACCCGCGATGGCCTGCTCGAGGCCCTGCCCGGCATCCGCGGGGGCCGCAAGGTCACCAGCGAGAACCCGGAGGAGACCTTCCAGGCCCTGGAGAAGTACGGCACGGATCTGACGGCCGCCGCCCGCGAGGGCAAGCTGGACCCCGTGATCGGCCGCGACTCGGAGATCCGCCGGGTGGTCCAGGTGCTCAGCCGCCGGACCAAGAACAACCCGGTGCTGATCGGCGAGCCCGGTGTGGGCAAGACCGCGGTGGTCGAAGGACTGGCCCAGCGGATCGTCGCCGGCGACGTCCCCGAGTCCCTGCGCGATAAGACGCTCATCAGCCTCGACCTGGGTTCGATGGTCGCCGGTGCGAAGTACCGCGGCGAATTCGAGGAGCGCCTCAAGGCAGTGCTCGAGGAGATCAAGAACTCCGACGGCCAGGTCGTGACCTTCATCGACGAGATCCACACGGTGGTCGGCGCCGGTGCCACGGGCGATGGCTCCATGGACGCCGGCAATATGCTCAAGCCCATGCTGGCCAGGGGCGAGCTGCGCCTGGTGGGTGCGACGACCCTGGACGAATACCGCGAGAACATCGAAAAGGACCCCGCCCTGGAGCGCCGGTTCCAGCAGGTCTTCGTGGGCGAGCCCAGTGTCGAGGACACCGTGGCCATCCTGCGCGGGCTCAAGGAGCGCTACGAGGCCCACCACAAGGTGACGATCTCAGACTCCGCATTGGTCGCCGCCGCCAGCCTGTCCAATCGCTATATCACCGATCGGCAGCTGCCGGATAAGGCTATCGACCTGGTCGACGAGGCCGCCAGCCGTCTGCGCATGGAGATCGACTCCGCCCCGGTGGAGATCGATCAGCTGCGCCGTTCCGTGGATCGGTTGAAGATGGAGGAGATGGCGCTGTCGAAGGAGACCGACGAGGCCTCCAGGGAACGCCTGGCCGCACTGCGGACCGATCTGGCGGACAAGCAGGAGGAGCTCGCCGGGCTCAACGCCACCTGGGAGACCCAGCGGGCCGGGCTGAATCGGGTCGGTGATCTGAAGAAGAAGCTCGACGATCTCCGCGGACAGGCCGAAATCGCGCGCCGCGACACCGACCTGGAGACCGCCAGCCGTCTGCTCTACGGCGAGATCCCCGCTGTGGAGAAGGAGATCGCCGCGGCCGAGGCCGAGGACGCACAGGGCGAGGGGACCGGGTCCCGGATGGTCAATGAACAGGTCGGGCCCGACGACATCGCCGAAGTCGTCTCCGCCTGGACCGGCATTCCCGCCGGGCGCCTGTTGCAGGGCGAGCGCGAGAAGCTGCTGCACGCCGAGGAGATCATCGGGCGTCGGCTGATCGGCCAGTCCGCTGCGGTGGCGGCCGTCTCCGATGCGATCCGCCGGTCGCGTGCCGGGGTGTCCGATCCCGATCGTCCCACGGGTTCGTTCCTGTTCCTGGGTCCCACGGGCGTGGGCAAGACCGAGCTGGCGAAGTCCCTGGCGGACTTCCTGTTCGAAGACGAGCGCTCGCTGGTGCGCATCGATATGAGCGAGTACGGGGAGAAGCACTCCGTGTCCCGCCTGGTCGGTGCGCCCCCGGGATACGTCGGCTACGAAGAGGGCGGCCAGCTGACCGAGGCCGTGCGGCGCAGGCCGTATTCGGTGGTGCTGCTCGATGAGGTCGAGAAGGCCCACCCGGACGTCTTCGACATCCTGCTGCAGGTCCTCGACGACGGTCGACTGACCGATGGGCAGGGGCGCACGGTTGACTTCAGGAACACGATTCTGATCCTGACGTCGAACCTGGGCTCGCAGTTCCTGGTCGATCAGTCCCTGAGCGCCGAAGAACAGCACAAGGCGGTCATGGAGGTCGTCAACCGCTCGTTCAAGCCGGAGTTCCTCAACCGGCTCGACGATGTGGTGATGTTCGACGCGCTGTCCACGGACGAACTGGCCCGCATCGTCGATCTGCAGATCGCCTCGATGCAGGCACGGCTGTCCGAGCGCAGGCTGACTCTGCAGGTCAGCCCCGCTGCCAGCGAATGGCTGGCACTGGAGGGCTATGACCCTGCGTACGGCGCGCGTCCGCTGCGGCGCCTGGTCCAGCGCGAGATCGGCGACAAGCTGGCCCGCGAGATCCTCTCGGGGACCGTGCGCGACGGCGATACCGTGGTGGTGGACCGGCCCAATGAGTTCGACGGCCTGACGATCACGGCCGAGCACGTGGAGGGCTGATCGGGCGGACCGAGTCGGTCGTCCGGACACACGGCGGCCCCGGGAACCGGAAGGATCCCGGGGCCGCCGTGTGTCCGGACGTGTGTGTCCCGTGCATTCTGGGCGGACGGGCCCGCCGGATCAGTCCGCGTAGTCGACGATGACGGGCGCATGGTCCGAGGCGCCCTTGCCCTTGCGCTCGTCGCGGTCGATCAGCGCGGCGGTGGCACGTTCGGCCAGGGCGGGGCTGGCCAGCTCGAAGTCGATGCGCATCCCCTTCTTCTTGGGGAAACTCAAGCCCTTGTAGTCCCAGAAGGTATAGACGCCGGGACCGGGCGTGAAGGGACGGGTGACCTCGCGCAGGCCGGTGTCAAGCAGTTCTTGGAAGGCCCGGCGTTCGGGTTCGGAGACGTGGGTGGCGCCGTCGAATTCGGCCATGTCCCAGACATCCATGTCCAAGGGCGCGACATTGAAATCGCCGACCAGGCAGAACTGTGCGGTGGGATCGGTCCGCAGGGTGGTGGCACAGACATCGCGGAGTCGGGCCAGCCAGTCGAGTTTGTAGGCGTAGTGCGGGTGGGTCAGTTCCCGGCCGTTGGGTACGTAGAGGGAATACACGCGTACCCCGTCGCAGACGGCGGAGATCGCCCGCGCCTCCGCAGGGGCATCGGGTCCCCAGCCCTCCGGGCCGAAGCCCGGCATATCGGCGAACCCGATCTGCGGGTCCTCCAAACCCACCCGGGAGGCCACGGCCACGCCGTTCCACTGGTTGAGCCCGTGGAAGGCCACTTGGTAGCCGCGGGAGGTGAAGACCTCTTCGGGGAACTGCTCGTCCTTGCACTTGAGTTCCTGGATCGCCAGAACGTCGACCTCGGAACGGTCGAGGAAGGCCCCGATCCGTTCGGCTCTGGCCCTGACGGAGTTCACATTCCACGTCGCTATTCGCATCCATCCAGTCTACTGGCGGTCGGACCGTCCGGGATGGGGCGCGGGGCCGGCCGGGCAGTGGCCCTCGGATGCGGTCGCGGATGACGGGAATGTATGGCGGCGATGACATTCAGGTGAATCGCCTATGGGATTCGACTCGGAACAGAATGTGAGTTTCTTGAGTATTCTGGTTCGACTCGGGTGCTGAGCGCTCACATACGATGTTTTTCCAGGTCAAAAGGTTATTGAACGAATTAAATTACCTTTTGGCCACTTGTCATCGGACGACTGTTCGGGTTATGGTTATACCGGTTCATTTGGTGGGGATCGAATGGACCATGGACGTGTGGGGATGCGTCCAAGGTACTCGAGGGGAGTGCCGATTGCGACCCCGGGTTGAGCATTGCGCTCCCCGGGGTCGCTTTTCATTCATCGGCCTTTTCGCCGCTCGGGGCGTCGACGCCGAGAACGGGACGGCGCCTCAGGAATTGGGTGGCGCCTCGGTCCCGGCGCCACGGGTGCGGATCGCAGGGATCAGTACGCGTCCGTCCCCGGTTGCACGGGTCGCCCCTGGGCCGTTGGGCACCGGCCTGCCGCACGGCATCGGGGAGTGCGTGTTTCCGGTTTCGTCCGCGGGCCGGGCCGGTCCCTGTGCGGCCTCACCGGGTTCGGTCGCGGCCGCGTGGGCTGCCCGGTGCGCCGCCAGTTCGGCGCGCAGGCCCGCGGTATCGGTCTGGGCCACGACCTCGAATCCACCGTCGACGATCATGTCGAGGTCGGCCTGCGCGTCCTGGCCCTCGCTGGTCAGGTAATCGCCCAGGAACAGGGAGTTCGCCACGTGCAGGCTCAGCGGCTGCAGGCTGCGCAGGTGGAGCTCACGGCCGCCGGCGATCCGCAGTTCCCGATCAGGGCACATGAGGCGCACAACCGCCAGGATCAACAGGCTGCGGCGGGGATCGAGCTCGTTCGTTCCGGCCAGGGGTGTGCCGTCGAAGGGGATGAGGAAGTTCACCGGGATCGAATCGGATTCGATCGCGCGCAGTGCCGTGATCGCCTCGACGAGCTGTTCATCGGTTTCGCCCATGCCCACGATCAGGCCCGAACACGGAGAGAGCCCGGCGTCCCTGGCGCGGGCCACGGTGTCCACCCTGTCATCGTATGAATGTGTGGAGCAGATGTCGGGGTAGTGCGAGCGCGCTGTATTGAGGTTGTGGTTGTAGGCGTCGACCCCCGCTGCGGCAAGGCGTTCGGCCTGTCCGTCCTTGAGTAGTCCCAGGCAGGCGCAGACCTCGACCGAGGGATTCTCCTCCTTGATCGCACCGACCATATCGGCGACCCGGTTGACGTCGCGATCCGTCGGCCCGCGCCCCGAGGCGACCAGGCAGACCCGGCTGGCCCCACCGGCCAGCCCGAAGCCCGCCTGCCTGGCGGCCTCCGTGGGCTTCAGCCATGAGTACTTGAGAACCCCGGCACCGGAGTTCAGGCGCTGGGAGCAGTAGCCGCAGTCCTCCGGGCACAGGCCGGACTTGAGGTTGACCAGATAGTTGACCTTGACCAGGTTGGCGAAGAAGGCTTGGCGGACGCGCCCGGCCGCGTGGACTGCGTCGAGTAGGGCGGAATCGGGTAGTCCCAGAATGGCCAGGGCCTCGTCGGCAGTGGCGGGGGAGCCCTGAATGGCGCGGGTGGCGATGGCCTCGAGGTCCGGGGAATCGCCCGGGGCCGATGGTGTGTGCGCTTGTCGTGTGAGTGTCATGCCCACACTATTGAACACCGTTCAGGACTGCGTCAACTTAGGTCATGAACACTGTTCAGGGGACTCTTCCGGACTCGGTCCGGGCGGCGAGTCTGAGTCCCGCCTGCGCACACGGGGATCCCCATCCAAATAGAATGGGCACCATGGCACAGAACCACGCGGCGGATACGCGCTCTCAACTCCTCGCCCTCATTGACGAACTCGCGGTTGTCCGCGGGAAGGTCACCCTGTCCTCGGGACGGGAGGCCGATTACTATCTGGACCTGCGGCGGGTCACGCTGGACCACCGTTCGGCCCCGCTGGTCGGCGACATCGTGCTCGACGTGCTGGCGGAGAACGACCTACTCGATCGGGTCGACGCCGTGGGCGGTCTGACCATGGGCGCCGATCCGGTGGGCACCGCGGTGATGCACCGCTCGGTGGTCCGCGGTACCCCACTGGACGCCTTCGTGGTCCGCAAGGAGGCCAAGAAGCACGGCATGGGGCGTCGGGTCGAAGGACCGGATGTGGCCGGCCGCAAGGTCATCGCGGTGGAGGACACCTCGACGACCGGAGGTTCGGTGCTCACCGCGGTCGAGGCCCTGCAGGAGGCGGGCGCGCAGGTCGTCGCGGTGGTCGTGGTCATGGACCGCAACACCGGCGCCAAGGAACGCGTCGAGGCCCAGGGGATTCCCTACCTGTCGGCGCTGACGACCGCGGACCTCGGACTGGACTGAGTCCGGGGCGGGCCCAACAACACCAACGAAGGAACGGCTTTGCTTGAACTATCTGGTATCACGGTGAAATCCGGCCGGAAGACCTGGCTCGACGACGTCTCCCTGCAGGCGGCCCCCGGCCGCATCACCGGGGTTCTCGTGCGGCGCGGTTCGGGACGGACGGAACTGGCCCGCGCGATCATGGGCCTGCTCGACTTCGAGGGCACGATCAGCCTCGAGGGCACGGAACTGGGCTACGGCGATCGGCAGAACTTCGGTTATCTGCCCGGCGAGCGCGGCGGCTATCCGGATATGAAGGTGCTCGACCAGATCGTGTTCTTCGCCCGCCTGCACGGGATGACCCTGGGTGCGGCCGAACACAATGCGATCGCCCTGCTCTCGCGCCTCGAACTGTCCGACCGCGCCTACGCCCCGTTGCACCAGCTGACCGGGGCCGAGGCCGCACGCGTCGATGTGGCCGGCGCGCTGGCCGCCGATCCGGACGTGGTGGTGCTCGACGAGCCCTTCTCCGGGCTCGACGAGGAGAGCCTGGACCTGGTGTTCTCCCTGCTGCGCGATCATGCGGCCTCGGGCGTGCCCGTCATCTTCACCACGAGCGACGCCGCCGGCGCCGGCCGGGTCGCGGACGATCTGGTGGTGCTGTCGGCCGGCAAGGTGGTGGCCGCGGGCACGCTGGCCGAGCTGCAGGCCGAGCAGGCCGGGTACCGGGTGGAATTGAGCGCCGAGCGACAGGCGGAACGGGCCGTGACCCGTTTGGAGGGTGCGCGGGGGATCACCGAGGTCGCCGCGATCGGCGCCACGATCCAGTTCGCGGCGCAGACCGCAGAACAGGCGAGCGAGGCGGTCGCCGGGTTGCCGGGGCTACGCGCCTTCGGTCCCCACCGACCGGGAATGGACGAGATGTTCGGGGAGCTGATCTGAGTGAGTGAAAAAGACGATAAGGCGCCCGGCGCCGGAGCGAACGATCCCGAGGACCTGGGAGCTGCCGTGGGCGATGCGCCCCTGCAGACCTTCCCCGGCGAAGAGGTACCGGAGGAGCTGGCCGATCTGGTGCTCACCGGTGACGAACCCGCGACCGGTCTGGTCAGCGAGTTCCGCGAACTCAAACCGAGTCAGGCCGCCTGGCTGGTGGGCAACAGGGACACCCAGGCGGTGGCCAAGAGCCCACTGTTCATCGTCGCGGTGCTCGTCATCGCGCTGGGCGTGCTGGCGGCCCTGATCGTCGGCTTCAACCAGGCGAAGGCGTCATCCGGTGGTGGCGATGCGTCGGAGAAGACGCTGGCGATGATGGGCGTCAAGGGCCAGGAGCAGATGGCCGAGCAGCAGCTCGGCATGAAGGTGCTCGACGTCGAATCGGTCCAGGCCGCTCAGGACGCTGTGCGCGAGGGCAAGGCCGACGCCGCCTATATCCAGGACCAGACGACGGGGACCTCCTCGTTCATCGCCCTGGACCAGGAGCCCTCCGACATCATCGACAAGCTCTCGCCCAAGCCCAGTGTCACCCTGCTCAACGCCCCGGCCGTATCGCAGAAGCTGGCCACTCCGGTGCTGTGGGGCCTGGTGGCGCTGACGATCATCGCCTTCCTGAGCCTGGGCCAGGCGGTTTACCAGACTCTGCGGCTGGAGAAGCGCAGTCGGATCTCCGAGGTGATGGCCGCCGCAGTGCCCGTGCGCTCGATCGCGCGCGGCCGGGTCACCGGGGCACTCACCCCGGCCCTCATCTACATCCTGCTGGCCTATGTCATCCTGCTGTTGGGCATGTCGATCCTGGGTTATAGCCAGCCGGTGGTCAAGATGCTGCCGGGCCTTGGTTGGGGACTGACCGTCTACCTGGCCGCCGCCCTGGTGTTCCCCTCGCTGTATCTGTGGGCCGGCAGCCTGTCGGGCCGCCGCTCCACGAAGGTGTTCTACCTGGTCACGGGTGTACTGGTCGTGGTGGGTGCGTTCCTGCCGATGTTCTTCGCAGCGAACTCACTGGTTCTGAAGGTGCTGGGCTACATCCCGCTGACAGCGCCCGTGGCCATTCCCAAGCTGTACCTCAGCGGTCAGACCGACTGGTGGGTCGGCCTGGTGTCCCTGGTCATCGCGGTCGTGGTGGGGCTGGTGCTGCGCGCCATGGCCTCGGCGGCCTATGAGAAGAATCTGCTGGCAGGCACCGGCCGGTCCGGCAAGCTGGCCAGGGCCCGCAAGAGCAAGAAGCTCACGGCCACCGCCAAGGACCGCACGGGTGCGGCGGCCAAGGAGTCCGCGGCCGATGACGCAGCGGACGCCGCTGCCGAGGAGCCCGAGGCCAAGTGAGCGCGGACGCCGGGGCGACCCCGGTTCCGGGGCCCGGGGCCCCCGCCACGACGGCTCCGACCCCAGAGGTGCCCGGGGGCACGACACCGGAGGTCGGCCTCGGCCCCTGGGAGGGCCCCTGGCCCGACGACGAGCGCTACGATCCGGAACTGCTGCGCACGGGCGACCGCCGCAATGTGCTCGACGGCTACCGTTACTGGACGATGGACGCGATCATCGAGGACCTGGACACGCGGCGCCACGGCTTCCACGTGGCCGTCGAGAACTGGCAGCACGATCTGAACATCGGATCCGTGGTGCGCACCGCCAACGCCTTCAACGCGGCGGCTGTGCACATCGTGGGCAGGCGCCGTTGGAACCGGCGCGGGGCGATGGTGACCGATCGGTACCAACACGTGCACCACCATGGCAGCGTCGAGGAGTTCGCCGCCTGGTGTGAGGAGAACGGGCTGGCCCTGATCGGGATCGACAATTTCCCCGACTCCCAGCAGCTGGAGACCTATGAGCTGCCCGAGCGGTGCGTGCTGCTGTTCGGGCAGGAGGGTCCGGGGCTGACCCCCGAGGCCCATGCGGCATGCCGGGCCGTGCTGTCGATCGAGCAGTACGGGTCGACCCGGTCGATGAATGCGGCAGCGGCGGCCGCGATCGCGATGCACGCCTGGATCCGCAGGCACGAATTCGGCCAGCGGGTGAACTGACCCCGCAGCAACCCCATCGGGGGCCTCGCGAGTCGGGCGCCCTCGGGTAAGTGCCCGCGCCTTGCCGGTGGCTCCACAAAGGGGCCTGTGGCTCGATAAGTCGTGAGTTATCGAGCCACAGGTGCCAGTGTGGAGCCACTGCCGAAGGGGGTCAGTCGGCGACGTGGATGATCGTCTTGCCGAAGTTCTTGCCCTGCAGCATCCCAGCGAAGACTTCGGGGGTGTGCTCGAAGCCGTCCGTGATGTCCTCGTGGTACTTCACCCGGCCGCTTGCCACCCACTCGGTCATCTCGCGCAGGAAGTCCGCCTCCATCGATTCGACGAACTCACTCTGGATGAACCCGCGGAGGGTCAGACTGCGCGTGAGGACCGCGTTCATCAGCCGTTCCCCGGTGCCGGCCGGGGTGGGGTGGTCCACGCCGTTGTACTGTGCTGCCAGGCCGCACACGGGAACGCGCGCAAAGGTGTTCAAACGCGGCAGCACAGCATCCCACCAGACGGGGCCGGCGACGTTCTCGAAGTACACGTCGATGCCCTGGGGCGCGGCGGCCTTGAGCCGTCCCCGCAGATCGGGTTCCCGGTGGTCCAGGGCCGCATCGAAGCCGACCTGTTCCAACAGCGCGGTCTTCTTGGGCCCACCGGCGATGCCGATCGCCCTGGCGCCCTTGAGACGGGCGATCTGGCCCACCGTCAGGCCCACCGGGCCGGTGGCGGCGGCCACCGCCACGGTCTCACCGGGCTGCGGGCGGCCGATGGCCAGCAGGCCGGAGTAGGCGGTGAAACCGGGCATGCCCAGTACGCCCAGTGCCGTGGTCACAGGTGCCACGGAGGCATCGAGGACGCGCAGCGTGTCTGCGGGCTGTACGGAGAAGGTCTGCCAGCCGCCGTAGGCCAGCACGATGTCGCCGGCCCTGACCGCGGTGGATCGGGATTCGACGACCTCGGCGACGGTGGCGCCGACCATCGTCTGGCCGATCTCAACCGGTTTGGCATACGACCGGGCGTCGGACATGCGTCCGCGCATATACGGGTCCAGGCTCAGGTACAAGGTGCGCAGCAGGGCCTGGCCATCGCGGGGGACCGGGACCTCGGTCTCCTCCAAGTGGAGGTGTTCGCGGCCGGGCAGGCCCTGCGGGCGGGCCGCCAGGATGAAGCGTTGATTCTTGGTGCTCATGGTTCTCGATTCTCCTTTGCCGGGTGTGGTGGATGCGTCCGTGTGCCGATACGCCACTGGGGCCGAGGAATCAGCGTGATTCATCGGCCCCAGTGAGGTGTGCGGCCGGGGTACGGCGCAGCGGATGTTACAGATCGGCTGCTGCCGGCTCCACCAGGCCGCCCAGATCGGCCAGCTCCTGGTTGACCGTGCCCTGCTCGTCGAAGGTGCGCGGGATGACGGTCAGGCGCTTGGCGTAGTGTCCGATCGGGTACTCCATCGTCATGCCGATGCCGCCGTGTAGCTGGATCGACTCCTGCATGATGTGGCGCGAGGAGCTGTCGATGACGAGCTTGGCCGCCAGCACATCGCGGTGGCGTTCCTTGGAGGTGCCATCGGGGTCCTGGACGATCGCCAGCTTCGCGTACAGGGCCATCGACCTGGCGTCCTCGAGCAGGGCGTAGCACTCCGAGGCGCGGAACTGCAGCGACTGGAAGGTGCCGATCGCCACGCCGAACTGCTCGCGGGTCTTCAGATAGTCCGCGGTCATGGCCAATGCGGACTCCATCGCACCCACCGCTTCGGCGGCCAGTGCCGCATTGGCGGTGTCGATGACGTACTCCAGTGCGGCGCTCGGGTCGCCCGCGCCCAGCGGGGTGGCAGGGGCGTTCTCGAAGAGCACCGCTGCGCTGCCCAGGCCGTCGGCCTGGCGGCGCGGGTCCACGGTGACGCCCGCAGCAGCGGCATCGACGAGGAACAGGGACAGCACCCCGTCGTTGTTCGCCGAGACGATGAAGGTGTCGGCTGCGTCGCCGCCCCACACCGATACCTTCTCGCCGTTGAGCACACCGTCGGCGAAGGTGGTGGACGGGCTGGCCAGCTCGTAGCGGGCCAGCGGCTCATAGCCGGCGAACGCCAGCTTCTTCGCGCCCTCGGCCACGGCGGGGAGGATCTCCTCCTTCTGGGCGTCGGTGCCCAGCGCCTCGACCAGGCCGGCGCCCAGGATGACGGTGGGGACGTAGGGCTCGAGCACGAGCGCCTTGCCGAATTCCTCCATCACCACGGCGACCTCGCCGAAGCCCATGCCGGCTCCGCCGAATTCCTCGGGGATGGTCAGCGAGGTCAGGCCCAGTTCGGCGAACTGCTGCCAGATCTCCTCGCTGTAGCCCAGCTCGCCGGCCAGGATGGCCTCACGGGCGGACGCGTCGTACTTGTCCTTGAGCAGGCGGGCAACGGTCGCGCCCAGTTCCTGCTGGATGTCGGTGAGTTCAAGATCCATGAAATGTGTTCCTCCTCTTAACGTCGGGCCGTCACAGGCCCAGCAGGGCCTTCGAGATGATGCCGAGCTGTACCTCGGACGAGCCGCCGTAGATCGACACCTTGCGGTAGTTGAAGTACGTCTTGAGCGCATCGGCCGCGCCGTGGGGCAGGGTCGTGAACTTGGTGCGGACCTCGCGGGAGTCGACGAAGTCGAGTCCCTGCGGGCCGACGATGTCGGTGAGCAGTTCCGTGATGTCCTGCTGCAGGCGCGAACCGCGCAGCTTCAGAATCGAGGACCGGGGGTCGGGCTTGTCGGCACCGGCGACCTGGGTCGACAGGATGCGCAGCTGTGTGAACTCGAGGGCCTTGAGTTCGGCTTCGATTGTGGTGATGCGCGCGGAGAAGGCCGGGTCGTTCAGCAGGGAGCCCTTGGCGGTCTTGGTGGCGGCGGCATAGGCCTTGGCGCGGGCCAGCTTGACCTGGGACTCGCCCACCCGGGCGATGCCGGTGCGCTCATTGCCCAGCAGGAACTTGGCGTAGGTCCAGCCCTTGTTCTCCTCGCCCACCAGGTTCTCGACGGGTACCTCGACATTGTCGAAGAAGACCTCGTTGACCTCGTGGCCGCCGTCGATCAGCTGGATCGGGCGCACGGTCAGGCCCGGGGACTTCATGTCGATGAGCAGGAAGGAGATGCCGGCCTGCTTCTTGACGTTCGGGTCGGTGCGGACCAGGGTGAAGATCCAGTCGCCGTACTGGCCCAGCGTGGTCCAGGTCTTCTGGCCGTTGACGATGTACTTATCGCCCTGCTTGACAGCCGAGGTCTTCAGCGAGGCCAGGTCGGAACCCGCATTGGGCTCCGAGAAGCCCTGCGACCACCAGATGTCGATGTTCGCCGTCGCTGGCAGGAAACGGTCCTTGATCTCCTGCGAGCCGAAGGTGTCGATGACCGGGCCGACCATGGAGGCGTTGAAGGCCAGGGGCTGGGGCACGCAGGCCAGCTGCATCTCGTTGAGCCAGATGTGGCGCTGGACCGGGGTCCAGTCCTGACCGCCGGAGGCGACGGACCAGTTGGGCACGGCGTATCCGTGCTTGTTGAGGATCCGCTGCGTGGCGACCACATCGTCGTGGGTGCCCTCTTCGCTGCCGATGGCCTGGCGGTACCGGATGTCCTCTGGGATTTCGGTGCGATAGAACTCGCGCATGTGCTCTGCGAATTCGAGTTCTTCCTTGTTCAGGAGATTATCCATGGAACTTCCTCGATCGTTCGTTCAGTTTAGACATCTCCGAGTCTAAGCCGCTTATGCTCTCGAAGGCAACGGGAGCTTCAGGCCCCTAATTCGCACCGCAGGGGCAGATCGGCGCCGGCGCGCCCGACCGTGACCGAGGCCGCGGCCAGCGCCCGCTGCAGGGCCGGCAGGCAGTCGGCCGGATCGAGCCGGCGCCGCGTGCGCTCGGGGCCCCACGGACCCAGGGCGCCTGCATCGGCCAGGCCCGAGAGCAATCCCGCCATGAAGGAATCGCCCGCGCCGACCGTGTCGACGACCGCGGTGGGGGAGGCGGGCAGTTCGACGACCCGACCGCCGGTGCAGGCTAGGGCCCCGGCACCGCCACGGGTGATGACCACCAGGGCCGGGCCCAGCCCGGCCCAGTCGCGCATGACCCGTGTCAGTGGCACCCCGGGGTAGAGGAAGGCCAGGTCCTCATCGCTGGCCTTGACGACATCGGCCAGCGCGCAGATCTCCTCGGTCCGGGCCCTGGCCTCCTCCCGCGATCCCACCAGGGTGGGCCGGATGTTCGGATCGAAGCTGATGCTGGGGTGCGTGCCGTGGGCGGCGGCAATCCCGTCGGATCCTGTGCGCAGCCCGCGCAGGTAGTCCACCAGGGCGGTGGCGCCGGGCTCCAGGAAGGTCGCGATGGAACCCGTGTGGACGTGGCCGGTGGGCGCTGGGTGGGCGGCGGGGTCGAACTCCCAGGCCAGGTCGAAGCGGTACTGTGCGGATCCCGCCTCGTCCAGGGTGGCCAGCGCGGTGGGCGTGCGCGCCAGCCGATGGGATCCCGCGTCGATGTTCACTCCGGATGCCTCCAGCCTTTCGGCGATCCGGCGGGCGTGCCGATCGGGGCCGGTCCCCGCAACCGCGCCCAGCGCGGTGGCCAAGCGGACCCGGTGGCCCAGCCGGGCCAGGCCCAGGGCGACATTGGCCGGGGAACCGCCCACGTGTTCCACATCGTGGGAGCCGTCGGGATGGTGGGCCGGGCGGACGATGTCGATGACGGCCTCGCCGATGATGAGGAAGTCGGCGCCGGTCGAGTCGGTGTCTGTCATGGTCTTATTCTGGGCCCTCTCGACAACCCATGCGCACTCGTGGGGATCGGCGCGCAGACCGTGTGCCCGATTGCACAGGGAAGCAGGCTCGAAAACCACCGGAAACCCCTTCACAGACCGCCCCGGCGGGGTGGAGAATTGATTCATCGGTCCAATCGGACCACCTCCCGCAATGCTGCAGACCCTGCCACGAGTGCGCCCCGGCGCGTTCCCAGGGTCTATCCGTGTTGCCCGGAGTGCACAGTCATCCGCACAGTCATCACAGATCTCGGATCCCGACCGCCACCGGCCCAGAAGGAGCGCTTTGGCCATTTCCACTTCCACCGACCGCCGCCTGGTGCTGGCGCTGACCGCCCTGGCCCTGGGTGGCTTCGGCATCGGCACCACCGAATTCGCCACCATGGGCGTGCTGCCCCTGCTGGCCGACGATCTGGGCGCGAGCATCCCGCAGGCGGGCCGTGCCGTCACCGCATACGCCCTTGGCGTTGTGGTGGGCGCACCTCTACTGGCCTCGCTGACCACCCGGCTGCCGCGCAAACCGCTGTTGTTGGCGCTCATCGGCCTGTTCGCCGCGGGCAATGTGGTGGCACTGCTGGCGCCGAACATGGAGGTGCTGTTGGGTGCCCGCTTCCTTTCCGGGCTGCCCCACGGCGGCTACCTGGGCACTGCCGCGGTCGTCGCTGCCTCGCTGGTCGAACCGCAACGGCGCGGCCGGGCGATGGCCCGGGTGGGGATGGGCATGACCGTGGCGAACATCGTGGGCGTGCCGATCGCGGCCTGGCTGGGGGCGAACCTGGGCTGGCGGGCGGCCTACGGACTGGTCGTCGTGGTCGCAGTGTTCACCCTGGTGGCGCTCAAGGCCTGCCTGCCCGAACACATCGCCTACACCCCGGCAGGGGTGCGCCGCGAGTTCGCGACCCTGAAACGGCCCGCCGTCTGGCTGGCCCTGGTGGCCGGCTCGATCGGGAACATGGGACAGTTCGCCGTCTACACCTACGTCTCGCCCATTGTGACCGATGTCGCGGGCCTGCCGCCTGCCGTCCTGCCCTGGGTCCTGGCGCTCTACGGCGTCGGCATGACCTGTGGTGCCTTCGTGGCGGGCCCCCTGATCGACAAGTCGATCGACCGGGCGGCCTTCTGGGCGCTCGGTGGCCTGGCCCTCGTGCTGGTGTGTCTGGGACTGTTCATGGGCCACGCCGTCGTGGTGCTGCCCGGGCTGTTCCTGCTGGCCGCCGGCGGCAATCTGTTCGCCACCTCGCTGCAGGCCCGGCTGTTCCGCGACGCCTATGACGCCCCCAGCCTGTCGGCGGCGCTGAACCACTCGGCATTCAACATGTCCAACGCCCTGGGCGCCTTCCTGGGCGGGGTGCTGATCTCGGCGGGTCTGGGCTACCGCGCGCCGGCCCTGCTGGGCGTGGTCTTCATCTGCCTGGGCGTGGCCGTCCTGCTGGTGGCGCGCAAGCTGTCCGGGGCCTCGCCCTCGCGCCAGGTGCTCGATCTGGACGGGTCCGAGGTCGTGCGCGTGCGCAAGCGCGACCGGCTGCGGGCTGCGGGCTCCCGGATCGCGCACACCCCGGGGCGGGTCGCCCACGCCGGTTCGCGGGCGGTTCACGCGGCGGCCGATCGGCTCCGCTGAGCGGATCGCAGGGGCCGGTGGCGTGACATGGTGGGGCTCATTTGAAAAGATGGGGAGCAGTATCCGGCCCCACCGAACTAAGGAGAACCCATGCCCGTCGCAAGTCCCGACGAATACGCGGCAATGATCGATCGAGCCAAGGAGGGCGGTTTCGCCTACCCGGCCATCAACGTGACCTCCTCGCAGACGGTCACCGCAGCCCTGCGCGGTTTCGCCGAGGCGGAATCCGACGGCATCCTCCAGCTGTCCTTCGGCGGTGCGGAGTACGCCTCCGGCTCGACCATCAAGGACCGCATTACCGGTTCGGTCGCCCTGGCCGAGTATGCCGCGACCGTTGCCAAGAACTACCCCGTGAAGGTGGCGCTGCACACCGACCACTGCCAGAAGGACAAGGTCGACACCTGGGTCAAGCCGCTCATCGCGATCTCCCAGGAGCGGGTCGACCGCGGCCAGGACCCGCTGTTCCAGTCGCACATGTGGGACGGCTCGGCGATCGAGGTCCCGGAGAACCTCGACATCGCAGCCGACCTGCTGAAACTGACCCATGCAGCCCACCAGATCCTGGAGATCGAGGTGGGTGCCGTGGGCGGCGAAGAGGACGGCGTGACCGGTGAGATCAACGAGAAGCTCTACACCACCGCCGCCGACGGTCTGGCGACGATCGAGAAGCTGGGCCTGGGGGAGAAGGGCCGCTATCTGACCGCCCTGACCTTCGGCAATGTGCACGGGTCCTATAAGCCCGGCCACGTCAAGCTGCGCCCGGAGATCCTGAAAGACATCCAGGCCGAGCTGGGTGCGAAGTTCGGTGTGGACCGGCCCTTCGACCTGGTGTTCCACGGTGGTTCCGGCTCCTCGGCCGAGGAGATCGCGGCGGCCGTGTCCTACGGTGTGGTGAAGATGAACATCGACACCGACACCCAGTACGCCTTCACGCGTCCCGTGGCCGACTTCATCCTGAAGAACTACGACGGCGTGCTCAAGATCGACGGCGAGGTCGGGAACAAGAAGGCCTACGACCCGCGTGCCTGGGGCAAGGCGGGCGAGGCCGGTATGGCCGCGCGCATCACCCTGGCCGCCGGCCAACTGGGTTCGGCCGGCAACGCCATGAAGTGACCTACGGTCGGTGTCGCCGGGGCGGGACGGCTTCCGTCCCACCCCGGTTGCGCCGGACTAGAGGCGCAGGATCGTCCGGAGCGCGTCGTGGATCTCATCCGCGGCGCGCTCCGCCTCGTTCCAGCCCAGCCGGTAGGGATCGGCCACATCGTCGGAGGAGTCGCCGTTGACCCCGGCCGCGAGGTCCGCCGGTGGATTCCAGGCCGTGGCCTGGCCTGCGGCGACCGCCCTGGCATAGGGCTTGAGCATCACGGTGCGCTCGGCCGCACCCGGCAGGGACTCGACGATGAAGCGCCGGTGTTCGCGGGTCAGCGCCACGATCAGATCGGCCGCGGCGGCATTGGCCGCGCTGAGCTGGGTGCCGCTGAAACCGGTGTCGTCACCGCCCAGGCGACGTAACTGGGCCGCCATATCCGCATCGATCGACGGGAAGATCGCATAGGTTCCGGTGGAGACGAAGCGGGTGTCGGGATCGAGCAGGGCGGCCAGGCGCTCGGCCACGGGGGAACGGCAGGTGTTGCCGGTGCACACGAACATCACGGTGGGTAACATGCCCCCACCCTAACGGTTCAGACCGGCCAACGGCTCAGCCCAGCCAGCCGCGCTCGACCAGGTCGTCGACCACCCTGGCGGCCGCGTGGCCGTCGTCGTGGACGATGAAGCGCTCCCGCCAGGCGGCGGCCCGTTCGGCGTAATCGCGCACCCAGCCGGCATCGGATCCCTGGGCGCTCAGCGCCTCGACCAGGCCGATGAGTGCTTCCCGGTCGGTCAGAACCGGTCCGGGGGCTGCGGCGTCGAAGTCGAAGGTGAAGCCGCGCTCCCCGTCGTACCTGTCCTTGTCAGGGGCGAAGAAGAGCATTGGCACGCCCGTGATCGCCGCATCGAACATGACCGAGGAGTAATCCGTGATGAGCAGATCGGCGGCCAGGAACAGATCTGCGACATCCGGGTGGGCGGAGGCGTCGATGACCTCGGCGACGGTGGCCGCCGGCGCCGGCCCGGCCGGTTCGAGCTCGGCCGATTCGGAATCGACCTCGCGCAGGGTGGAACGGGCGGTGGCACCGCCGGCGGCCCTGGTGTGCCCGCGCACCACGATCGTCCAGTCGGCGCCCAGGCGTTCGGCCAGCCACTGCGGATCCAGCAGCTCCACCGGCCGGGTCCCCTCGTAACGCCAGGTCGGCACGTAGACCAGGATGCGGGTCTCCGGATCCGCGCCGAGCACGCGGGCCGCAGCACTGCGCGCCTGCCAGGTGGGCCGGCCCGTTTCGTCCAGGGCGTGTACCAACCGGTCGTCGCGCGGATAACCGGTCTCCAGGATCGGACCGCGGTAGGCATAACAGCGGCGGAATTCGGCGGTCGAATGCGGGTTCTGGCTCAACAACAGGTCCCAGCGGCCCGACTCCCTGGCGGCTGCGAATTTCGAACGCAGGGTGGCGTCCGGCTTGGCGATCGCCAGTTTCTTCAACATCGTGCCGTGCCAGGTCTGCAGCACGTGCTGGCCGCGGCGGGCCCGGAAGCCGTAGCGCAGCCAGTCGTTGACCACCAGCAGGCGTGAGCGCCGACGGGCGGCGAACCATTCGGGGCTGCCCACCAGGACGGCCTGTGCCCCCTGGGGCACCTGTTCGTCCTCGTCGGTGACCGACCAGTACCGGGGCAGGGCCGGGAACCGGCGGGCCACCTCGGCGTCGATGGCCAGGGGATTGTCCGAGACCTGGCGGCCGTAGAAGCTCTCGAAGAACACGCCGCCGGATTCCACCAGCTGTGACTCCGGCAGCCGGTCATGGCGGATCTGGCGCAGCACCCGGGCCGCCGAGGCTCCCTTGGGGAAGCTGTGGAACCGATAGGACAGGTCCACGGCGGCGGCGTGGGCGAACCGGCCGGCGGTGGATCCGGAGCTGAGCGCCTGTTCCAGATAGTTCAGCGTGGTGCCCCAGGTGTGGAACACCGAGCCGTCGGGGCCCACCGTGTCCTCCAGGGGCTCGTAGAGCCCGCGGGTCGCGGCGTAGACCTCGAGGTCGGGGGCGAACCAGATGATCGGCCGGCCCAGCACCGAGTAGTCGATCGCGATCGAGGAGTAGTCGGTGATGAGCGCGTCGAAGGCGCCCAGATCGCCGGTCACCTCGGGCATCAGGTCCGAGCCCAACAGGTGGATGCGCCCGGAGGCGACCCGTTCATAGGGGCCGAAGCCCAGGCGGTGCGGCCGGATCGCCAGATGCCCGTCGATGCGCTCGAGCACCGCGCGCAGTTCGGCGACCTCGGCATCGGTGGGCACCGCCGGGTCCTCATCGCCGTTGCGCCAGGTGGGCGCGTAGATCACCAGCGGGCCCGAGGTCTCCGCCGGCAGGCCCAGCACCGTGAGGATTCGCGCGCGGGCAGCGGCTGCTTTGGCCGGACTCTCCGCCTGGGCGGCCAGTTCGTCCACGCGAGGATCGCCCAGCACGCGGACCCTCCCGGGATCCAGTCGGAAGGCCGAGCGCAGGCGCCTGGCGGTCTCCGGGGCGCCGGCGACGAACAGGGAGATCTGCTGATCGCCATAGGAGTACATCCGTGCCAGGATCTTCTGCGCGGGTCCCAGCAGGTGGGCCAGGCGCCCCGCGGCGCCCGGCAGACTGGTCACGGAGGGGGAGTCCAGGTGTAGCAGTTTCAGGGGCACGCCATGCCACAGTTGGACGACGTAGCCGCCGAAGACTCCGTAGCGGTTGGCGTCGCCGAAGCCGTGGGTGATGACGATCTGGCCGGCGCGCAGCGTGGCCCAGTACCCGGCGGCCGACTTCCGGCGCACGGGGGCGAAGCCCTCTGCCGCAGCGGCGCGGTCCTGGTCGGCATCGGCGGTCAGCCAGCTGATCTGCGCGTGCGCGTCCTCGCGCTTGAGGCGCCGGGCGACGACCAGGGCGCCCTCGCCCACGCCGATGCCCGAGCCGAACACCCAACGGTCGCTCTTGCGCGGGACGAACTTCGAGAGCAGAAAGGAACCCGCGTATTTGGGGATGGCGAGCAGTTTGGAGACATTGCCGCCGGTGAACGTGAAGACAGGCTTCTTCATTCCAAGCAGTCTAGTCCACCGGCTAGGGTGGGCCGTATGGCAGCACGCGTCGATCCGGAATCGAACTCCGAGCAGAACGATTCGTCCCCGAACACGGTGGTGGTGGGCGCGGGTGCCGCCGGCACCGCACTGGCCCGCGCTTGGGCTGCGGCCGGCCCCCGGACGGGACATCTGACCCTCATCGACTCACGGGCGGACCCCGTGGAGCTCCCTCCCCTGTCGAAATCCCTGTTCGACCCCGAGGCGGAGCCCGCCCGACTGTGGCCCGCTGACCGGCCGGGGGGCTTGGCCGACGGAGCGCAGGACGGCGCGCCCCGCGTGCGCCGACGCACCGGCACGGTGACCCGGATCGACGAGTCCGTGCCCGAACCGGCCCTGCCAGGTGCGGCTCCGGACAGACCAGCGGCCGGCGCCATCCACCTGGACGACGGCACCACCGTGACCTATGACGTCCTGGTCCTGGCCACCGGGATGCGCCCGCGCCCGGTACCGGCGGCGCTGGATGGCGTGCGGGCACTGCGGATCTTCGACGCGGACTCCGCGCTCGCCGCCCGCGCCGCCCTGGGGCTGGGGCCGGGCCACGTGGCGCCCGTGCGCGATATCGGCGTCCTCGGCTCGGGCTATCTGGCTCTGGAAATGGCCAGGGCCGCCGCCGAGGCCGGTGCGCACCCCACTGTCCACCTGCGCGGGCAGCTGCCCGTGACGAGCCTGAGCACCCCCATGCGCCTGGCCCTGTGCGAGCTGCACAGTGCCGCCGGTGTCGCCTTCGCCGCACACGATCCGGCCCCCGCGGCCGGCGCCCACGCGCTGTGGCTGGTCGCCACCGGGGCCGTGCCCGCCCTGCCCCCTGGCCTGCCCGACGAATGGCAGCGCACGCCTCAGGGGCACCTGTTGGTCGACCGGCGGCTGCGCGTGGCCGGGGCCGGCGGCGAGGTCTATGCGATCGGTGATATCGCCCGGCTCATCGACGACGCCGAGCCCGCATACGGTTCGGAGTCGCTGGCCAACGGTCAGGGCGCCTGGCTGGGCACACGCCTGGCAGAACGTGCGCAGCCCGCGGGCACGGCGGCCGTCTGGTGCGAGCTCGGCTGGCATTGGAGCTTCCAGGGCCCACTGCGGCTCTTCACGGTGGGGGAGCCGGGCGGCACGGCGGAAACCGCCGCCGTGCCGATCGTCCTGGGCGACCTCGGCTCCGGTGACGGCCAGGTGCTGCTGTTCGGCGGTGCGGACCCGCACGCGCCTCTGACCGGGGTCGAGACCCTGGGAGCGCCGGCGGCGCACAATGCCGCCAAGAAGGCCCTGGCGCTCGCCGGCGATGAGCGGATCACCCGGGCCGAAGCAGCTGCCGACGGCTTCGAGTTGAAGAAGGCGCTCAAAGCGCGCAAGTCCGACCGAATGCGCAAGCCCGGTCTTTCCGAAGGAACCCACATTCGGCCCACAGACCACGTTGAGCAACGCCACAATCCAGGGGCTTAGGCCAAAACCGTGGGTCTGACTACACTAAGAGGGTTATCTTTGCCGAAGGAAGTGTGCAGCTGCCTATGACGACCAGTGCTGAACTGGCGGCCCAGTACGGGCTCTCGCGTGTCGGTGCGCGTCCGAACCTCTTCGCGTATTTGCGCGAGGTGTGGAAGCGCCGTGACTTCACACTCTCGCTCGCCAAGTACCGGATCAAGAGCGAGAACGAGCGCAACCGTTTGGGAATGGCGTGGGTACTGCTGCGCCCCATCCTCTCGGCCATCATGTACGGCTGCATCTTCGGATTGATCCTGGGCGGCTCGAGGCCCCCGAACTTCGTGCCCTATGTGGTCGTCGGAGTGTTCATGTTGGAGTTCTTCAACTCCTCGATGACCGGCGGCTCGAAGTCGATCATCAAGAACACCTCCCTGGTCCAGACCCTGCCCTTCCCCCGCATGGTGCTGGTGATCGCACAGGTGGCGCAGAACCTGCTGAACTTCATCCCGACCCTGCTGCTCATGGTCATCGTCGCGATGATCTTCGGGGCCAGGCCCAGCTGGTCCTGGTTCGCCATGATCGGGTTGATCGTCCTGTTCACGATGTTCAACATGGGCGTGGCGCTCATCTTCGCCCGCCTGACAGTGCACTTCCACGATCTGAGCCAGGTCACCCCCTTCATCTCCCGGATGATCTTCTACACCTCCGGCGTGTTCTTCGACCCGCAGCGGATCGTCGCGGGCCACCCCGTGTTGGAGGCGATCTACCCCTGGCATCCACTCAACGAGGTGCTGTCGATCGCCCGCGGCCTCCTGCTGCCGGCCGACCATCCCTACGACCCCTCGATGTGGTGGATGCTGGCCATCTGGTCCGTCGTCATGCTGGTCGTCGGCACCGTGTACTTCTGGAAGGCCGAGGAGCGATATGGGCGCGAATGACGATTGGGAAGAGGACTGGGAGTACATCCTGACGGGTGTCCGCCCGGCCGACCGCCCGGTTCCCGTGCCGGCGGGGGCCGAGGACGCGCAGAGTGAGCTGCCGCGGCCCCGTTCCGCACGGGTCGCCGCGATTCGGGCGGACGAGGCGTGGCAGGCGCAGGCCCTGGAGGCCGCGCGCGCCCGCAACCCGGAGCCGGCCGCTCAGCCCACGCCCGTTCCTGTACAGGTCAAGGAGCGCCCGTTCCGCGAACCGCGCCCCACCACCGGCAGCCTCGGTGTGATCACCGCACAGCCGGAGAAGGACCAACCGATCGTCATCTGCGACGATCTGCACATCGAGTTCAAGACCCTGGCCACCGGCAAACGGGTCGCGGGCAACGACCTGGCCGGCATGCTCAAGCGCAGTGGCGGCCGCTCGATGAAGACCGTGCACGCGCTCAAGGGCATCTCCTTCGTCGCGCACGCGAACGAATCGATCGGCGTCATCGGCTCCAACGGTTCGGGCAAGTCGACCCTGATGCGCACCCTGACCGGGCTGATCCCGCCCACCCGCGGTGCCGTCTACGCCAACAGCAGGCCCAACCTGCTGGGCGTCGGCGCGGCGCTGATCCGGGACCTGTCGGGCTCCCAGAACGTCATCCTGGGCGGCCTGGCGATGGGCATGAGCCGGGAGGACATCGAATCGAAGTACGACGACATCGTGAAGTTCGCCGGGCTGGAGAAGTTCATCGACCTGCCGATGCGCACCTATTCCTCCGGTATGACCGCGCGCCTGAAATTCGCGATTGCCACGGCCAGGGACTACGAGATCCTGATCGTCGACGAGGCCCTGTCCGTGGGTGACAAGCAGTTCCAGCAGCGCTCCGAGAAACGCATCCGCGATATCCGCGAGAATGCCGGAACCGTCTTCCTGGTGTCGCATTCGATGCGATCGATCCGCGATACCTGTAACCGCACCATCTGGATCGAGAAGGGCGATCTGCGCGCCGATGGGCCCACCGCAGACGTCGTGAAGGAATACGAGAAGCACAAGTGACACATTCCCCGGTCGGCGCGCTGGCGCCCCAGGCCCTGCCCGAACTGCCGGCCCATCCCGGCGTGTCCTTCATCATGCCGGTGCTCAACGAGGCCCAGACCATCGCGGCGGCGATCGCGACGATCCTGGCCCAGGACTACGACGACGAGATCGAGATCGTGGTGGCGCTGGGGCCCTCAACAGACGATACGACGGAGATCGTCACCGATATCGCGGCGACCGATCGACGGGTGAAGATCGTGCACAATCTCGCCGGTGACACCCCGACCAGTCTGAACCTGGCCGTCGCCCAGACCAGCATGCCCGTCATCATCCGGGTCGATGCGCACTCGGAACTGACCCCCGACTACGCCCGCCGCGGGGTCGAGGTGCTGCGGTCCACCGGCGCCGCCAACTGCGGCGGCCTGATGCTCGCCCGCGGCACCGGGGCGTTCCAGCGGGCGGTGGCCAGGGCGTATATGAGCCCGCTGGGTCTGGGCGGGCCGGCCTATCACGCCGGGGACGAGGCACAGGACGCGGAAAGCGCCTATCTGGGCATTTTCCGCCGCGAGGTCTTCGAGGTGTTGGGCGGCTTCGACGAGGAGCTGCGGCGCGGCCAGGACTGGGAACTCAATCTGCGCATCCGCGCCGCCGGCGGGCGGATCCGGTTCGCTCCCGAGCTGCAGGTCGTATACCGGCCACGCACCTCGTACAAGCGGATCGCCCAGCAGTTCTACGCCACCGGCATCTGGCGTGCGGAGATCACCCGGCGCTATCCGCGCAGGACGTCCCTACGCTATTTCGCCCCGCCCCTGCTGGTGCTGGGGGTCTCGGCCGCGCTGCTCGAAGCGCTGTTGCAGGTCTGCGGGATCACCGGCCACTGGCCGAAACCGCTGCGCCGGTTCACCTCCCTGGTGCACGTGCCCAGCCTGGCCTATGCCGGCCTGGTACTGCGCGCGGGCCTGCGGGCCGAGGACGCCGGAGCGTTGGAGCGGGCGTGGTTCATGCTCATCCTGCCGACCATGCACATCACCTGGGGCGCGGGATTCCTGCGCGGCCTGGTCACCGGGGCGACCGGAGTGACCGATCGCAGCCGTGGCACCCTGTTGACCGCCACTGAGACGGCCGGGGACGAAGCACGATGAGCGCGCGGAAGAAGAAATCCGCAGCGTCCGGGTCCGTTCGGCCCGGCAAGCAGGGGAAGCAGGCCCCGGACGCAGCGGCACTGGAGCGCGCGGCCAAGGACGCCAAGCGCCAGGCCCGGATCGATCGGCTGGAGACCGGGGAGCGCAAGAAGTTCAATGCCCCGCTGGTCGCCGGGGCCATCGTCGTGCTCGCGGTGATCGTGCTGGTGGCCTACAGTGTGCTCAAACCGGGCAAGGTCCTCACCGTGGACGCGCTGAACTCCCCGGCGGTGGCGGCGCTTGGCGCAGGCGATGCGCTCTACGCCCCGAATTCCAAGGAGGCGCTGACGGAGAACGCCCGCTTCGGATATCTGCCGGCACCCCAGGTGGCGCTGACCGCCGATAAGGACGTGGTGGTGGCCGATGCGGCGACGGCGCAGAAGCGGATGGGCCTGGCCCAGCCGGTCGCCCGGACCGGCACCAAGGACTTCCTGGCGGCGAAGATCGCACCATTCGACGGTGCGCAGAACGCCAAACAGGGCACTCCGCTGACCTGGCACCAGGCCCTGGACGAGTTGGGCAAGGCCACGGTCTTCAACGTGCAGATCGACTCCGTGGACGTGGTCGAACCGTTCCTGGCCGATGTCGATTCGGCCGGTCGCGCCGATGGACTCATCGTGCGCTCGAACAGCCTGCAGGTGCTGCGGGCCGTTTCCCAGGGGTCCAAGGGCGCGATCGCCACTCTCTACGAACAGCCCGCCGCCCATGCGCAGGCGGCGCCGGACGCTGCGGTGAAGAAGGCCGCCGAGCTGGCCGAGCTCGACGGGCGGGACGCGTCGGCCGCAGCGGGCGACGGTGCACAGACACCGGAGGATCTCAAGCGGGCCGGGGTGACGATGGTCGCGGTGCCCGCGGGAGCGGATGACCTGAAGTCCTGGACCGATGCGGGGTTGAAGGTCTGGGTCACGGGCGTGCCCGATAAGAACCGTTTGGACTCCCTGGCCGGCGCGGGCGTGTTCGGCGCGCTGGCGCACAATCCCTTCGCCATCCAGCCCTCGGCGGTCAAGACCGACTGAGCTCTGGGCGGCGGGACCGCACCGGTGCGGTCCCGCCGTTACCCGCCTTACCTGCCCAAGCCGTGGAAGGTGAAGCCGGCGGCCTCCCACTCATCCCGGTCGAGCGCATTGCGCCCATCGATCACCACGGGCGCCGGGGCCATGAGCCCGGCGGCGCGGGACGCGGCCAGGTGGCCGGGGCGGTAGTCCTGCCATTCGGTCAGCAGCAGCACGACCCGGGCCCCGGCCAGGGCCTCGTCGAGATCGTCGACGGCCCGCAGATCGGGAAACCGGCGCCGCACATTGGCAAGGGCCTGCGGATCGTGGACCGTCACGTCATAGCCGGCCGCCCGGAGGCGGCAGGCGATGTCCAGGGCGGGGGAGTCCCTGACATCGTCGCTATTGGGTTTGAAGGCCGCCCCCAGCACGGTCACGGCCGGTGCCGCTCCCGCAGCGCCGGGCAGGGCCTCGGCGACGAGGTCGATGACCCGCTGGCGGCGGCCCAGGTTGATCGCGTCGACCTGCTCGAGCAGCCCGACGGCGCCGGTTGCGCCCAATTCGGCGGACCGGGCGGAGAAGGCGCGGATGTCCTTGGGCAGGCAGCCCCCGCCGAAGCCGACGCCGGCGGCCAGGAAGGCCGGCCCGATCCGCGGGTCCAGGCCGATTGCCCGGGCAACCTGGGTGACGTCGGCACCGGAGGCCTCACAGACCTCGGCGATGGCGTTGATGAAACTGATCTTCGTGGCCAGCAGCGAATTCGCGCTGACCTTGACCAGTTCGGCGGTTTCGAAGTTGAACACCAGGCGGGGGATGTCCGAGGCCAACAGGGGCGCGTAGACCCGGTCGAGGATGGCCACCTGGGTGGGGTCCTCGGTGCCATCGGCGGTGCCGTAGATCAGCCGGTCCGGGTGCAGGGTGTCGGCCACCGCGTGGCCCTCGCGCAGGAACTCCGGGTTCCAGATCAGCTCGAGGTGCTCCAGGTTGCGCAGCTGCCGGGCCAGGGTGCGCGCGGTGCCCACCGGGACCGTCGACTTGCCCACCAATACGGCCGGCTGCTCCCGGTCCGCCAGCACGCCGGCCAGGGATGCCACGGCCGCCTGCAGGAAGCTCAGATCGGCGGCGTGGGAATCCGCCCGCTGCGGCGTGCCCAGGGCCAGGAAGTGCACCTCGGCCTCGGCCAGATCCGCGTAGTCGGTGGTGAAGCGCAGCCGTCCGGAGGCCAGCGAGCGGTCCAGCAGCTCCTGGAAGCCGGGTTCGAAGAACGGCGCGCGCCCGGCGTTGAGCGAGGCGACGCGCTCGGAATCGACGTCCAGGCCGATCACGGTGTGTCCCAGTTCGGCCATGCACACGGCATGGACGGCGCCCAGGTATCCGACACCGATCACGCTCAAAGTCGTCATGTTCTTCCATTCTCCTTGGGATTTCTACGGCTGCCGTCATGGTACCCGCGCCGGATGAGCCGCTTCTTAAACGGCGGGTGGCCCGGGGCGCGTGCCGGGTGTGCGAGGGTGCCGACTACGCTGGGAGCCAGATCCCAACGGACCACCCGAGGAATACCGAGGACACCATGAGCGAACACATCTCCCATCCGTCGCTGATCGGCGACCTGGACGCCAAGCAGCTGGGCCCCCAGCCCACCTACCTGCCCGACGACCACCCTGACGTCGAGGCCGCCAAGCGCCTGGAGGGCGGCGAGGAACCCATCGATGTGGCCCACGACCTGCCGGCCAGCTGCCTGGCCTGGGCCCTGCTGGCCGACGAGGCCTTCGAAGAGGGACGTCGGGTCGACTCCTACGCCTACGCCCGGGTGGGCTATCACCGCGGCCTGGACGCCCTGCGCGGCGCCGGCTGGCGGGGCACGGGCCCCATCCCGTTCAGCCATCCGGTCAACCAGGGCTTCCTGCGGGCGCTGTACGCGCTGGGCCGTGCGGCGGCCTCGATCGGGGAGGAAGAGGAGGCACAGCGGGTGCGGAAGTTCCTCACCGACTCCGACCCCAGCGCAGTGGCCCAGATCGAAGCGCTCTGAGCGCCGACCTCCGCTCGCACCCGCCCGTTCGGTAGAATGGGCAGGTACATCCGCGGCCGGATCTACACCGACCGCGGATTCCTAGTGTGTGAAAGTTGTGATGACTTATGCCGGCAATTGTGGTCGTCGGAGCCCAGTGGGGCGACGAGGGTAAGGGAAAGACTACCGACATCCTGGGTACCCGCGTGGATTACGTGGTCAAGCCCAACGGCGGGAACAACGCCGGGCACACCGTCGTCGTCGGCGGTGAGAAGTACGAACTCAAGCTTCTGCCCGCCGGCATCCTGTCCCCGAACGTCACCCCGGTCATCGGCAACGGCGTGGTCGTCAACCTCGAGGCCCTGTTCACGGAGATCGACGCGCTTCAGGCCCGCGGTGCCCGCACCGATCATCTGAAGATCTCCGCCAATGCCCATGTGGTCGCGCCCTTCCACCAGACGCTGGACAAGGTCACGGAGCGCTTCCTGGGCAAGCGGGCCATCGGCACCACCGGCCGCGGCATCGGCCCGGCCTACTCCGATAAGGCATCGCGCCTGGGCATTCGCATCCAGGACCTGTTCGACGAATCGATCCTGCGCCAGAAGGTCGAGGGATCGCTCAAACAGAAGAACGAACTGCTGGTCAAGATCTACAACCGCCGCGCCGTGGACGTCGACGAGACCGTGGATTACCTGCTGCAGTTCGCCGAGCGCCTGCGCCCCATGGTCGCCGACACCGAACTACTGCTCAACCAGGCCCTGGACGCCGGCAAGGTCGTCGTGATGGAGGGCGGCCAGGCGACCATGCTCGATGTGGACCACGGCACCTACCCCTTCGTCACCAGCTCGAACCCGACCGCCGGCGGAGCCTGCGTCGGCTCTGGCATCGGGCCCACCCGGATCACCCGGTCGGTGGGCATCATCAAGGCGTACACGACCCGCGTGGGCGCGGGCCCCTTCCCCACGGAACTGTTCGACGATATGGGCCTGTACCTGCAGAAGACGGGCGGGGAGTACGGCGTGAACACCGGCCGGCCGCGCCGCTGCGGCTGGTACGACGCGGTCGTGGCCCGCTACGCCGCGCGCGTCAACGGCTTCACCGACTATGTGCTGACCAAACTGGACGTGCTCTCCGGGATCGAGGAGATCCCGGTATGCGTGGGCTATGACGTCGACGGGGTGCGCCTGGACGAGATGCCCACGAGCCAGTCGGACTTCCACCACGCCACCCCGGTCTACGAGACCTTCCCCGGGTGGAAAGAGGACATCACCTCGGCGCGCAGCTTCGAGGACCTGCCGCGCAATGCCCAGGACTACGTGCTCGCACTGGAGCGCCTGTCCGGCTGCCGGATGTCGGTGATCGGCGTTGGCCCGGATCGCGAACAGTCGATCGTGCGCCACAGCCTGTTGGACTGAGCTGCTCGTTGAACTGAGAGGGTCGCCCGGCCCCGTATCATTCGGCCGACGTGTAAAGTCTTCGACGATTTCTTTACACGTCGGCCGAACGTGTCAAGGGGCTTTCCATGTCGTCCCTATCGGCGAATCCCGGCCGTGTCCGCCCCGTCCGATAGGGTGACACCATGACTGAAAACGTGACCCCGCCACAGGCGAAGCAGGTACCGCACACCCGCACCCACCACGGGGACACGTTCATCGATCAGTACGAATGGCTGCGCGATAAGGACGATCCGCAGGTGATCGCGCACCTGAAGGCGGAGAACGCCTATACCGCCGCGCGGACCGCCGGCCAGGAGGATCTGCGTCAGGCCATTTTCTCCGAGATCAAGGACCATACGCAGGAAACCGATATGTCGGTGCCGGTGCGCATCGGCGGCTACTGGTACTTCGCCCGTACCTATGAGGGCAAGGACTATCCGGTGCAGTGCCGTGCCACCGCCGTGCCGGCAACCGCCGACGACGCCTGGGAACCCCCGGTGGTCGGGACCGGCAAGCTGAGCGGCGAACACGTGGTGCTCGACCTCAATGCGTTGGCCGCAGGGGCGGAGTTCTTCTCCCTGGGCACCTTCTCCCTGTCCGCCCACGGCCGGATGTTGGCCTACTCGGTCGACACCACCGGGGACGAACGCTATCTGCTGCGCCTGCGCGATCTGCACACGGGCAAGGACCTGGCCGATCAGATCCCCGACACCGTGGGCCCCGTGTTCTTCGACCGCAGGGGCGAATACCTCTTCTATACGACCGTGGACGCCGCCTGGCGGCCGGATACCGTCTGGCGCCACCGGATCGGAACTCCGGCGGCCGAGGACGTGCAGGTGTTCCACCAGTCCGATGAGCGCTACTTCGTGGGGCTGGCGATCAGCCGTTCGAAGAAGTACATCTTCCTCGTCAGCGAATCCAAGGTGACCTCGGACTGGTCCTATCTGGACACCTCGGCGCCGTTGGAGGATCCGGTGCGGGTGCGGCCTATGGTCGACGGCGTCGAATACAATGTCGAACACGCCGTGATCGGCGGCGAGAGCCGCTTCCTCATCACGCACAATGAGAATCGCGCGGACTTCGAAATCGTCGACGTGCCGGTGCTCGAGCAAATCGGCGCGGACCCGGTGCGTCCCGTACTGGCGCCGGAGGTGCTCGAGGGCAAACGGATCGAGGGCGTCGACGCCTTCGCCGGGTTCCTGGCGATCTCCTACCGCGAGGGCGGATTCGCCCGGGTCGGTGTGATCGACCTGGGCGTGGGCCGGGAGATGGAAGAGGGCGAGAAGCCGATCGCGGCCCAGGTCCTGGGCAACGACACCTTCACCTACCCACAGCTGCGGGAGATCCCCACGGGCCAGGAGATCGGCACACTGGGTGTTGCCGGCAACCCCGAATGGGGGCAGGAACTGCTGCGCCTGGGCTATACCTCCTGGATCACTCCGCGCCAGGTGCTCGACTACGACGTGCTCACGGATCAGGCCACGGTGCGCAAGCAGCAGGCGGTGCGCGGGGCTGATCTGGCCAGTTACAGCCAGCGTCTGGAATGGGCTCCCGCGTCCGACGGCACGCTGATTCCCGTATCGATCGTCTGGCGCGCCGACCGGGTGGTGTCCTACCCCGCACCCACTGTGCTCTACGGATACGGATCCTATGAGGCCAGTATGGATCCGTACTTCTCGATCGCCCGGCTGTCCCTGCTGGACCGGGGGGTCGTCTATGCGGTGGCCCATATCCGCGGCGGTGGGGAGATGGGCCGGGCCTGGTACGACCAGGGCAAGACCCTGAGCAAGCGGAACACCTTCACCGACTTCGTCGCGGCGGCGGATCACCTGATCCACAAGGGACTGACCGTCCCACAACGGCTGGTCGCCACCGGTGGTTCGGCCGGCGGCCTTTTGATGGGGGCCGTGGCCAATATCGGTTATGACCGATTCGCCGGGATCAGCGCGCACGTGCCCTTCGTCGACCCCCTGACCTCGATCCTCATGCCCGAACTGCCGTTGACCGTCATCGAATGGGACGAATGGGGTGATCCACTCCACGATGCGGAGGTCTACGCCTATATGAAGTCCTATTCGCCCTATGAGAACGTGGGAGACCACCCGTACCCGCAGATCCTGGCGCTGACCAGTCTCAATGACACCAGAGTGCTTTACGTGGAGCCGGCGAAGTGGACGGCCCGGCTGCGCGAGGTCGGAGCGGATGTGTTGCTGAAAACCGAGATGGTGGCCGGTCACGGGGGCGTCTCCGGACGTTACGACGCCTGGCGCGAGATCGCCTTCGATTACGCTTGGCAGCTAAGCGTATTAGGAGTCTGACCATGCCCATCCGCACCGCACGCGTTCTGTTCTGCATTGCGCTGGCCCTGCCCGTCGTGTATTCGCTGGCCACGTCCGTGGTCTACTCACTGGCCGACCCCGGCCGGCTCACGGTCCTATCGCAGGCCTTGAGAGCCCTGAACCTCCTGGTGGTGTTCATCTGCCTGATCCTGGCGCTCGTAGCGGTGTGCACCGTGCCGGGCACGGTGACGGTGCGGCGCGTGATCGCAGGGGCCCTGGTGGTGTGCGCGGAGGGTCTGCGCCTCATCGTGCCGATGGTGGTGAGCGTGCTCATGGGCTCCGTCCTCACCGGTGGAGGGGCCGGCGCCGTGCGCGGATACAGCCTGATCCTCCTGCTCAGTTCCACTGTGGCGACCTGCCTGTTCCTGTGCGCCTGGCCGGTGGTCCGCAACCGGGGGATCGTGTCCTATGCCGTGGTGGTCTGCGGTTGTGTGGTGGCCGCGGTCGTCATGGGCGTGGTCCAGGCCCTGAGCAGTGGCATCACCGTCGGCCTGCGCGAATACACCTGGGCCCCCTGGCTGAACACCGCACTGTCGGTGGGCGCCACAGCCTGGTACATTGCGCTGCTCTACTTCGCCCGGCTGTTCGACCGGGGCGGGGCCCCGCCGCAGCCCGGGGCGTGGCCCCAGGCGGGTCCGCGATGATCCTCGATGTGGGCGCCGCGGTCTTCGCCCTGGTCACCGTAGCCCTGGGCCTGGGCGTCTACCTGCCGGTGCGCAGTGCCGCCGTCGGGCGCCTGAGGCGTGACGGGCGGGGCGGCTTGCGCACCCAGGCGACGTGTAAGTCCGATGAGGCCTGGCAGCACGGGCACACCGCCGCGATGATCTATGTGAAATCGATGCCGTGGATCATCGCGGCGGCCCTGGTGTTGGGCGTGCCCGGTTGGATCTGGCTGGGCGCCGGTGCTGGCCTCATGGTGTTCAGCGTCGCGGTGGCCTGCGAACTGTTCGTGCTGATGTTCGGGTTCGCCTTCGCAGTCATCGCAGCCCGCGACTGCCGTTGATTCGGGTTGTCTTAGAGAATCCTGTGTGCATAGACTGACGCAGTCGCAATTTCATCAGGATGAATGGACCAATGATGACCCAGGATTCGCATCTGACCCGCCGTCGGTTCGGCTATCTCGCCTATGGCGTGCTGGCAGTGGCCGCGGTGTCCACGGCAACGGGCTTCTCGATCAAGAAGGGTGCCGCCGCCGGCGACCTGTCGGCCAATCTGACCCTGATCGCACCCGCCGGAGCCGGCGGCGGCTGGGACGGCTTCGCCAGGGAGACCCAGCAGGCCATGCGCCTGTCGGGGGTGACGAACAATGCGCAGGTGCTCAACATCCCCGGCGCCGGCGGCACGATCGGCCTGGGCAAGTTCGCCACCATGGACGGGCGGGCCGATACGGTCCTGGCCACCGGTTCGGCCATGACAGGCGGCATCGCCTTGAACAAGTCGCCTGTGGGCTACAAGGATGCGACCCTGCTGGCCCGGGTGGCCGAGGACTACGACGTCCTCATCACCGCCAACGACTCCTCGTACCAGTCCATGGACCAGCTGGTCGGCGACTGGAAGTCGGGCAAGAAGTTCAAATGGACCGGCGGCTCGGCCGGCTCCATCGACCATCTGACCGTCGCCCAGATCGCCCGGGTCAACGACATCGACCCCGGCACCATCACCTACATCCCCAAATCCGGTGGCGGTGAAGCCATCGCGACCCTGCTCTCGCACACCACCGACTTCGCCTGCACCGGCTACAACGAGGTCTCCGACCAGGTCGAGGCCGGGCGCGTGCGGGCCCTCGGACTGGCCGCACCCAAGCGGATCGCCGGAATCGACATCCCCACCATGACCGAACAGGGCCACAAGGTCACGATGACCAACTGGCGCGGCTATCTGGGCGCCCCGGGCATCAGCGAGGACGAGAGGGCCCAGCTCATCGACATCCTCGATGCGACCAGGAAGTCCGAGGCCTGGCAGGACGCCCTCAAACGCAATCAGTGGACGGACGTCTGGCTGACCGGCCCGGAATTCGAATCCTTCATCGCAGCAGATCAGAAACAGACCGACGAGATCCTCAAGGAGCTGGGACTATGAGCACGTTCATCACAGCCCACCGGTGGGGCAAGGGCACCTGGTGGGAGGGCCGCTCCGGTCTGCTCGTCCCGCTCATCGTCGCGGCCTTCGCCACCTATCTGCTCATCGGCATCCTGACCATGGACGTGGCCGAGGACACCGACTGGCCCGGCCCCACCTTCTTCCCGATGCTCATCATGATCGCCTGCTACATCCTGGCCGTCCTGTTGGCCGTGGCGATCATCCGCCACCCCGAGACGGTCGACGACACCCCTGACGATGCGATGGCCGCAACCGACGACGCCTCGCCCGCGCTCGCCGCGGCCAGGGCGGAACGGGCCGAGGAGACCGCCCGCGCCTTCGCCGACCCGGGAAGTTCCGCGGTCGCCGCCTCCCGGCTGGAACCGGCGGGGGCCTCGGCGGATGAGCGCAGTGCCCAGTACGAGGCGGCCAGGAAGGACGTCAAGCACCGGACCCATTCGGACTTCGCAGCCCTGGCCTGGGCGGTGGCCGGATTCGCGATCTTCGCGGCGTTGATCGTGCCCGCCGGCTGGATCATCTCCGCCGCCGCCCTGTTCTGGTGCGTGGCCCGCTCGATGGGATCGCGCAGGCCATTGTTCGACCTGACCCTGGCGCTGACCTTCTCATCCCTGGTCTACCTGGCCTTCGACATCCTGCTGGGGCTCAATCTGCCCACCGGCATCCTGGGAGGTGGCATCTGATGGATGCGCTCATGCACTTGATGGACGGCTTCGGCCACGCCTTCACCCCGATGAACCTGCTGTGGGTGCTGGTCGGCTGTCTGCTGGGCACCGCGGTGGGCGTGCTGCCCGGCCTGGGCTCCTCGATGGCGGTGGCCCTGCTGCTGCCCCTGACCTTCGCCCTGGACCCCACCGGCGCATTCATCATGTTCGCCGGCGTGTACTTCGGCGGGCTGTTCGGCGATTCCACCATGGCGATCCTGATGAACACGCCCGGCCAGTCATCGGCCATCGCCTCGACCTTCGAGGGCCACAAGATGGCGCTGAGCGGGCGCGCCCCGCAGGCCCTGGCGACCTCGGCGATCGGTGCGTTCATCGGCGGGTTCATCTCCTGTGTCGTCGTGGTCTTCCTGGCACCGGTGCTCGCGGACCTGTCGGCCAGTTTCGGCCCGGCCGAGTACTTCGCCCTGGCGCTGTTCGCCTTCGCCGCAACCTCCTCGGTCGTCGCGGACTCCGTGCTCAAGGGCCTGGTGGCGCTGGTGCTGGGCATCGGGATCTCGGTCATCGGCATCGACTCCGTCTCCGGCACCGAACGCTTCACCTTCGGCGTGCAGAACCTGTTCGACGGGATCTCGCTGGTCACCGTGACCGTGGCAGTGCTGGCCCTGGGCGAGGTCTTCTTCATCGCCAGCCGGATCCGCCGCGATCCCAACCGCGCGGAGATCCGGGCCTCTGGCAGGCCCTTCCTGTCGAAGTCCGAGTTCCGCGAGGCGACCCCGGCCTGGCTGCGCGGCACCGCGATCGGCCTGCCCTTCGGCGTCATCCCGGTGGGCGGTGCCGATGTGCCGACCTTCATGGCCTACGGCCTGGAGCGCAAGCTGGATACGCGCCGGAAGGACCCGCAGTTCGGCAAGGGCGCGATTCGCGGTCTGGCCGCCCCCGAGGCCGCCGGCAATGCGACCACCGGCACCGCCATGGGCGCCCTGTTGGCCCTGGGCCTGCCGATCTCGTCGACGGCTGCGATCATGTTGGCGGCCTTCCGCCAGTACGGCCTGCAGCCCGGGCCCCTGCTGTTCGACCGGGCGCCCGACCTGGTGTGGGGCCTGCTGGCCAGCTTCTTCATCGCGATGATCGTGCTGCTGGTCATCAACCTGCCCTTCGCACCGCTGTGGGCCAAGCTGCTGCTCATCCCCAGGCCGTATCTGTACGCGGGGATCGCGGTGTTCTGCGGGCTGGGCATCTACGCGACCAGCGCCTCGGTGTTCGATCTGTGCATGCTGCTGGGCATCGGCATTCTGGGCTTCATCCTGCGCCGCTACGGGGTGCCGCTGGCGCCGCTGATGATCGGCATGGTGCTGGGGCCCCTGGCGGAGACGAATATGCGCGACGCCCTGCTGTCCTCCGATGGCAGCCTGGCAGTCTTCTTCCAGTCGCCCATCGCGGTCGTCCTCTACGTGATCCTGTTGGCCGCCCTGGTCTACACGGGCGTGGGCCGCTGGCGCGCGCGGAAGCGGTGAGGCCCGCGGTGGTGTGGCCGGTGTCTGCTTGATTGCTCACGTTCACAAGGTTTCTTCCCGTTTGCCCTGATATCGGGCGGGCAGGTCACTAAGCTTGTTAACCGATGTCTTCCACGACCGCCGGACCGCTTGAAGCGGAACCGCACACACCCAAAGTCAACTGGCCGGTCTTCGGGACCTCGGCCGCCATCATCGTCGCCATCGCCGTCTGGGCGATTGCGGCGCCCGGCAGTGCGCACACGGTGCTCACGACCATCGTCGACTGGGTCTCGCGGACCTTCGGCTGGTACTACATCGCCACCGCCACGATCGTCATCGGCTTCGTGCTGTTCATCGCGGCCTCGTCCTCGGGCCGGATCAAACTGGGCCCGGACCACGCCAAGCCCCAGTTCAACATGTTCACCTGGACGTCGATGCTGTTCGCCGCCGGCATCGGCATCGACCTCATGTTCTTCTCCGTGTCCGAACCAGCAGCACAGTTCCTCGACCCACCCCAGGGCCACGTCGACGACCCGCTGAACCCCGCCACGGCGCCGGGGGACCGGGCGCGGATGGCGATCGTGTGGACCCTGTTCCACTACGGCATCACCGGCTGGGCGATGTATGCGCTGATGGGGGCGGCCTTCGCCTACTTCGCCTACCGGCGCGGGATGCCGCTGAGCATGCGCTCCATCCTGTCCTGGGTGCTGGGACGCCACGCCGGGGGCGGGCTGGGCAACGGCATCGAGGTGCTCAGCGTGCTGGGCACGATCTTCGGCATCGCGACCAGCCTGGGCATCGGTGTGGTCCAGCTGAACTGGGGCCTGCACCTGATGTTCGGCATCGACCAGTCGATCCTCTGGCAGGCGGTGCTCATCGCGCTGTCCGTCCTGCTGGCGACGATCTCCACCGTCTCCGGCGTCAACAAGGGCATCCGCAGGCTGTCCGAACTCAATGTCATCCTGGCCGTGGTCCTCATGGTCTACGTCATCGCCACCGGGCAGGCGGGCTTCCTGTTCGACGCCCTGGTGACCGATGTGGGCGACTACGTGGCGAAGTTCCCCGAGCTCATGCTCAACGTCTTCCCCTTCACCGACAACAGCGCCTGGATGAGCCAGTGGACGCTGTTCTTCTGGGCCTGGTGGATCGCCTGGGCGCCCTTCGTGGGCCTGTTCCTGGCGCGCATCTCCCGCGGCCGGACCATCCGCCAGTTCGTCTTCGGCGTGCTGGTCGTGCCCTTCGTCTTCATCGCGGTGTTCATCTCCGTCTTCGGCAATTCGGCTCTGCGCCTGATCATGGACGGGGACCTTGACCTGGCGAACACCGCGGCCAATGCCCCCGAGCAGGCCTTCTACGCGCTGCTGGAACACTATCCCGGAGCGCCCTTCGTGATCGGCCTGGCGACCGTGGTGGGCCTGCTGTTCTACGTCACCTCTGCGGACTCCGGCGCCCTGGTCCTGGCGAACTTCTCCAGCCACCTGCACGACCCGAAATCCGATGGGGGCAAGCGCCTGCGCGTGTTCTGGTCGGTGCTCACCGGCGTGCTGACACTGGCGATGCTCATCGTCGACGGGGTGTCCACCCTGCAGGGGGCCACGCTCATCATCGGGCTGCCGTTCTCCATCGTGCTCTATCTGGTGATGATCGCCCTGTACCGGGCGCTGCGCCAGGAGGCCAGCCACGCCGCCGGCCGCCTGGTCTCGATGCCCGGCCAGCTCTCGGGGACCTCGGGCATGTCGTGGCGCGCCCGCCTGCGGCGCCTGACGAACTACCCCGGTGCCCAGGCGACCGCCCGGTTCATCGACACGACGGCCACCTCGGCGCTGGAGAAGGTCGCCGGCGAGTTGCGGGATTCCGGGGCCACCGCACAGGTCGAACGGGCCGAGGTCGCCCCCGGCGGCCTGCACCAGGTTCAGCTGGTCCGCGAGTTCCCCGATGGTGAGCCGTTCTCCTATCAGCTCTATCCGGTAGCCTGCGAGGTGCCGCGCTTCGCCCTACGCTCCGGGCGGGCACAGGCCGAGGAGTACTACCGGGTGGAGGTCTTCACGGCGGAGGGCTCGCGCGGCTACGACGTGCTGGGTTTCACGGAGGAACAGCTGATCGCCGATGTGCTGGCCAATTACGAGTCCCATGTGGAGTTCCTGCGTCTGGCCGACGACCAGCCGGACGATGAACCGGACCGCGAGATCATCACCGACTGGGAAGAAGACTTCTAGGCCCTTCACTCATGCGGCACTGTGCAGGAATGGTGGGTCCGCCCACGGCACGACTTTCTTGGCGGCGATCGGGAACTCGGTTTCGATCAATAGCGTGGCCTCGCGCACTTCGGCGCTGCATTCTTCACCGATCTGCAGCCACGGCACGGTGCCCTGGACGACAGCGATCTGGACGCGCTTGTTCGTCTCCCTGACCACGGCCCTGGTGCCCCAGCATTCGCTCGGTCCTGCCGTGAAGGACACGCGAATACGGTGCTCGTCCACGATGGCGTAGTGGTTCCACTCGATGACGAGCTCATCGCTCAAATCGTCATTGGGCACATCATCGCCGTCTGCTGTCAGCGGCTCCAGTGGGTAGGAATCCGGCGGGAGGCGATCGACGTCGATATCGTCGCGCGGTGCTGCACATCCGGCGAGGAGGGCGCCGACCACAAGGCAGGTCAGAACTGCGCGCCTCGCCCTATGAAGATTCACCATCCCACTATACCGGCCGGCGCCGAAGCCGTGTTGGGCGGTGGAACCTCGGAGTGGAACTCAAAAAGGGGAGCGGAGAATCAGCGGAGCCAGGGTTCGATGACGAGGACCGCGCAGATGAGCATGATGTCGAGCAGGGAGATCTTGAAAACGCGGGATGCCCAAGCGATCGCATCGGTCTTGGCCCTCTGGCCCAGTGCGCACACGACCAGCCAGTAGACGGCGAAGACCAGCAGGACGGCTGAACACCAGACGGAGATGTGAGCGCCGAAGACCATGAGGACATTGGCCGCCAGGTTGAGGATCGCGGTGGCCAGGATCAGGCGCTTGGTGGGGGTGACGCCGTACGCTACGGCCGCCACCGGCACCCCAGCTGCGGCGTAGTCGTCACGCCGACGGATCGAGATCGCGAAGAAGTGCACCAGCTGCCAGGCGACCAGCAGCAGGAACAGCGCCAGCGCCTCCCAACCCAGGCCCAGCCCACCTGCGGTCAGGCCCGCAACCGGCGGAATCGCGCCGGGTACGGTGCCGATCAGAGTCGAGTGCACGGTGTGGTGCTTGGACCAGGTGTAGACCAGGGCGTAGGTGACCCAGCCGATCACGCCCAGGACACAGGTGAGCGAATTGGTCATGGTGCCCAGAATCGTCACACCGGCGATGCCCAGTACATAGCTGTAGGCTGTCGCGGCGAAGGGGCTGATGAAGCCGGTGACCTGGCCGCGGCCGGCGGTCCGGGCCATTCGCGCGTCGATTTCCCGGTCGAAGTGGTTGTTGACCACGCACGCCGAACCGATGATGCAGGCGGTCCCCAGGATCAGCGCCAGGAAGACCACCGGATCGAAGTGCCGGGTCGCGAAGGTGTAGGCGGCCGCCGTGACCAGGGTGTTGCTCATCACGATGCCGGGCTTGACGGCATCGATGTAGAGCTTCAGGTGCCGGGCGAAGCCGATGCGCTTGCCCCGCTGGGAGGCGACCTGTGCTGTGGCCTGTGCTTTTCCCTGGGGGTCGGTGGAGACGGCGGCGGACATGATATTAGCTTACCGGACGAACCCCGGGGCCGAGGCCGCGCAGACCCTGCGCGGCCCCGTACCGTTTGTCACGTCTCGGGTTCACAGACGGCGGGAGGCGATGTCTGCTCCCGCAGCCAGGGACTCCAGCTTGGCGAAGGCGATCTGCGGGTGGACGCGTCCGCCCAGGCCGCAGTCGGTGGAGGCCACGACGTTCTCCGGCCCCACCAGCTTCGCGAGGCGCTCGATGCGCTGGGCGACCAGTTCCGGGTGTTCGACCACATTGGTCGAATGCGATACGACGCCGGGGATCAGGTACTTGCCATCGGACAGCTTCACATCGCGCCAGATCGTCCATTCGTGTTCGTGGCGGGCATTGGCCGCCTCGAAGGTCAGTCCGTTCGCGTTGATCGTGAGCACCTGGTCGACGAAGTCCGCGAACGGCAGGTCGGTCACGTGCGGGCCGTGCCAGGAGCCCCAACAGGTGTGGAAGCGGACCAGCGCCGGATCGATTCCGCGCAGTGCGTGGTTCAGGGCGTCGATGCGCACCTGGATGAAGGCGCGATAGTCCGACAGCGCGGGTTCGGGGTCGATCTGGTCCCAGGACTCGGCGATCGAGGGGTCGTCGACCTGGACGGTCAGGCCGGCGTCGGTGATCGCCTTGTACTCCTCATGGAGCACATCGGCCCAGGCCCACACGACCTCTTCATCGGTCTTGTAGTACGTGTTGCCGATCCGGGCGGCCGAACCAGGGGCAAGGGAGTTGATGAACCCGCGCGATTCGTCGATCCCGGCGGCGGCCAGGCCGGCCTTGAGGTTCGCGATGTCGGTGGCGACGGCCTCCTGCCCGATATAGGTCAGCGGGCCGGTGATGACGGGGAAGGGCAGGCCCGCGCGCGGGTGGATCGAGGCCTCTTCGTCGGCGTACGCCTGGGCGAACAGCTGCCGATCACGGCGTTCGGTGAAGGTGGCCAGGGCCAGTTTGCCCGGTGCCGCGGGGGCCGGTTCGGCCTCGCGCGCCCCGCCGGTGGCGAGCCCCAGTCCACCTGTGCGCTGGAATGAGTAATGCCACCAGGCACCGAAGTTGATCTGTTCGGCCATGGTGTGGCCGTATTCGCCGTCGTTGACGATGTCGATGCCCAGCGCCTTCTGCTTGGCGACGATCTCGTCGACGGATTCGGCCAGCAGGGCGTTGAATTCGGCGGGGGAGCCCGTGCCCTCGTTCTTGGCCCTGTTCGCGGCCAGCAGGGCGTCATTGCGGGGCAGGGAGCCGGCATGGCTCGTCAGGATTTCAGTCATGACTCCCAGCATGGCACAGGCCCGGGATTATGACAGCCGGCCGGCGTCACAATCCCGGTTACGCGAACCCGGCCGCCCCTCAGTGCACCGCCGCGGTTCGTCGCTGCCCGGCATGGGCCCGCAGATGTCCGATCAGGATGAGCAGACCGCCGGCGAGCAGCCAGGCTGTCAACACCCACCATTCGCGGGCGCGAGGGGCGTCGGGGAAGTACGAGAGGCTGCGCAACAGGCTGCCGCCCGCCCCGGGGACGAAGTACTGGCCGATCGCGCCGAAGTGCCAGGGCAGGAACTCCTGGGGTGCGCTGGTCCCGGAGATCGGATTGCCGATGAGCACGGTGATGACCACGCCCAGCAGGATGCCGGGTGTGCCGATGGTGGAGACGAGTCCGTTGATGAGCGCTGCGGTCGCGGCTACCGTCAGGCCGATCGCCAGGGCGTTGAGCCAGAATGGGCCCTGCAGGATGCCGAACCAGCTCTGCAGGATGGTCGTCAGCGCCAGGCCCCCGACCACTCCATAGGCCAGGACCGCGGCGGCGCGCCGCCTGCGGCCGGTGACCAGCAGGCTAATGAGCACGCCGCCGACCACTCCGCCCAGGGCCAGCGGCAGGCCGGTGATCGCCATCCCGGAGCCGGTGGGGTCGTCGGGGCTCAGCGGGGCGACGTCGGTGGTCGTGATGTGCGGGACGCGCTCGGCCGGGGTCCCCGCGGCCAGTGCCCGCTGGTCGAGCTGGAGCTGGACCTGGGTGGCCAGCGTGCGCAGTGCGGTGCCGGCCGCGGGGGATCCGCCGCCTGCGATGAGCACCTCGGGTTCGGTCCCGAGCACCACCGCGCCGTAGACCTCGCGCCGCTGGATCATGCCGACGGCCTCCTCCCGGCTCTGCGCCCCGTGCACCTCGAAGGTGTCGGCGGGCAGCTGGGCGCTCAACTGGGCCCGCTGCTCGGCGTCGCCGACGACGGCCACCGGCAGGTTCTTCGCCTGCGATGTCACCGTCGGCCAGCTGAAGGCCAGCAGGATGAGGGAGACGATGGCGGCGGCCAGAACGGCGATGCCGCAGGCGCGCAGCCAGTGCGCGGAGCGGCCCGTGGGCCGGGTGGGAGTTGACATGGGAGCCTCGGATCTGTGATGACGTGAATCCTAAAAAACGAATACTCGTTCATTATTGGGCCGGGTAAGCTGGCTGTCAAGAATGACCATTCGTTTTTATGGAAGTGAGTCGGAGGTCTCGATGCCCAAGGTCAGTCAGGAGCACAAGGACGCGATGCGCGCACGGATCCGCGACGCGGCCAAGCGGTGCATCGTGCGCAGCGGATTCGCCGGGGCCTCGATGGCCGATATCGTCAGGGAGGCCGGTCTGTCCGCCGGGGCCGTGTACGTCTACTACTCGGGCAAGGAAGAGCTGGCCATCGACATCGCGCACGAGGTCCTCGACAGCCGGTTCGCAGCCCTGGACCTGGCAACGGGCGCCGAGGTCCTGGACCCGCCGGCGCGCATCGTCCCCGATCTGGTGCGCGGACTGCTGGTCCGCGATGGCATGCCCTCGATCGTGGTGCAGATCTGGGCCGAGGGCGCCAGGTCCGAATCCTTCCGCGCCCTGGCCACGGGTGTGCTCGACCGGATCCGGACCCAGCTGGGCGCCTATCTGGTGCGCTGGTTCGTCCAGCACCGCGGTGCCTCCCAGCAGCGGGCGCGGGCCGACGCCGCGGCCCTGGTCCCCGGCATCGTCGCCATGCTCCAGGGCGTCATCGTGCAGTTCGTGCTGGCCGGCTCCGCTCCGGCCGAGGCGGCACTCGACTCCGTTGCTCAGCTGTTGCGGTTGACGACCGAATAGGCGGGCGGATGCGACGGGGGCCGGGGAGCGCTGTACGCTCCCCGGCCCCCGTGTTTGGAACCGTGTGGTTGGCCCCTGTGTCCGGATTCCTCCGGGTGTCAGCCGAAGTGCTTCGGCAGGGTCTCCTTGTTGATCCGCGAGAGTTCGGCGACCGGGATGGTGAAGTGGTCGGCCAGCTCCAACGTCGGGGCACCCGTTTCGCCGTTGTCGGTCATGCCGATCCGGGCGAAGGGGAAGTTGCGTGCGGTGCACATGTCCTTGAACCGGACCTCCTCGCTGCGGGCCACCGAGACGATGGCCCTGGCGGACGATTCGGAGAACAGTGCGGTGAACAGGTCCACGCCGTCGCGCCGGCAGACCTCGTCGAGCCAGAACCGGGCGCCGGTCCCGAAGCGCATGCAGGCCTCGGCCACGGCCACGGCGATGCCGCCCTCGGAGACGTCGTGCGCGGCATCGAGCATGCCGTCGCGCGAGGCGTTGATGAGGATGTCGGCGAGTTCGCGTTCGACCTCGGGCTTGAACTCCGGGGGTACGCCGCCCAGGTGGCCGTGGGCGACGTCGGCCCAGGCGGAACCGTCGAGCTCGTCGGCGGTGGTGCCCAGCAGGTAGATGGTCTGCCCTGGTTCGCGCCAGCCGGCCGGGGTGGCGCGGGTGACGTCGTCGAACACGCCCAGCACGCCCACCACCGGGGTCGGGTGGATGGCCACGCCGCCGGTCTGGTTGTACAGGGACACATTGCCGCCGGTCACCGGCACGCCCAGGTCCTTGCAGGCCGCGGCCAGGCCGGTCGTGGCCTGATCGAACTGCCACATGATCTCCGGGTCCTCCGGGGAACCGAAGTTCAGGCAGTCGGTGACGGCCATCGGGCGCGCGCCCGAGGTCGCGACGTTGCGGTAGGCCTCGGCCAGGGCCAGCTGGGCGCCGCGCGCCGGATCCAGATAGGCGTAGCGGCCATTGGCGTCCGTGGCGATCGCGATGCCGCGGTTGGTGGACTCGTCGACCCGGATCACGCCGGCGTCATCGGGTGCGGCCAAGGCGGTGTTGCCCTGGACGTAGCGGTCGTACTGGTCGGTCACCCATTCCGGATCGGCCAGATTGGGGCTGGCCAGCAGGTCCTTGAGCGTCTGTTCCAGGCCCGCGTCGTCGGCCGGGCGCTCCAGGCCCGCGGCACGGGTGGTGTCCGCGGCGGTCGATTCCGTCCAGGACGGCTGGGTGAACGGGCGGTGGTAGACCGGGCCGTCATGGGCCACCGAGCGCGGGGGCACGTCGACGATGACGTCGCCGTGCCAGGAGATGACGAGGCGCCCGTCGCCGGTGACCTCGCCGAGCACGGAGGTCTCGACCTCCCACTTGTCCACGATCTCCATGAAGGTGTCGAGCTTATCGGGGGTGACGACGGCCATCATGCGCTCCTGCGACTCGCTCATGAGGATCTCCTCGGGAGTCAGCGTGGGGTCGCGCAGCAGCACATCGTCCAGGGCGATGCGCATACCGCCCTCGCCGTTGGAGGCCAGTTCGCTGGTGGCACAGCTGATGCCGGCTGCGCCCAGGTCCTGGATGCCCTCGACGACGCCGGCGTGGAAGAGCTCCAGGCAGCATTCGATCAGGACCTTCTCCGCGAAGGGGTCGCCCACCTGGACGGCCGGGCGCTTCGAGGGCTTGGAGTCGTCGAAGGACTCGCTGGCCAGGATCGAGGCGCCGCCGATCCCGTCGCCGCCGGTCCGAGCGCCGAACAGCACGACCTTGTTGCCTACACCGGATGCGTTCGCCAGACGGATGTCCTCATGGCGCATCACGCCCACGGCCAGGGCGTTGACCAGGGGATTGCCCTGATAGCAGGCGTCGAAGACCAGTTCTCCGCCGATATTGGGCAGGCCCAGGCAGTTGCCGTAGCCGCCCACGCCGGCCACCACGCCGGAGACCACGCGGTTCGTGTCGGGGTGGTCGATGGCGCCGAAGCGCAGCTGGTCCATCACGGCCACCGGGCGCGCGCCCATCGAGATGATGTCGCGCACGATGCCGCCGACGCCCGTGGCGGCGCCCTGGTAGGGCTCGACATAGGAGGGGTGGTTGTGGGATTCGACCTTGAAGGTCACGGCCCAGCCGTCGCCGATGTCGACGACGCCGGCGTTCTCGCCGATGCCGACCAGCAGGTGTTCCTTCATCTCGTCGGTGACCTGGTCGCCGAACTTGCCCAGGTGGACCTTGGAGGACTTGTAGGAGCAGTGTTCCGACCACATGACCGAATACATCGCCAGTTCCGCGCTGGTGGGGCGCCGGCCCAGGATCTTCTTGATCTCTTCGTATTCGTTGGCCTTGAGTCCGAGTTCGGCGAACGGCTGTTCGACGTCCGGGTGGGCGGCTGCGAATTCGACTGTTTCCTTGACCTTCTTGGTCTGGGATTCCGGAGTCATCGCGGAGGCTTCGGGGGTGTTCGACATGTCAGGCGAGGGTCCTTTCGACGCGCATGGGCACTATTCTAGCGGCCCGTGCCGTGGAAAGAAGTTGACAGAAAGTCGCTCAACTTTGGAATACCGCGGGCACTCAAGTGGTTACACCTCATGTAGCCACCGAGGTGATACAAGCACCGGGGTGGCGGAAAGAATTTCACCTACTCCAAGGAGATGTTGGAAATGGCAAACACCGGTATCAATCCGTTCCGTCCGTTCTCTGTGATCGACGACGTGCTGCGCTCCCTGCCGGGCGTGGCCGTGGCCGACCGTACCCAGGGCTTCATTCCGGCGCTGGAAACCGAACGCAACGGCGCGGACCTGGTCATCAGGGTCGACCTGCCGGGGATGGACCCGGAGAAGGACATCGACATCGAACTACACGGGCGCACGCTGACCGTCTCCGGCGAACGCCGCGATGAGACCAGCGGCGACGGTGTCCGCGAGGTCCGCTACGGCTCCTTCAGCCGCACCGCGACCCTGCCGGCGAAGGTCGGCGAGGACGCGATCACGGCCGACTACGTCAACGGCGTGCTGACGGTCCGGGTGGCCGGGGCCTATGCGCAGGTCCAGCCGAAGAAGATCTCGATCTCCCACCACGCGGACGCCCCGGTCGACGCCCAGGTCGAATCCTCGGCCGAGGACGCGGACAAGGACGCCGCCGAGAAGTAACTCTCAGGGCCGCACGGTCAGGGTCTGATTGAGGGTTCCGAAGGGCCCGTCCTGATCGTGCAGGACCGAGCTGGTCAGACCCAGCCCGGTCGGCCCGAAGGACACGCGCGTATTGAAACCCAGCCAGGGGCTCTCCCGGCTGGGTTTCTGCGTGTCCGGGCCGGTTCCAGCGGCGGGTGCGAAGGGCTGCCGGAACAGTGAGGCGGTCAGCTCCACATTGGGGAATGCCACCTCGCGCGGATCGCGGCGCACCGTCATGCCGTTGGCGGTGTCGAACAGGCCCGCCGCCCTGGCCAGGGCCGAGGCCCGGGCATCGTCGACCAGATCCACGGGGGTGCGCAGCCAGAAGTGGGCGTGGCCCGGCTCCACCTGGGTGCGGCGCGCCTCGAAACTGGCGATATAGGCACCCGGCCAGACCGTGGTCGAATCGAACTCCGGGGTCTCGTCGACCGAGGGGATCGGGACGAAGGGAGAGCCGGCCAGGCCGGCGGTGTCAGCGGCCTGGACGAACCAGGCGCGCAGCAGCACGATCGTGCGCCCTCCGTAGCGCAGTTCGGCCTCGGCCAGTTCGATGCTGCGGCCCGGGCGCAGCACGCGCAGGTCGTAGGTGAACTCGTCGACGGGGACCACGCCGAAGATGTCCGCTGAGATCCGCCCCAGCTGCAGCCGGGGCGCGCCGGAGGCCTCCCGGCGGGCGGCGTGGTCGGTCTCCAGCAGGTGGACCAGCAGGCCCAGCACGGGGGAGATGTGCTGTTCGTCCGGGTTCCAGGCGCCGGCGACCAATTCCGTTGCACGATAGGCGTCATCGCCGGTGCGGGTGAAGTAGAAGCTCATGGACTCACAGTCTAGGGAGGTGGGCCCGCTCGTTAGAATCGAGTCCATGTCGATTCCGAAAATCGTGCTCTTCTACGTCTTCACCCCGCTGCCCGATCCCGAGGCGATCCGCCTGTGGCAGCACACCCTGGCGGATTCCCTGCACCTGAGGGGCCGGGTCATCGTGTCCGCCCAGGGCATCAACGCGACCCTGGGCGGGGACCTGCCGGATGTCAAGAAATATGTGCGCGCCATGCGGGAGTACACCCCGTTCAAGGCCGCCGATGTGAAGTGGTCCGATGGTGTGGGCGATGATTTCCCGCGGCTGTCGGTCAAGGTCAGGGACGAACTGGTGACCTTCGGCCACCCCGCGGAGGTGGTCGTCGACGAATCGGGTGTGGTCGGCGGCGGCGTCCACTTGAGTCCGGCCCAGGTCGACGAACTGGTCGCCGAACGAGGACTTGCCTCCCAGGGCGGCGAGGTCGTGTTCTTCGACGGGCGCAATGAGATGGAGGCGGCGATCGGCCGTTTCGCCGACGCCGTAGTGCCCGAAACCGAGGCCACTAGGGACTTCGTCGCCGAATTGGAATCGGGGAAGTACGACGAGCTCAAGGACAAGCCGGTCATCACCTACTGCACCGGTGGGATCCGCTGCGAGGTCTTGAGTGTGCTGATGAAGAACCGCGGCTTCCAGGAGGTCTACCAGATCGACGGCGGGATCGTCCGCTACGGCGAGGCCCGCGGCACCGACGGCCTGTGGGACGGTTCGCTCTACGTCTTCGACAAGCGCATGCACCAGGAGTTCGGGCCGAACGCGCGGTCACTGGGAACCTGCGTGGAATGCGGCAAGCCGACCGCCGACTACGTCAACTGCGTCGATCAGTCCTGCCGGCGGCAGTTCCTGCGCTGTCGGGCATGTACTGCCGCCGGCGCCCACCCGAGCTGCGGCCACTGCGCGCCCGCCGCATAGTGATGAGTGCGCAGATCTTCCAGCCGCAGAAGACCAACACGGTGAGGAAGAAGATCGGGACCATGACGATGAAGGCCCCGCGTAAATAGCTGCCTTCCGGGGTCTCAGTGCTGTACCCGGGCACCCACCACGGATTGCCGATCAGCACCCCGGCGGTGAGCAGCAGGGTCCCGACCAGGGCCGAGGCCTCGTGCAGCCGGGGGCTGAACACCCGCCAGATCCCGGCCACCAGCAGGGCGCACAGCGCGAAGACCACGAGGAAGACCAGCCCATACCAGGCAATGGAATAACTCCAGTCGAACACGAGTACTGCGCCGATCCCCTGAGACACGACAACGCCGGCTGCCGCGCATGCGAGCAGCCGGCTGTAGCCGTGCCAGAAGATGGGTACCGTGGATTACTCCTTGGCGGTGAGCTTGCCCGACTTCCAATCGGGCATGAAGTCCGGATTGTCCTTGGCCCACTTGGCCACGGCCTTCTCCGGGTTCTTCCCGTCGAATTCCTCGGGGGCGGCCATGACGCGTTCCAGGCCCTCCAGGTTCTTCGGCGTCAGCGCCAGGTTCTTCAGGATCTGGGCGGGCAGCGGGTGCTCATCGGTGAAGCCCGTGCGCGACATGGTGTAGAGCTTCTCGTTCTCGCCCAGCGCCTTCTTGGGATCCTCGAGGTCGCGCACCGGGAACTTGTCGTAGGCCCAGTGCGGGTGCCACAGGGTCACGGCCACGTGCTCGCCCGCGCTGGTGGACTTCTGCAGCTGGGTCAGCATCGCCGGGGTGGACGAGGCGATGAGCTTCATATTGTCCAGGCCGTAGTCGGGGATGACCTTGTCCTTGGTGGCATCCATCAGCCCGGAGCCGGCTTCGATGCCGTAGAGCTTGTTGCCGTACTGATCGCCCATCGACTTCAGGTCCTCGATGGTCTTCGCCGGCGAGTCCTTGTCGACTGCGATCGTGTTCTTCGCCTGGTCGTACCAGCAGCCCTGGGCCTCGAGCTTGTCGCCGTACTTCTCGATATAGGGCTTGTGCGTCACCGGCAGCATGGTCGATGACATCCAGTCGACATCGGCGTTGCTCGTGGCAACGTAGCCCGGCGCCAGGTCGAACTTCTTCACGGTGACGTTGTAGCCGTATTCGCCCAGCACGTGCTTGGCCAGATAGGCGGTGGCGATGGTCTCGTCCCAGCCGTTGAAGGCTGCGACCGTCAGGTCTGTCTTCTCCCCGTCGCCCGGCTTCTCGCTGCCCATGTCCTTGGCATCGGCGGCCGGGGTGCAGTCGCCCCAGTCCTTGCCGCCGGAGGAGTCGTCCCCGCCGGCCGCCGAGTCATCGGTGGAGTTACTGGCGCCGCAACCGCTCAACGCCAGGCCACAGGCCAGCGCCAGTGCCGTGAGTAGTGTGCCACGCCGTTTGGTCCGGGTGTGCATGTTCTCAACCTCGCTTGACAATATTCCTTGCTGATGTCGTCGAGCTCACGGTAGCGTACACGTGTCGTACAACACCAAGTTGTCTTGTCAAGCGAAGTTGTGCTATCAGCGGCCGAACAGCTTGCGGAAGAAGCCCTTCTTCTTCGGCTCGTCCGGCTGGGTTTGCTCCTGCGCCGGCTGCGGTTCCGCGGGCGCCTGCTCCTGTGCGGGTGCCACCGGCTCCGGCCGAGGTTCCGGCTGGGGCTGTGCCGGCTCCTGCACGGGTGTCTCCAGGGCCGCTGCGGGCTCCTCGACGACGGGCTCCGGCGCTTCGACCACCGTCGGCTCCTCGACGGCCGGGGCGTCTGCGGCCTGTTGCGCAGCCGCAACCGGGCCGAGGTCCCATTCCAGTGTCGCCGCGGGCGCCACGTCACCGGCCGCCGCCAGCTGGGCCGCGGCCTCGTCGGTCAGGGGCTGGGCGACCTGGCAGTTGGTCAACCGGTCCAGCTCATCGAAGGTGATATCGGCCGAACCGTCGGCCGCGAGCACCCGCACGGTGCCATCGGGCAGGGCGGCGCAGGCGAAGCCGCGCAGCCGCGCATAGGATTCCAGCGCGGCCCGGTGGTTCTTCACCTGGCCCTGCTGCAGGGCGCCCGCGATGGCGAAGACCAGGGGTCTGATCTGCGGGGCGTCCAGGGCCAGTTCGGCCCCGTCGACTAGCAGCCAGGCGGTGGTCTGCGGCCCGGTGGATGCGGGATAGTGGGCCCAGTGATCGGTCACGAGCTTCGCGGCCAGCGCCACCGCATGGGTCAGCTCCGTATCGGCGGAGAACTCCACATCGGACAGTTCCGGGACCTCGTGTGCCTCACCGTAGGCGCGCAGCGCACCGGTCAGGTCCACTACGGCATCCGGGAACTCGTTGACATTGTCCCAACCGGAGTGCCAGGTGGCCGGCGCTGTGGCCTGCGTGCCGATGAAATGAACGCGCAGGCGCAGCGGTTCGCCCTCGCCGCGGGCGAACTCCAGCACCGGGACCGCAGCGCCGAAGTCGACCTCCCAGTCGGCATCGCCGACCAGCTGGCCGAAGTGGGCCTGCACCTCGGTCGACAGGAACGCCGCTCGGTCGACCAGTTCCTGCAGGGCAGGGGAGAGGGGCAGGCTCTTCTTGGCCATCAGGCGTTGACCAGGGCGGCGATCACCGAGGTGAAGAAGCCCTGGCCGTCCAGGCCGGTACGCGGTCCGCGGGCGGTGTCGGGGCCGAAGCCGGATTCCACCGCGTGCTCCGGATGGGGCATCAGGCCGACCACATTGCCGCGCTCGTTCGTGATACCCGCGATGTCGTTGAGCGAACCATTGGGGTTGACGCCCTGGTAGCGGAAGACCACGCGGCCGGATTCCTCCAGCTCCTCGAGCACGTGCGCTTCGGCCTGGAAACCGCCCTCGCCGTTCTTCAGCGGGATGACGATGTCCTCGCCGGTGGTGAACTGATTGGACCAGGCGGTCTGCGTGTTCTCCACGCGCAGCACCTGGTCGCGGCAGATGAAGTGCTGGTGGTCGTTGCGCACCAGGGCACCGGGCAGCAGATGCGATTCGCACAGCACCTGGAAGCCATTGCAGATGCCCAGCACCGGCATTCCGCCATTGGCGGCGTCGATCACCTTGGACATCACAGGGGCGAAGCTGGCGATCGCCCCGCAGCGCAGGTAGTCCCCATAGCTGAAGCCGCCGGGCAGGACCACAGCGTCGACACCGTGCAGGTCGGCGTCCGCGTGCCACAGCGGCACAGCGGTGGCGCCGGAGAGGGTGACGGCGCGGGCCGCGTCCCGGTCGTCCAGGGTGCCGGGGAAGGTCACAACGCCCACCCGGATGTCCTGGGCGCCGGCCAGCGGGGCCTCCGAGGCTGCGGCACCGATCAGCGGGCCGCCGGCGGTCAGGGTGCTCCGGTCGCTCACTTGGCGGCCTCGGCGTTCGCAGAGGCGTCCTCATCCGCGGCGACGGACACGACGTTCTCGATCACGGAGTTCGACAGCAGGGTGTCGGCGGCCTCCTGCACTTTGGCGAGCAGTTCGTCCGTGGGCTCTCCGTCGAAGGTCAGCTCGAAGCGCTTACCCTGCCGGACCGAGAAACCCTCGAAGCCCAGGTGCCGGAGGCTGGTGCCGATGGCCTTGCCCTGCGGGTCAAGGATTTCGGGCTTGGGCATGACCTCGACGACGATACGTCCCATGATGCTCCCAGTGAGATAGGGGTGGATTGGTTGAAACAAGTTTAGCAAGCGTGCGGGGCCCCGCGACTCATGCAGGGCCCCGCAGGCCGGTTGCACCGGTCACGCCGGGAAGGTCGTGCCCGTCAGCCGTTCGAAGGCCTCGACGTAGCGCGCCCTGGTCCGCGCCACGATCTGTTCGGGCAGCGCCGGGGGCGGCAGCTCGGAATTGCGGTCCCAGCCGGAATCCGGGCCGGTCAGCCAGTCGCGCACGAACTGCTTGTCGAAGCTGGCCTGGACCTTGCCGGGGGCATAGTCCGCGGCGTCCCAGAATCGGGAGGAGTCCGGGGTCAGGACCTCGTCGCCCAGCACGATCTGACCGGAGGCGTCGCGGCCGAACTCGAACTTGGTGTCGGCCAGCACGATGCCGCGCTCGCGGGCGATCTCCTCGGCGCGGGTGTACAGGCGCAGGGTCAGATCGCGCAGGGCCTCGGCGTCCTCGGCTCCGACCAGGTCGACGGTCTTGTCGAAGGTGATGTTCTCATCGTGATCGCCCAGCTCGGCCTTGAAGGCGGGGGTGAAGATCGCCGGTGTCAGCCGGTCGGCCTCGCCCAGGCCCGCGGGCAGCGCATTGCCGCACACCATGCCCGAGGTCGTGTAGTCGGCCAGGCCCGAACCGGTCAGGTAGCCACGGGCCACGCATTCGACGGGGAACATGTGCAGGGGCTTGCAGATGATCGCCCGCCCGGTCACCGCCGCCGGCACATCGGTCGACAGGACGTGGTTGCCCACCACATCGGCCAGCTGGTCGAACCACCACAGGGAGAGGCCGGTGAGCACCTTGCCCTTGTCCGGAATGGGGGTGTCGAGGATGAAGTCGTAGGCCGATATCCGGTCGGTCGCGACCATCAGCATCTTATCGGCCGAGGCGAAGCCCGCCGCGGCCTCCGGGATGTAGATCTCGCGGACCTTGCCGGCATAGGCGTGTTTCCAGCCGGGCAGATCGTACGCTGGGGCCGCAGGTGTCGTCGTCATGGGGATTCCTTTCCGGCTCAGGCCCCGGTGGGCACGGTGATGCGCCCGTCGATCGCGGCTTGAGCGATATCGGTACGGTTCTGTTTGCCCGGCCAGTCGATCAGCGCGGCGGCCCGGTAGGCCAGATCGCGGGCGGCGGCCAGGGTGTCGCCGGAGGCCACGACGGACAGGACGCGCCCGCCGTCCGTGACGATCTCGCCAGTGGTGCCCAGTGCGGTGCCCGCGTGCAGGACGAGGACGCCGGGCAGGGCCGCGGCCTCGTCCAGTCCCGTGATCGGATCGCCCTTGCGCACGGTGCCGGGGTAGCCGGCGGCGGCCAGCACCAGGGTGACCGAGGCCTGCTCGGACCAGACCAGCGGGTCGATTTCGGCCAGCCGGCCCTGGGCGGCGGCCAGCAGGGTCTGACCCAACGGGGTCTGCAGCCGGTCCAGCACCGACTGCGTCTCCGGATCGCCGAAGCGCACATTGAACTCGACGACCTCGATGCCCTTCTTTGTCAGGGCCAGGCCGCAGTACAGCAGGCCGGTGAACGGGGTGCCGCGGCCGGCCATCTCGTCGACCACCGGCTGGGCCACCAGCCGGGTGATCTGCTCGGCCACATCCGCCGGCGCCCACGGCAGGGGCGAATAGGCGCCCATCCCGCCGGTGTTGGGGCCGGTGTCGCCGTCGCCGATCCGCTTGAAGTCCTGCGCGGGCGCCAGCGGCACCGCGGTGGTGCCGTCGCACAGCACGAACAGGGAGACCTCGGGCCCGGCCAGATAATCTTCGATGACCACCCGGTCGGAGGCCGAGAGGCAGTCGGTGGCGTGCGCCAGCGCTGTCTCGAAATCCTCGGTCACGACCACGCCCTTGCCGGCGGCTAGGCCGTCGGCCTTGACCACGTGTGGGGCGCCGAACTCTGTCAGGGCCGCTTTTGCCTGATCGACGGTGGTCGCTGCGACCGAGGCGGCGGTCGGCACGCCGGCGGCGGCCATCACCTCCTTGGCGAAGGCCTTCGAGCCCTCCAGCCGGGCGGCCGCGGCATCGGGGCCGAAGACGGGGAAGCCGGCGGCGCGCAGGGCGTCGGCCACCCCGGCGACCAGTGGGGCCTCTGGCCCGATGACCACCAGGTCGGCTCCGAGGTCTCCGGCCAGCGCGGTGACGGCCGCTGGATCGGTGGCCTCGACGTTCCGGATTTCGCACATTCCGGCGATGCCGGGGTTGCCCGGGGCGGCGATGATCGCATCGACTCCGGGATCGCGGGACAAGGCTGCAACGAGGGCGTGTTCGCGGGCGCCCGACCCGATGACAAGAACCTTCACGTCCTGCATTTTATCGTGGTTGCCGACACCCCTGTGGCGCTCGGTAGGCTAGGGGGTTGTGAATCAGATGAGCGAGGTCCATCGGCTGCACCGGCTGATGGCGGAAGATCCTGCGTGGCGCCTGCTGCGCAGCGACACCGTGTACTTCGCCGCGGCCCTGTTGCCCCAGCATCTGAGCGCCCAGGAACCCAGGCTGCGCACCGAGGTCCTGTTCGAACTGCTCGACGCGGATCTGGCCGCGATGCGCGAGGAGGGCTTCGAGGTCACCGGGGATGCCGCCGGCTACTGCAATCTGTGGCGCGGCAACGGAATCTTGGCCCGCCGGGTGATCCCCGACAGCCGCGAGGAGACCTATGAGCTGACCCCGGCGGCGCTGAGCGCCTTCGCCTTCATCGCAGGTCTCGAGGACACCCGCGTGTCGATCAACCAGTCGCGCCTGGCCACGATCCAGCAGCGGATCCGCCAGGTGGTCCGCGACACCGACCCGGACGTGATGAACCGGATGCGCGCCCTGCAGCGCGAACGCGCCCGCATCGACCAGCAGATCCAACGGGTGGGCCGCGGCGAGATGCCGCCGGTGGACGACCGGCACGCCGCCGACGATGTCCGCGATGTGCTCAGCCTGGTCGAGGCCCTGCCACGCGACTTCACCCGCGTGCGCACCCAGCTCGAGGAGATCAACCGGAACCTGCGCGAGAAGCTCATCGACTCCTCCGGGCAGCGCGGCACCGTGCTCGCCGATGTGTTCCGCGGGGTCGACCACCTGGCCGAATCGGACGCCGGGCGCAGCTTCGAGGGGTTCTACGGCCTGATCATGGACCCAGAGCTGGGGGCCGAATTCGAGGACAACATCGAGGTGCTGGCCCACCGGCCCTTCGCCCGCACCCTGCCGGCGTCGGACCTCCGGTTCCTCGAGGACCTGATGGGACTCATGCAGGACCGGTCCGCCGAGGTCGAATCCGTGATGACGAACCTGACGCGCTCGCTGCGCCGCTTCGTCCAAACCGATGAGTTCCGCACCGACCGGGTGCTCGGCCACGAGATCCGCGCGGCCAATGCCTCCGCCCTCGAACTGTTCCGCCACGTCCAGCCCTATCAGGACACCGGCTTCGACTTCGAACTCTCCGCCATCGACATCTCCTCCCTCGGCGCCTGGCAGCTCTACGATCCCGGCGATGCCCGGATCGACTCCCAGATCGTCGACGCCCCGGAGCCCGAGGCCGTGGACTGGGCCGAGTTGCTGCGCCGCTCGCGCGAGACCGACATCGACTACGAGGAACTGCGCCGCAGCGTCGCCGACGCCTTCGCCGCCGCCGACCCGGCGGGCCGGGCGGCCGGGATCAGCGTGGGCCAGGTGCTGGCACACCGGCCCGCCACCCAGGGCGTGGCCAGCATCATCGGCCTGCTGTCCCTGGCCGGGGATCCCGGCCCGGACACGGGGGAGGAAACCGTGAGCTGGCGGACCATCGCAGGGACCCGGCGGAGTGCGCGGATCCCGCTGACCCGCTTCACCCGGCCACCGGCCGGCAGCCGGGGCTTTCAGCCGAGGAAGGACATATGAGTAACGAGGACGTCGCCAGGGAGAACGCGGAGGACCGGGCAGCGGAGTCGCTGCCCGAGTCCCTGCAGAAGCTGTGGCCCGAGGACACCGGCACCCTGGCCCGCGATTCCCGCAAGGCCCTGGTGGCCCTGCTGCGCGGCCCACAGATCGAAGGGGTCAAGGCGCCCGAACTGTGGCGCGCCATCGACCGCGACGAGGCCGCCCTGCGCCAGGCGCTGGCGAATATGTTCCTGGAGATGGTGATCGACCGGCGCGGCCAGATCGCCTACGTCCGCAATGTCCGCGTCGACGGCGAGACCCTGCACTATACGGTGCGCTCGCGAGCGCTGACGCTCATCCAGTCGGTCATCCTGCTGCACCTGCGCCGGGTTTTCATGAGCGTGGGGGAGCCGCCTGTGATCGTGGGCGCCGACGAGGTCCGCGACGCCGTGCGACCCTACGGCAAGGCCTCGGGGCTGGACGATTCGACCTATGACAAACGCTTCAACGCGGGGTGGACGGAGATGCAGCGGGCGGGGATCGTGCACCGGGCCGCAGAGGAGGGCCGCTTCGAGGTGTCCCCGGTGATCCGGCTGTTGTTCGGCGTGGAGGAGGTGCGCCGGCTGCGCGCGGAGTACGAGCGCCTGCTCGACGAACACGGCGCGGATATCGCAGCGGGTGCGGACATCGAAGCCGGGGAGGCACAGGCATGAGCGAGGCCCTGCAGCTGTCCCTGCTGGACGCCGGCCAGGTCGACGCCCTGGTCCACGCCGGGGCGGAGGTCCCGGCGCCCCGGGATGCGGCGGAACGGGCGCTGGACCGGGAACTGGCCAAACAGCATCGGCTGGCCCGCATCGAGGTGCTCAACTGGGGCACCTTCGGCGGCGACCTGGTCCACGCCCTCGACGTGCCGCGCGGGGGCCTGGTCATCACCGGCCGCTCCGGCTCCGGCAAATCCAGCCTGCTCGACGCGGTGTCGACCGTGCTGGTCCCGCGCGGGCGCCTGCGCTTCAACGCCGCAGCCCAGGACACCGAGCGCCGCGGCAGCGACCGGTCACTCTATTCCTACATCCGTGGAGCCTATAAGCGCGGGGAGTCGGATGCGGAGATCGGCGCGGAGTACCTGCGTCCCGGCGCGACCCGCTCGGCCCTGCTGTTGCGCTTCGACACCGCCGACGGGCAACCGCCGGTGACCCTGGTCAAGTTGTTCCACCTGTCCGCCTCGGGCAGTTCGAACGGCGATATCAAGGAGGTCGGGATCCTGCTGCGCGAGGACGCGCACATCACCGACTTCGCCGAATACACCCGCACGGGCATCGACATCCGCGCGCTGCGCAAGGCCTACGGCAAGTCCGCGGTGTTGGAGAAGCACTCGGCCTTCGTCGCCCGCGTGCTGCGGCCCCTGGGCCTGCACCGCGACGAGGCGGTGGAACTGTGGCACCGCACCATGGCCGCGAAGAACTTCGCGAGCCTCGACGGGCTGTTCCGCGAATTCATGCTCGAACGCCCCAAGACCTTTGCCATCGCCGAGGCCGCGGTGGCCCAGTTCTCCGCGCTCTCGGAGGCCCACGGCTCCGTGGTCGAGGCCCGCAGACAATTGGAGGTCCTCGAGGCCCTGCAGACCCTGGCCCAGGACTGGGAGGCCGCGGGCGCCGAGCTGACCCGGCTCGAATCCCTGCGCGCGGCACTCGACCCGATCACCGAGGTGGTCAGGGCCGAGCTGGCCGCCGACCACCTGGCCGAGGTCACCCGGAAACTCAACGACCGGCGCGAGGAGCGCGTGGCGGCCGACCGTGACGAGACCCGTCTGCAGGAGGAGCGCGATACCGCGCACGCGCAGATGCAGGACCTGGGCGGCGCGCGGATCGAGGTGCTGACCGGCCGGATCGAGGCACTGCGCGCGCAGGCGGACACCGCGGGGCGCCAGTGGGCCCTGCTGGCCCGTCATGCGGCGGCCGCCGGGATCGAGTTCTTCCCGACCAGCGAAGGCGAATACGAGGAACTCAAAGCGGGGCTGCTCGACGATGCCGCCCTGGCGGCCGACCGCGATGCCCGGCGCGAGCGCGCGAACGAGGCCGCAGCGACCCGCCGTGATCTGCGCGAACAGCGCGCGGGCCTGCAGCGCGAGCTCGATGTGGCCAGGGCCAGTTCCTCGAACCTGGGCAGTCGGCTGATCGCCGCGCGTGAACTCATTGCGGAGCAGTCGGGCCTGGAGCCGGTGGACCTGCCGTTCGCCGCTGAGCTGATGGAGGTGCGCGCCCAGGAGCGGGAGTGGACCGGAGCGGTGGAACGCGTGCTGCGGCCCCTGGCGCTGACCCTGCTGACCGGCCCTGAACGGGCCTCGGCGGTGCGCCGGGCGATGGACGCCAACCATCTGGGCGCGCGCATCGAATTGCAGGTCGTTTCCGCCGGGCGGGCGGCACCCGGTGCCGTGGCCGATCCGGACTCCCTGGTCCACAAGATCGAGCTGAAAGCCGATGAGCGCTATCGCGGCTGGTTGGCCGCGACCCTGGCCGAACGCTACGACTTCAGCTGTGTGGCCGACGCCGATGCCCTTGATGCAGTGGACCGTGGCGTCACGGCGGCCGGCCAGGTGAAGTTCGGCGGGGACCGTTTCGTCAAGGACGATCGGTATCGGATCGACGATGCCGCGCGCTGGCTGCTGGGCTTCTCCGCCGATGACAAGGTCGTGCGCCTGGGTGCCGAACTGGCCAGGATCGACAAGGAGCTGGCGGCCGCCGAGGCCCGCTACACCGACCTCGTGGCGCTCGAGGGCGAGGTGGTCAAGCGCCTGAACTTCGCCGACGAAATCCGCCAGACGGACTGGGAGCACATCGACGCGGCCGGGATCGAGGAGACCATGGCCGGGCTGCAGGATTCGCTGGCCACTCTGGGCCGGGAGAACCCCGAGTTGGCTCAGGCGCAGGCCAGGGAGACGGAACTGACGGCCAGGCTGGCGCAGGCCCGTGCCCTGGCCAGGGACCTCGAGGTCGGGGTCGAGACCCTGGTGCGGCGCCAGGGCGAACTCAAACGGACCCTGCAGCGGGCCAGGGACAGGGCCCAGGTGGCCGGTGAGCTGCCCGCCGAGGTGGCGCAGGAGGCCCGCGGTCTGCTGTTCGCACAGAAGCGCCGGCTGGAGGTCGACGAGCTCGACGCGCGCGCCAAACAGGTCGCCGATGAGCTCTTCGCCCGCTCCGCCACGGCCCAGCAGGCCAAGGGGTCGGCCGAGACGGGATTCGCCCAGGGCGCGACCTCCTTCCAGAAACAGTGGCCGGCGGCCCTGCCGGAGGCCGGTGCCGAAGTCGCGGACCGTGCCGTGTTCGCCGCCCTGCGCGCCCAGCTGGTGACCGACAATCTGCCGGTGTTCGAAGCCAGGTTCAAGGAGATGCTGGCGGAGCAGTCGATGAAGCAGATCGGCCAACTGCGCAATCAGATCACCCGGGCGCCGGGCGAGATCCGCAAGCGCATCGAACCGGTCAACGAATCGCTGGCGGGCAGTCAGTTCGACACCGACCGGTATCTGCGGATCGAGCCGCGCGAGGTCCGCTCGACCGAGGTCAAGACCTTCATCGGGGACCTGGGGAAGATCGCCGGGGGCTACGGCGAACAACTCGACGGCCCGGCGGCCGAGGAGAAATTCGCGTTGATGGAGCGGGTGATCGCGCGCCTGGGGGATGCCGAGAACCGCAGATGGCGCGATGCCGTGCTCGACACCCGCCGTCACGTCACCTTCGTGGCGATCGAATCCGACGGCGCGGGCAACCGGACCGATATCTACGAGTCCTCGGCCGGCCTGTCCGGTGGGCAGCGGCAGAAGCTCGTCATCTTCTGCCTGGCGGCGGCTCTGCGCTATCAACTGGCCGATCAGTCATCGGGCATCCCGACGTTCGGCACCGTGGTGCTCGACGAGGCCTTCGACAAGACCGATGCGAGCTTCACCCGGATCGCGATCGAGGTGTTCCTCGACTTCGGCTTCCACCTGCTGCTGGCCACCCCGGAGAAGCTCCTGCCCACCCTCGAGCTCTACGTCGAGGGTCTGGCCCAGGTGACCTCGAGCGACCGTAGCTCCTCGCGGGTGGTACCGGTCATGTGGCGGGCCGAACCCACGGAGGCCGCCGAGTCCGAGGAACCGGTGGACCCGGCGTGAAGTCCACCGCCGAGGCCACGGGCGAACTGCGCAGGAGGGTCGAGCGCCGCCTGCGCGACTGGGCGCTCGGCGGGGAGTTCACGGCACTGCGCACCTCGAGTGCGGCGCCGACGGAGGACACGGCCTGGGCCGATATCCCCGCCTTCGAACGGTGGCTGGCCGACTGGCGGCTGTTCGCGGCCTCGCATCAGGGGATCGACGGCCTCACCGTCGACTGGGCCACCCGCCGCTGGGCCGGGGCGACCCGGCAGCAGCTGCCCGTGCGGCTGCGCCTGGACACGCGCACCGCCGCCCTGCGCCTGACGGGGCTGACCGAGCGCTTCTCCCTGATGCGCGCCCGGGCGCGCCTGCTGGCCGGGATCGGCGGTGGACTGGTCGAATCCACACCGGCACCCGAGGTCGCGGCCGCCCTGCGCCCGCTGCTGGGCCGTCTGGCCGAACTGCCGGCGGTTGAGGTGGACCGGCTGGCCGCCGTGCTCACCTGGTTCGTCGAACACCCGGAGGAGGATGTGGAGGCGGCGGACGGGCACCTGCGGCCGCCCTCGGTGCGCGAACTGCCGATCGAGCGGGTCGACACCAAATGGATCGAGACCCACCGCGGCCTCATCGCCCCGCTGCTGCCGGTACTCGCCGCAGGCCGGGCCAGGCGGCTGCGGCACAAACAGCCCCTGGTACGGGTGCGGATCCTCGACCCCACAGCCCTGACCGGTCCCTGGCCCGCCGGGATCGACGACGTCTCCCTGCCGGTGGACCAGGCCGCGCGCCTGGCAGTGGCGCCCGGCACCACCGTGCTGGTGGTGGAGAACGAGGAGAGCTTCCTGTCATTGCCGGCGGTCGGCTCCGCCGGCAACGGCGCGGACGTTCCGATGGGCCTGGCGATCTTCGGCGATGGCAGGGCCGCCGCAGTCCTGTCCGGCCTGGACTGGCTGGACGACTGCCGGATCCTGTACTGGGGCGATGTGGACACGCACGGCTTCGCGATCCTCGACATGGTCCGCGCGCGCTTTCCGCGGACCCGCTCGGTGCTCATGAACGCCACGGTTCGCGACCGGTTCGCCCACCTGGCCGGGCGGGAGCCGACCCTGTTCACCCGGACCGCTGACGAACTGACACACCTCACCCCCGCCGAGCGCGCCTGCTGTGCGAGCCTTGCCGGATTGGGGGACTACCGCCTGGAACAGGAGCGAATCCCCTGGTCCTATGTGTTGGCCACCCTGGGTAGGGTGGAGGCATGAATGAGACCTTCAAGGCCCAGTCCGCAGTGGAACTGGCGGTTGTGGAACGCTCCGGCTTCATCGAATCGCGCCATCTGGGTTCGGCCATCGTGGTCGACACCGCGGCGGCGGATACCGGTCAAACGCTGATCGAACTGGGCGCGGTCGACGAACCGGTGCTCACCCGTTCCTGCCTCAAGCCCTTCCAGGCGATCGCCTGCATGGAACTGGGCGTTCCCCTGTCCGGCCTGACGGCCGCCCTGGCCACGGCCAGCCACAATGCGGAGTTCGGCCAGGTCGAGGTCGTCGAGAAGATGCTGGCCAGTGTCAACCTGTCCGAGGCGGACCTGCAGTGCCCGTCGGTCGCCCCTGCCGACCGCGACGCCCGGATCGCCACCCGCGGATCCGGCCGGTTGACCTCGCCGCTGTACTACAACTGTTCGGGCAAGCACGCGGCCTTCCTGATGGCCCAGAAGCTCACGGGTGAACCCGTGAAGGACTATCTGGATCCCGAATCGCGGATCCAGCGGCATGTGCGCGCCGTAGTCGAACGCTACTGCGGCCAAGCACCCCTGTACACCGGGATCGACGGCTGCGGAGCCCCCGTGCACGCGCTCGATCTGCGCCATCTGGCGCTGGGCATCGGGCGGGTCGGCGCGCGCACCACACCGGAGGCCGCCACACTGATGGAGGGCGTGTTCGCCGAACCCTGGGCGATCGAAGGGCACGGGGCACCGAACTCCGTGGTGATCGAACGTTTGGGCGTGTTCGCCAAGATCGGGGCCGAGGGCGTGCTCGTCATGTCGACCCCAGCCGGGGTGGCGGTGGCCGTCAAGACCCTGGACGGGGCCTCGCGGGCCAATACGCTCATCGCCCTGGAACTCCTGGTGGCGGCCGGCGCGCTGAGCGCGGAATCGGCACTGGACGTGCTCGGCGATGTGGTGCCGGCCATCACCGGCGGCACGAAGTCCGACGGCACCGTGCGCACCGTTGGCGAGATCAAGACCGCCGAGCGGATCCGGCAGCTGCTGCACGAGCGGGCGGTGGGCGCCTGATGGCGATCAAACGCAAGATCGATCCGGTCGCCGGCCGCGGAGCCTATGAGACCTGGCTGGCGGCCAGGGACACACCAGGCGGGGCGGCGTCCGTGGACCGGCGCACCCTGGCCACAGCCGTGCGCTTCACCCTGGAGGAACTCTCCGAGCGCCATCCGGGCAATTCCGTCGAGGTCCGCGTCCCGCCCTTCTCCGTGGTCCAGGCGATCCCCGGTCCGCGGCACACCCGCGGCACCCCGCCGAACGTGGTGGAGACGGATCCCGCGACCTGGCTGGACCTGGCCTCGGGGCATGTGGACTTCGCCACGGCCCTGGACACCGCGGCGGTACAGGCCTCCGGGATCCGCTCGGACCTCGGGGACTACCTGCCCCTGTGGTCTAATGGGTCACATGACTGAGATGCCCGAAGCCGCGCAGACCTGTTCCTTCATCGCCGGGGAGTCCGTCCCCAGCCGACGCACCTATTCCAATATCGACCCGGCGACGGGCACGAGCCTGGGCGAGGTGGCCAGGGCCGGTGCCGAGGAGGTCGACCGGGCCGTCGCAGCGGCCGCCACCGCCCAGCGGCAGTGGCGGAAGTCCAGTCCGGAACAGCGCTCGCGGCTGCTGGTGGCGGCCGCCGGGCTGATTCGGGCCAAGCGCGATGCACTGGCCCGGCTGGAGAGCGAGGACACCGGCAAGCCGCTGTCCCAGGCCTACGCCGACGTCGACGTGTGCGCCCGCTACTTCGAGTTCTACGGCCACACCATCGAGTCCTACTATTCGACGGTCATCCCGATGGGCGAGGACTTCCACGCCTACACCCGGCGCGAACCCTATGGGGTGACCGGCCACATCGTCGCATGGAACTACCCCCTGCAGCTGGTGGGCAGGGCCGCTGCGACCAGCCTGGCCACCGGCAACTGCGCCGTGGCCAAGCCCGCCGACGAGACCCCGCGCTCGACGGTGGCGCTGGCCCGGATCCTGCTGGAGGCGGGCTTCCCCGCAGGGGCCTTCAACGTCGTCACGGGCCTGGGCGCCGAGGCCGGTGATGCCCTGGCCAACCACCCGGGAGTGGCACACCTGGGCTTCGTCGGCTCCACCGGCACCGGTTCGCTGATCGCCGCGGCAGCGGCCAAGCGCGTCATCCCCACCGTGCTGGAACTGGGCGGGAAGTCCGCGAACATCGTCTTCGCCGATGCCGATGTCGACGCCGCGATCCCCAGCCTGGTCCGCTCGATCGTGCAGAACGCCGGACAGACCTGCTCGGCCGGCGCCAGGCTGCTGGTCCACCGCGCCGTCCACGCCCAGGTGGTGGAGAAGATGGCGGCGGCGATGGAGGAGCTGACCCTGGGCCGCGGCCTGGACGATCCGGGCCTGGGGCCGCTGGTCTCGGCCAAGCAGCTGGCCCGCGTGCAGGGCTTCTTCGAGCGGCTGTCCGCCGGCACCATCGTGACCGGTGGCGCGCGTGTGGCGGTCCCCGGTGCGGACCTCGCCGATGGGGCGTTCTTCGCCCCCACCATCGTCGACGACGTCGATCCCGCCTCCGAGATCGCCAAGGACGAGGTCTTCGGCCCCGTCGTCGTGGCAACCGAGTTCGACTCCGATGCCACGGCCCTGGAGCTGGCCAACGGCACCGACTACGGACTGGTGTCCGCAGTGTGGACGAAGGACCTCTCGCGCGCCCATCGGATGGCCGCCGGGATCGAGGCCGGCCAGGTGTTCGTCAACACCTACGGCGCCGGCGGTGGGGTGGAGCTGCCCTTCGGCGGTTTCAAGAAGTCCGGTTACGGCCGGGAGAAGTCGATCGAGGCCTTCGACGAGTACACCCAGACCAAGACGGTCGTCGTGCATCTATGAGCCGCGGGGGCGGCGCCCACAGGTTCCGCTACAGGATCTGAGACGGCATGGACGGGACATGGCTGGCACTGGTGCTGGCGGGCTCGGTGGCGCACGCCGGGTGGAATGCGATCGCCAAGACGGTCGCAGGCCACGGCTATGTCTTCGTCTTCTGCTATCAGGCGCTGCAGGCTGTGCTGTTGTTGGTGGGCTTCGCGGGTGTGTCCCTGCTGGCACCCGGTATGTTGGGGCCGGCCCCGAATTGGATCGCGCTGGGCGCCGGTGCCGTCACGGGGCTGTTGCACATGGCCTATTCCCTGTCCCTGCAGACGGGCTACGAGCGGGCCGATATGTCCGTGGTCTATCCGACGGCCAGGGGAGTGGGCCCGCTGGTGACCATGCTGGTGGCGATCGCGGTGCTCGGCCAGCGCCCCGGCGCCCTGGGCATCATCGGGGGCGTGCTGATCCTGGTCGGGATCACCGTGGTGACGCTGTCGGGTTCGCGCTCCGGGGGCTCCGGCCGGATCGGGGCGGGCATCCGCTGGGGCGCCCTGACGGGCCTGGCGATCGCCGGCTATACGCTGTTCGACGACTTCTCGGTGAACCGGCTGGGCCTGTCCCCGGTGCTGTACTACGGACTGGGATGCGCCTGCGTGGGCCTGCTGATGGCCCCGCGGGTGCTGCACAGTGCCGGGGCGCGGGCTGAGGTGGCCTTCGTCGTACGCCGCTACGGCAGGCAGACCCTGGCCGTCGGCCTGCTCTCGCCGACGGCCTATCTGCTGGTGCTCTATGCGATGCAACACGTTTCGGTGGCCCTGGTGGCACCGCTGCGGGAGACCTCGATCATCATCGGCACGCTGTTCGCCTGGTGGTTCTTCGGCGAACGTGGCTTGGCGCCCAAGCTGGCGGGCGCGGGCATCGTCCTGGCGGGCATCGCCTGTATCGCGATCGTCTAGACTGGAGCGCATGCCCAGCAATGCTCCACAGCCCGAGAAATCCACCGAGTCCACCGTTCCGGCCACCCCGGAACCCGCCACCCCGGAACCCCGGCAGTTGCACGAGGACATCCAGGTCCGCGTGCGGCGCAGCCCCAAGTACTCGGTCTTCATCGTCGCGGGCATCGTCCTGGGCTTCATCGTCGCCGGTGTCCTGGCAGTGCTGCCGGTCGACACCTCGCAGCTGACCGGCGAGTTCACCCGGAGCCAGGCCTTCGGCCTGCTCATGGCGATCCTGGGCGTGGTCGGCGGCTTCCTCGGCGCGATCGTGGCGCTGTTGGTGGACCGGCGCGCAACCAAGCGGGCCCGGGTGCTGACGGTGGGCGCCGAATACGTCGCCGAGGCCATTCCGGCTACCGTGGCCGGACCCGTGACGCGCAAGGAGCGGCGGGCGGCGAAGAAGGCCGAGCGGGCTGCCGCGCGTGCGGGGGAGCCCGCGGGGAAGCCCGGCTCCGATATGGGAGAATAGGCGAGTCACCTCCGTCTACCCCGAGAAGGCCAGCGTATGACCACGACACCCGAAACCCCCGCATCCGGGACAACCTATGCCGCAGCAGGCGTGGACGTGGAGGCGGGTGACAGGGCCGTCGAGCTGATGAAGGAGGCGGTCTCGCGCACGCACACCGCCGGTGTGTTCGGCGGGGTCGGCGGTTTCGCCGGGATGTTCGACGTCAGCTTCCTGCACGGCTACAAACAGCCCCTGCTGGCCACCTCGACCGACGGGGTGGGCACCAAGGTCGCGATCGCGCAGGCCCTGGACATCCACGACACGATCGGCTGGGACCTCGTCGGCATGGTCGTCGACGACATCGTCGTCGCCGGCGCCAAACCGCTGATCATGACCGACTACATCGCCTGCGGGCACGTGGTGCCCCAGCGGATCGCCGACATCGTGCGCGGCGTGGCCGAGGCCTGCACGGCGGCCGGCGTCTCCCTGGTCGGCGGGGAGACCGCCGAGCATCCTGGCCTGTTGGGGCCGGACGAATACGATGTCGCCGGTGCCGCCACCGGGGTGGTGGACGCCGCCGATCTGCTGGGTGCCGAGAAGGTGCGCGCCGGCGACGTGCTCATCGGACTGCCCTCGTCCGGCCTGCACTCCAATGGCTACTCGCTGGTGCGCCGCATCATCGCCGACGCCGGTTGGAAACTGGACCGCGAGGTCCCGGAATTCGGCCGTACCCTGGGCGAGGAGATCCTCACCCCCACCCACGTTTACTCCGGCGAGCTGCTGCGGGTGCTGCAGGAGCATCCGGGTGCCGTGCACTCGATGAGCCATGTGACCGGCGGCGGGCTGTCGGCGAACGTGGCCCGCGTGCTGCCGGTGGGCACCCTGGCCACAATGCGGCGCGGCTCCTGGGAGGTCCCCGCGGTGTTCAACGTGCTGGGCGATCTGGGAGGGGTGCCCGGGGCCGACCGCGAACGCACCTGGAACCTGGGTGTGGGCATGGTGTTGGTGGCCGATGCCGCGGCCGCCGATGCGCTGCTGGCCGCCTACCCCGGTGCGTGGATCCTCGGAGACGTGAGCACCGATGACGGCGCGCTGGCCGGCGATCCCTTCTATGTGCAGGGCGCCAAGGGCGTCGACGGCGGGGCTGCGATCCTGCTCGACTGACCGGCTCTGAAATCAGCGCCGGCGAACTCAGTGCTGGGTGAACGGGGGAACGTGTGTGCGTTCCCCCGCTCTGCTGTAGAGGCTGAGGTATTCGGCGGTGTCATCGGTGCGCTCATTGCCCAGGGCATGGGCCGTGCGCCCGTCGAACTGCACCGCCTGGCCGGCCGTCAGGGTGTAGGTGCGCGGGCCCAGCCGCAGCCACAGGGAACCCGCGACAACATAGAGCCACTCATGGCCCGTGTGCATGCGCAGATCGGCACGGGAGCCCACCCGGCGCGATTCGGCCGGCCGCAGGATGTGCCGGTAGATGCGCAGCGGGGTGTCGGCATGGGCCAGTGCGGTGACGGTTTCGCCTGGCAGGTTCGCCCTGCGGGGGTTCACCCTGGCCTCCGTCAACGGCGGTCCGCCCACCAGATCGTCCAGGGGGACATGGTAGAGGCGCGACAGCGGCAGCAACAGCTCCAGGGTGGCCTTGCGCTCACCGGATTCCAGCCGTGACAGAGTCGAGGCGGAGATGTGTGTGGAGTGTCCGACCTCGGCCAGGGTGAGGTTCTTGGCCGTGCGTGCAGCCTTGAGGCGGGTTCCGATGCCGGTCAGGGCCTCGTCGATCGTCGCGTCCATGGCCTTAAGCCTAGCCGCAGCGCGGGAGCCGGTTCAGTTGGACCGGTCGTGGTCCTTCGATTCGGACTCCTCGATGACATCGGCCCATTCCGCGTACTTGTCCGCGTAATCCGAATAGTCATCGTCGGGGTCCTCAGCGTAGTCATCCTGGAAATCGGGAGCTGCCTGCTCCGATTCCGAACCGAGTTCCCTCTGGAGAGCATTCAAATCGGTGTCCGGACTGAAATACTTGAGCTTCCGGGCTACCTTGATCTGCTTCGCCTTAGCGCGGCCGCGACCCACAGGCGTCGACCCCCTCCGTCTAGGTCCAGGATGCCCTTATACAGGCCCCGGTGCAATTCTCACAAATGTCCTTATGACGGATAATGTTACCGGTTATCGGCTGCAGTTGCCATTTCGCGGACACGGTCGTGAGATGAGACACGCCGCGGGCCCACTCGCGGTGGGACCCGGCTTCACTCCACCCAGTCGAAGGTTCTGGTCACCGCCTGCTTCCAGCGGGAGAACAATTCCTCCACCCGTTCCCGCGGCATCTGCGGGGTCCAGCGGCGGCCCGGCTGCCAGCGGCCGGTGACATCGTCCTCGTCACGCCAGAAGCCCACCGCGATGCCGGCGGCGAAGGCCGCTCCCAGGGCGGTGACCTCGGTGATCTGCGGGCGCACCACCGGGACCTGCAGGAGGTCGGCTTGGAACTGCATGAGGAAGTCGTTGTCCGTCATCCCGCCGTCGACCCGCAGCTCGCTCAGGGCCACCCCGGAATCGGCGTTCATCGCCTCGATCACCTCGCGGGACTGATAGGCGGTGGACTCCAGGGCCGCGCGCACGATGTGGGCCCGGTTGACGAACCTGGTCAGCCCGACGATCACCCCGCGCGCATCGGGGCGCCAATACGGTGCGAAGAGCCCGGAGAAGGCCGGCACGATGTACGTATCGCCCGAATCCGGCACCGACTTCGCCAGGGCCTCGGACTGGGCGGCGTCGGTGAGCATCCCCAGATTGTCGCGTAGCCACTGGATGAGCGAACCGGACACCGCGATCGAGCCCTCCAGGGCGTACACCGGCGCCCGCCCACCCAACTGGTAGGCGACGGTGGTCAGTAGACCGTTATCGCTGATCACCGGCTCACCGCCGGTGTTCATCAGCATGAAGTTGCCGGTGCCGTAGGTGTTCTTCGACTGGCCGGGGGTGAAACAGGCATGCCCGAAGGTGGCGGCCTGCTGATCGCCCAGGATGCCGGCGATCGGCACGCCGGCCAGGAAGCCGTGCGGGCGACCGTGGCCGTAGACCTCGGAAGAGGTGCGGATCTCGGGCAGCATGGACATGGGGATGCCGAAATCGGCTGCGATATCGGCCTCCCAGGACAGGGAGCGGATGTCCATGAGCATCGTGCGCGACGCATTCGTCACATCGGTCAGATGCACCCCGCCCTTGGGCCCTGGCCCCTGCGGGCCACCCGTGAGGTTCCACAGCAACCAGGTGTCGGTGGTGCCGAAGAGCAGGTCCCCGGCCTCGGCCGCGGCGCGCGCACCCGGCACGTTCTCCAGGATCCAGGCGATCTTGGGTCCGGCGAAGTAGGTCGCAAGGGACAGTCCGACGCGCTCGCGGTACCGATCGTCCCCGGCGGGTCCTCCCTCGGGTGCGCCGGCGGCCAGGCGCTCGCAGATCTCGCGGGTCCGGATGTCCTGCCACACGATGGCGTTGTAGACCGGCTCGCCGGTGTGCCGGTTCCACACGACCGTGGTCTCACGCTGGTTCGTGATCCCCACCGCGGCGATCCGGGAGGCGTCGAGTTCCGCCTTGGACAGGCAGTCGGCGACGGCCCGGCGGACATTGCGCCAGATCTCCAGGGGGTCGTGTTCGACCCAGCCCGCGCGCGGGAAGATCTGCTCGTGTTCCAACTGGCCGATCGACACGATCGATCCGGCATGGTCGAACAGGATCGCCCGGGACGACGTCGTCCCCTGGTCGATCGCCATCACGTAGTCGCGGGTGGGGCTGCTTGCGGACATGGTTCGATCCTACTAGCGCGCGCCAAGTAGGGTAGCGGTATGCCCTATGCGCGTGACTTCCAGATCGACCTGCGGGTCTTCGAGCCGATCGAAATGCACCCCGATCTGGCTGACTACCCTGTCAGCGAGAACCGGGATATGATCCTGGACCTGGTCGCGGCCGATGCCGATAAGCGATTGCTGAGCCTGCCCCCGGATCCGATCGCCGACTCCTACCGGGGCACGCCTATCTTCATGCCCGGCTCCGAGGCCGGCGACGGGCTGGACCGCGTGTGCCCGGTGCAGGACGATATCCGCTCCTGGGCCGCGCTCGATTCGCTCGAGGACGATCTGCCCAGGGCCGAGCTCGACCTGGTGGTCCCGAAGTCGGCGCGCCGCCGGGCGGCCGCGCACCGGGTCGAATGGCTGCAGGACGACCCCGATCAGCGGATCTTCACCCGGACCGCGGCCTGGGACATCTCCCCGGTGTGGTGGCTGGCACTGGATCCGGAGGAGGACCGGGTGATCGTCAGTGAGCGCGCCGGCGCCCCGTGGGTGCGTATCCGTGTCCCCGTGCTCACCGCCTCGGCCCGGGTCGAATGGGCGGCCGGGGTGCTGGAGGAGAAGTCCCGGTTGACGACTGTGCGGGAATCGACGGTGGCCTTCGGCGAATGGTTGGACTCCTTCGACCTCAACGCGATCGTGGAATTGGACCTGGGCGGGATGACCGGGGTGCTGTGGCCGGACACCGGTGCCGGCCTGGTGACCGAGTGGATCGACTCGCTGGACATGGACAATCCGGAGGGCGCGCGGGCTGCTTTCGAAGAATACTCGAACCACTGGGAGCGCCTGGTGCTGTACGCACGGGCGAATTGAACAGCAGTTATAGACCGCGCCTATGGTGAGTCATATATGGTGCGTATAAATCTATGACCGAATGTGACGCGGCACTTTCCCGGCTCGTCCGGTGGACCTATCGTGGCTGGCATGAACACGACATCGGGAACGGTATCCGCCTCGGCTCCCCTGGACGAGATAGCGCCGGGCGGGCGTCCCGCCGGCCCCGGTGACTCGCGGCTGGCCCTGTCCTTCGAGGTCATCCCGCCGGGCACCGCGGCCGGCCGGGCCCGGTTGCCCGCGCTCATCTCCACCCTCGAGGGCTATGCCCCCGACTATGTGGCGATCACCAGTTCGGGCAAGTCCGGGTGGGCGGCCGGTACGCGCGACTTCGTGCGCGAGCTCGACCAGACCACCCGGCTGCGCCCGCTGGCCCACATCACCTGCATGGGCGCGCCCCGGGCGGAACTGGTCCACCAGGTCGAGGACTTCGTCGACGCGGGGGTCCGCGGTTTCCTGGCGATCCGCGGGGACCTGGAACCGGGGTCCAGCGCCCCTCCGGCGGGGCACCTGGCCCATGCCAACGACTTAGTCGAACTCATCCGGCGGGTCGAGGCCAGGGACTTCGCCCGCTTCGCCGCCGGCCGGTTGTCGGTCGGGGTGGCCGCCTATCCCTCCGGGCACGCGGAATCCACGGGGGTCGACGAGGACATCGACGTGCTGCTGGCCAAGCAGCGGGCCGGCGCGGACTTCGCGATCACCCAGCTCTTCTTCGACCCCGAGGCCTATCTGCGCCTGTTGGAGCGCTCCCGCCTGGCCGGGGTGCACCTGCCGATCGTGCCGGGAATCCTGCCGGTGACCTCGGCGGCCCGGCTGCAGCGGATGGCGCACCTGTCGGGGCTTACGCCCCCGGCGGGGCTGGACGCCCGCCTGGAGAGCGCCTCGGAGGCCGAACAGCGTGACATCGGGTTGGCCTTCACCGCCGAACTGGCCGCACGCCTGCTCGACGGGGGAGCCCCCGGACTGCACATCTACACATTCAACAACCCACGGGTGGTCGGCGATCTGTTCGATCGGATCGACCGCGGACGCCTGACCACCCGAAACCATCAGAGAGAGGCGAGGCAATGACTGCCGAAACCACCCGGCTGCGCGGACCGCAGCTGCCCCAGGCCACCGTCACCGGCTATCCGCGGATCGGGCCGAACCGGGAACTGAAGAAGGCGCTCGAATCCTTCTGGGCCGGCGACATCACGGAGGCCGACCTGGAATCCGCCGCGCACAGCCTGCGCCTTGACACCTATGCCCGGCTGAAGGATCTGGGGCTGACGGAGGCCTATTCGATCCCGGCGGACTTCGCCTGGTACGACCACGTCCTGGAAACGGCGATCACGGTGGGCCTGCAGGGCGGTGCGGTGGACACGGTCACCGCACAGCAGTACTTCGGACTGGCCCGGGGGAACGAGAAGCGGGCGCCGTTGGAGATGACGAAGTGGTTCGATACGAACTACCACTACTTGGTGCCCGAGGTCTCCGGCGACGCCGAGCGGACCTTCACCGCGCGCGCCGACCGACTGCTCAAGCTGGTCAAGGAGGGCCACGACGCGGGGCACACGCTGCGGCCGGTCCTGGTGGGGCCCGTGACCCTGCTGGCCCTGTCCAAGGCGGCCGGCGCCGAGGACGCGGAACCCCTGGCACACCTCGAGAAGCTGGTCGACGCCTACGCCGAGGTGCTGGCGGAGCTGGCCAGGGCCAATGTCGACTGGGTGCAGCTGGACGAGCCGGCCCTGGTCGCGGACCTGGAGACGGCCTCGGACGCTGAGCTCGCCGCCGCCTACAGCCGGGCGTACGAGCGGCTGCTGGAGCCCGTGCCGGGCCGGCAGCGCCCGCAGGTTCTGGTGGCCACACCCTACGGTGCCCTGCAGACCGGGCTGGGCGCCTTGGCGCAGACCCCGCCGGAGGCCGTGCACGTCGACCTGTCGGCCACGGTGCTCGAGCGCGATCCGGAGTACGCTGCGCGCGTGGCCGCCGTGCTGCCGGAATCCGTCGGGCTGGTCGCCGGCGTCATCGACGGGCGCAATGTGTGGGCCGCCGACCTTGAATCCGTGTACGCCCAGGTCTCCGAACTCGGCCGGTCCGTGACCGTGTCGACCGGGACCTCGCTGCTGCACGTGCCCTATTCCCTGGCCCCGGAGACCAAACTCCCCGTCGATGTGGCCGGCTGGCTGTCGTTCGCCGAGGAGAAGGTCTCGGAGGTCGTGGCACTGGGTGATTCGCTCGTCTCCGGCGTCACCGGCCGGGTGCGCTCTTCGAACGCTGCCGTGTTCGAGCGCTCCCGGCGGGCCAAGCGGACCCGTGGGGAGTCGAACCGGACCTTCGACGCCGCGGTGCGCAAGCGCACGCAGGGACTGGCGGAGGCCCCGGTCGACCGGGGCGATCCGGCGGCCCGCCGCGCCGCCCAGCACAGGGCCCTGGGGCTGCCGCTGCTGCCGACGACTACGATCGGCTCCTTCCCACAGACCGTCGAGGTGCGGCGGGCCAGGGCGGATTACCGCGCCGGCCGGATCACCTCGGACGAGTACGTGGAGGCGAACCGGGCGGAGATCAAGCGGGTCGTCGACCTGCAGGAGGAGCTGGGCCTGGACGTGCTGGTCCACGGCGAGCCCGAGCGCAACGACATGGTGCAGTACTTCGCCGAGCACCTGGAGGGCTTCACCACCACGGTGGCCGGCTGGGTGCAGTCCTACGGCAGCCGGTGCACGCGTCCGCCGATCCTGTTCGGTGACGTGTCCCGGCCCGCGCCGATCACCGTGGAGTGGTCGAGCTACACCGCGGGGCTGACCGACAAGCCGGTCAAGGGCATGCTGACCGGGCCGGTGACGATCCTGGCGTGGTCCTTCGTGCGCGACGATGTGCCGCTGGCCGAACCGGCCTTCCAGCTGGGCGTGGCCCTGGGCGACGAGGTGGCGGATCTGGAGGCCGCGGGCCTGCCGATCGTGCAGGTCGACGAGCCGGCGCTGCGCGAGCTGCTGCCGCTGCGCGCGGCCGACCGGCAGGCCTATCTGGACTGGGCCGTGAAGTCCTTCCGACTGGTCCACGTCGGGGTGGCGCCGCAGACGCAGATCCACACGCACCTGTGCTACTCCGAGTTCAACCAGATCATCGATGCGATCGCGGCCCTGGATGCCGATGTCACCTCGATCGAGGCGGCGCGCTCGCGGATGGAGCTGCTGGCCGGGCTCGACGAGCACTTCACGTCCGAGATCGGACCGGGCGTCTACGATATCCACTCCCCGCGGGTGCCGGGAGTCGACGAGATCGCAGGGCTGATCGAGGCGGCGCTGGAGCACGTGCCCGCCGATCGGCTGTGGATCAACCCGGACTGCGGGCTGAAGACCAGGGGCTATGCCGAGGTCGAACCGGCACTGCACAATATGGTCGCCGCGCGTGACCGGGTGGTGGCCCAGCTGGGCTGAGCTCCGGTTGTCGGCTGGGCCGGCCGGGTTGGAACCAGCTCGGTCGGCCCGGCCGACCCGCTCAGCGGCGCGGGTGCTTCTTTCCGCCGCCGTTTCCGGCGTGCGACTTGCTGTCGATCCACTGCAGGGCGACGGCGGAGATGATGAAGGCCAGATGGATCACCACCTGCGCGATGATCCCCTCCATCGTGTAGGCACTGCCCTCCTTACCCAGGTTGCCGGCCTTGATGAAGGTCGACAGCAGGTGGATCGAGGAGATGGAGATGATGCTGATCGCCAGCTTCACCTTGAGCACATTGGCGTTGATGTGGTGGAGCCAATCGGGTTCATCGGGATGGTCGTCCACGCCCAGCTTGGACACGAAGATGTCGTAGCCGCCCATGATGACCATGATGAGGAGGTTGGCGATCATGACGACGTCGATCAGCCCCAGGACCGAGAGCATGATCGCGTCCTCGTCCAGGTGGTTCAGATTCTGGGAGACGTTGACGATGAGGTGCCACAGGTCGACGAGGAAGACGATGGCGTAGATCAGCAGGGCGATGGCCAGGCCGATGTACAGGGGCGCCTGGAGCCAGCGGCTGCTGAAGATGAACAGGCCCATCTGGCGGGAGCCCGCGGAGCGCCGGTAGTTGCTGAAGTCGTAGTTGCCGTCCGACATCACCGTGGGGGTGTGGGTGAAACTTGACGCCGGTGCTTCCGGGGGGTTCGGCGCCGGGACCCGGTCCGGGTCTGTTGGCTGGGGTTCGGTCGGCTGGTTGTCGCTCACGCGGAGTCCTTTCGTGCAAAAAACGCGTGCCCCCATTATCGCAGCGGATTATGGGGGTCGGACTCAGAGAGAACCCGGCCTCAGAACCGGCGTGCGGCGATCCAGTTCGCAATCGCCCAGACCAGCATATTGCCCAGGAAGAGGGCGAGTGCCACGTAGAGGAGCGGCGAGGGATTTTCCCGGTAGCTCAGTGCGGCCCAGACGTAGAGGGCGAACACCGCCACCAGGTTGAACGCGCCCACCGCGGCCAGGCCGGTCATGCCGATCTGCCGGTCGCGCTCATCGGCGTACTCCAGGGCGTTGACCCGGGCCAGGTCCGTCATCCGGTGCTTGCGCCGGTGGGCGCGGGCCACGGTGATGAGCATGCAGATGAACAGCACGCCCATCCAGAAGGTCATCCACCAGTCGTGCGCAATGGCGCTGACGCCGACAGTGCCGGCCAGGAGGACCAGGACGACCACATTGGGCCAGGAGACGAATAGCTTGTGGTTGGACTTCTCAGACATCGAAGACCTCCTCGACAGTGAGGGAGAAGCGACGGGCCAGCGCGACCGCCAGTTTCAGTGAGGGGTCGTAGCGGCCCTTCTCCAGTGAGTTGATCGTCTGCCGAGACACTCCGACCTCCTCGGCCAGCTTCTGCTGGGACAGACCGTGTTCCGTCCGCAGTTCCTTGATCTTGCTCTGCACATGGAAAGCGTACTTGACAACCTGCCCGGATGTAAAGCACGCTTGTCGTGTCAAACACGCTTTCCATAGGAGGAAACATGTTCGGAACCGGAAGCCTCGAGCAATTGCACGCCTTCGTCCAGGGGCTGCCCGACTGGCTGCACTGGGTCGTTGTCATCCTCGTGGCCGCGGTGCCCTTCCTGGAGGTCTACCTGGGTGCGATCCTGGGCATCGTCATCGGCATCCCGGCGCCCGTGGCCATCGGGGCGGCCGTGATCGGCAATATCGCCTCGATGGCGGCCTGCGCGATCCTGGCCGAGAAGGTGAAGAACAGGGTGCGGGAGCGCCGGGCGGCGCAACCCGGTGCCGCAGCGGCCTCGCCGGATGGGTTGGCAAAGGAGTCCGACCCTGCGCCCAAGTCGGAATCCCGCGGTCGGGCCCGGGTCCGCAAGATCTTCGAGCGCTTCGGGGTCCCCGGCGTTGGTGTCCTGGGACAGCTGCTCGTGCCCAGCCAGTTCACCGCGCCCATGCTGGTGTCCCTGGGGGCGGGGCGCGGCCGCGTGATCGTCTGGCAGTGCGTGGGCATCGTGCTGTGGGGCTGCGTGTTCGGGGGCCTCGCCGTCGCCGGAGTCTACGCGGTGTCCTGAAGGGCCAGTCGTGTCAGACACCAGTCGTGTCAGACCCCCTGCGTAGCCTGGGTGAAAGAGTGGACGAAGCCGCATTCCGGACGCGGACCGGGGAACGGCTCCAGGCGCAAGGGGGCGTCATGCACAGGGGTGGGGAAGAGGAACCGATCGAAGGAGTCGTGCTCGCAGAACTCCTCGGACTGCCGGAGCACGAACGACAACCGGACTGCCATGATGCGCTGGCCTCGGCGATCCGGGGGCAGGCAGCCAGGATCGCCGGCGAGCAGGCCCGCCTGTTCGCCTGGCTCGATCTGGCCGAACGCTCGGGACTGTGGCGGGAGGCGGTGGGGATCTCAGGTTTCGCCCACTGGATCGCCTGGGTCTGCGAGCTCAACATCCATACCGGCAGGGAATACGCCCGCACCCTCAAAGGGCTGCGCCTGATGCCGCGGGTCGCCCAGCTGTTCGCGGCGGGCCGGCTGTCCTATTCGAAGGTCAGGGCGATCACCCGGGCGGCCGGCCGGATCGATCCGGACCGCGCGGCGGATATGGCCGCGGTGGCCACGACTGCGCAACTGGAGCTCATGATCTCGACCTTCGTGCGTGTCGACGATGCGAATCCCGACCGGGGCGGGGCATCGACCGACTCCAAAACACTCCGGCAGATCAACCGGGAGCAAGACCGGTTCGTCTGCCTCGGGCTGGGGGACGGCAGGGCCCGGATCATCGTGGATCTTCCCGAAGCCGAGGCCGCCGAGGTCATGGCCACCGTGCAGAGCCGGCGCGACGGGCTGATCCGGGCGCACCGGGACGGTGTTGCAGAAACCGGCGTTGGAGAAACTGGAGGCCTCGGAGACGATGGGGACGTCCCAGCGGGGACGTGGGGTGCGGTTCCAGGTGGGACTCCGAGCCTGGTCGACGCCTTCCTGACGGCGATCCGCGGCTCGGACAGTGCGGGCTCTGGCAGCGCAGGTGCGGGCCCTGCCATCCTCGATGTCCGGGGCGAGGGACGCCTGGTGGTGCACGTGTCCACCGATGTGCTCGAAGCCGCATTCACCGATTCCAGCGGTGACACGGGCGCCGAACCGGGTCGGGACGTCCCAGCGGGGACGCCACCTGGCGCGGCCGATGCCATCCCGGTCGGCTACGCGGAGGGCTTCGGGCCCCTCGGCGAGGCGACGCTCGGTCGGATGACGTGCAACTCCGGTGTGATCGGGGCTCTGGTGGACGAATTCGGTGATGTTCTGGCGGTGGGCCGGACACACCGGCTGGCCACTCGTAGACAGCGCATCGCCCTGCGGGTGCGTGATGTGAGCTGTCAGTTCCCCGGCTGCGCACGGACCATCGGTCTGGAGGTCCACCACATCCACACCTGGGCCGACGGAGGCCCGACCGATGTGGACAATATGCTGCAGCTGTGTCGGCAGCACCACGTTGCCGTGCACCAGCACCAGCTGCGGATCGTGCGCGGCAATACTCCCTTCACCGGCGCGAATCTATCCGGCACAGGGCGTACCTGCAGCGGATTCCGGTTCTTCACCTCGCACGGGGCCGAAATAGTCCCCAATCCGTGGTCGAATGGGGTCGATGCCACGCTGGGGGATACCGCCACCGGGCCCGGTTCCCACACCGAGTGGCCCACGGGCTGGACGGACGGCTGGCCCGAACGTCGTCCGGACGTCGTGGGGGAAGTCGACAGGATCGCCACGATCGGCGGAGGCTACGGCTTCAACCTGGAGTGGTGTCTGTGGGCGCTGTTCGACATGCAGAAGATCCTGCGCGCTCAGTCGCCTACCGTCATCCAGTCGCCCGCCTGAGCTCAGTCGATCGCGTATTTATCGCCGTTCCAGGTCGCCTGGCAGGTGGTCTCGTCGGTTTCGATCGTCAGCCCGTAATTTCCCCAGTCGTCGAACAGGCCCCAGTCGGTGGCGACCATGCCGGAACCCTGGCACGGCTCTGTTGCAAAAATCGTGAAGCTTGAGCATGCTTGGCGGAGATTGGACGGACGGAACGATGACGGATTTCAAGTGGCGCCATTTCCAGGGTGATGTGATCCTGTGGGCGGTGCGCTGGTATTGTCGCTATCCGATCAGCTATCGCGACCTTGAGGAAATGCTGGCGGAACGCGGCATTTCGGTCGACCATACGACGATCTATCGCTGGGTCCAGTGCTACGCCCCGGAGATGGAGAAGCGGCTGCGCTGGTTCTGGCGGCGTGGCTTTGATCCGAGCTGGCGCCTGGATGAAACCTACGTCAAGGTGCGGGGCAAGTGGACCTACCTGTACCGGGCAGTCGACAAGCGGGGCGACACGATCGATTTCTACCTGTCGCCGACCCGCAGCGCCAAGGCAGCGAAGCGGTTCCTGGGCAAGGCCCTGCGAGGCCTGAAGCACTGGGAAAAGCCTGCCACGCTCAATACCGACAAAGCGCCGAGCTATGGTGCAGCGATCACCGAATTGAAGCGCGAAGGAAAGCTGGACCGGGAGACGGCCCACCGGCAGGTGAAGTATCTCAATAACGTGATCGAGGCCGATCACGGAAAGCTCAAGATACTGATCAAGCCGGTGCGCGGTTTCAAATCGATCCCCACGGCCTATGCCACGATCAAGGGATTCGAAGTCATGCGAGCCCTGCGCAAAGGACAGGCTCGCCCCTGGTGCCTGCAGCCCGGCATCAGGGGCGAGGTGCGCCTTGTGGAGAGAGCTTTTGGCATTGGGCCCTCGGCGCTGACGGAGGCCATGGGCATGCTCAACCACCATTTCGCAGCAGCCGCCTGATCGGCGCAGAGCGACAGCCTACCTCTGACTGCCGCCAATCTTTGCAACAGAGCCGTCGAGTCGATGATTCAGCGCAATGTATGTCGGCCACCCGCTCGTCTCACCGTCGTCGTAGTCCACGGACGACCGGTGGATCGAATACGGCACGCCGTGCTCGAAGACCCACCGGTTCTCGGCCCGCAGGCCACGGAAGACGCTCAACCTGACGACGAGCACGCCGACCATGATGAGCAGCCAGACCGTCACGGCGGCCCAGCCCAGCCCGAAGTTCCACGGCGGCTCGTTGTTCTCGACGGGGAAGAATGTGCCGGTCCAGCCATCGCGAGGGTCGGCGATCGACCCCCAAATCATGCCGCCGAGCGCCGCAACCGGCAGTATTCGACTGCGGCCTGGGCGGCACTGGTTTCCCAGCCCAGCAGGCTGAGTAGCAGAATGGTGTCACTGATCGCGGCTGTCACTCCATCAGGGTCATCAGGATGAGTGTCTTCGTCGTCAAATGGTGATGATGTGGCGTGGAATGCGGGGTGGTAATCGGTGAGTTGGTTTTCTCGGTCCGAGAAGCGTTCCGCGTCATGAAACTGTGAGTAGCGGGGACGACGAGCCTGGTGCACTGAACACAGCAGTCCGTGTGCCCGCCCCTCAGCGATACAGGTGATCTGGACGGCGCGAGTGATGACGGCCCACGGGTCGTCGGCACGTCGCACCGATGGAGTGCGCATTGCCTCGAATGCTGCTGTCGCTGCTTCCCAGGGATCGAGGCCATGTTTTCTTGCGAGAGCTGCATACTTCGTGGCCGCATGACGCATCAATTCGGTGGCAGCAGGGTCACTGCGCCACGCACCTGGACCAGCCTGGTCAAGCCTGATGAGGAGCCGTCGAAGGCTCTCGGGATGTTCGAACTCGGGTCTGGTTCCTGTCTGATTGCGTCGCATGGCGGCACCTCCTACATGGAAGGTGCACACGCGCTCCCCAGCACCATAGTTGGCTATCGGGAGCTGGCACATGTCAAGTCACCTGAACCCAAGCGCAGGAGTACCACTCTGCACGGACTGCCGAGGTGCCGCCGTGGTATCCCACACGTCGAACGCATCAAATACCGATGCTTCTCGTCCCCTAAGTGCAACACTTCTCTGCGAATGTTGGTGTGCGCTGCGGGTCCGGCTGGGCAATTGCCGTACTCGTGCAGCGAGGGTAGTTTGCAGGTCAAGGCCGCGGCCTGCCATCCGGGCGCTGTGCGCCGCAATCAGATCGGAGGGGCGCACCCATTCGAGGCCACGCCCGACCTTGGAATTGGGGTGCGGACGTACAAGTGACGGGTCCTGGTGCACGGCCAAAGCTGACCGTTCTGCGTCCTGCACAGCACCACCAGCAACTGCTGTCGTGGTGTCGGGAACCGCGGCGACGGGGGCTTGCTCGGGATATTCCTGGTGCGGGATCTGTAGATCATTCATCATGGACGCTCTAACGCTTCACGCACAACCGGTTCAGTGGGGGTGAACCAGCGGCCCACTGTTGACGGGTGCACACCCAAGTGCTTGGCGATCTGCTTATTTGACCAGCCCTCGGTCTCCCTTAACTGCGACGCAACTTCCCGACGTCTCCGGCCCGAGACTGTGGTGCCCGGAAACGGTGCGGCGTCGCGCTCCCGTACTGAAAACGGGTCCCCTGGAGGTAGTGCACTGCTGACAGGTATCAGGGGTGCGCTTTCTGCGGATACTGCCAGGGGTGGTGCAGTTTCGACCACTGGCTCCATTTGGGATGCCCGGTGGTGCAGAGGTTTGGTAAGGATGACGGTGAGGTGCGTGATCGCGAGCAACACCAACGGAGGTACGGCAGCAACGCTTGCGGCGAGCACGCTCGGCACGTCAGTGTCAGCAGCAATCACCGCATGAATTGCATTTGCGGTGACCGATACCAGCGCGCCGGCTGCAAGCAGCGTCCATGGATACCAAGCCGGGCGCTGTTGCCCCGCAAGTGCAACCACCGCGACGGTCGCAACAACGATGATGCCGTCCACTATCAACGGCCACGCCCACGCTTGACCCTCCGCGATTCCAGATCGGTGCGCTAGGTCGGCAAGCGCAGTAAACGAAAGCCAGAATGCGCCTGCCGCAATAAACACGGTGCCAGTGATCGCTGTGACCACTGCCAACCGGCGACCAGAACGAACCTCAACATTCATGTCAGCCGCCGCCCTGAATGAGGCGACACAGCGTACGCACGATCTGTAGCGAGCAGAGTGGGGCTGCGGGGCGCTACTGGCTGATTGGCTCGGTACGCGGACCGGATCGTGGATTCAATCTCCCGAGCCGGAAGACCAGCCTGCGCGGCAGCTGGCCCCAAGGCCTCCATTGTGTCGGCAGGTGATACTCCGGCCTCCACCAGTCGGCATGCAGCCCAGAACAGTCCACGGTTCCGTTCACCCTCTGCACGATCAGCGACCCACCCCGCAAGCACTTTCGGGTTCGCGCGTCGAAAATCGTTCGAGACGGGGTGAGGCGCGGTGACGGCTGGGCGCGGGTCCAAATATTTTCGCAGTCGTGTCGCATCTATTGGGGTGCCTGCCTGGCCGGAAGACACGATGAGTCGGTACGGTGCACGAACCCCGTCAGGGCGCAGCACCGTAGACGGCGGGGCGATGATGTAGCCACCGTCGCCACGGAAATCGATATACGAGCGAGCTGCTTGCCACGACGGCTGCACCCGGGTCGGGTGCGCCGGAAAGTAGGCATGGAGACCACCCGACGGGGTGCGCACCAAAGCCGTCCACCCGACTGCATACCCGTCATGATGTACCGCACGAAATGCCGGGAACCCGGTGCCGGTGGGATGCACATCAATATCAACGACATCCACACCCGAGGCCCTACCGGTGGGGATACCAATATTCGCGGTCGGCCATCGCACCCACCATGATGCAACTTGTGCAGTATCAGCGGTCGCATCATGGAATCCGTGACGAACCAGCGGGCGTTTCGCGCCGGGTACGCAGGGAAACACTGGCACTCCGGCCACAGCAAAACGGAGAGCTGCGTCACGGGGAGGCATCCCGCCCACTTCGGTGAGTAAGTCGACGGTATCCATCACATGCTCCTCACCGAAGCCGACACCGTACGAAGTGGTTCCTCAACTAATGGATCAACATCAGGTTGCGCCGCGCGCACAGTGTGCTGCTTTACCAGGGTGTCGCGGGTGAGTCCGGGCGGCTCGCCATTACTGATCTGCACGGTAGGAAGCTGGTCGAGGATCGCTGCCGATGTTTTCCTGACTCGCTCACCAGTGGCTTGGACGACTTCGACTGGGGACTTCTCCGGCACGGTCGCCGCCCAGCCTGACACATACGGGATCGTGTAGTCGCTGGTATCCATGCCATGAGAAGCTGCGACCATCAACGCGACTGAGTCGGCCTCCACCTCGCTGATCCCGCGATGCCCAGAAGCGTCCGGGTTCTCCGGGCCATGCAGGAGAACATGGGCGAGCTCATGCACGAGGGTCTTCACTTGTGCCGCCTCGGGCATGTTCTCCCGCACCGCCACGGTTCGAGCACCGAAATCGGTAAGGCCGTTCGCGCCGTGGATCATGCCTTCATGCGGCACCCATACTACCGTGAAACCCTCCGCCTCGATCTGTCGTGCGACGCCTTCCCGGAGCCCGTCAGGCGCTTCGCCTTCGAGGAGTCGGGGTGATGGTGGTGTCGGGATAGGCCCACCATCAGTTTGAGAGACGTCCCACACGTAGGCGGGGCGAACTCCGACCATGCGGGACCGTACGGTCTCACCCGGCTTCGGTTTCTCAAACCGGCCCAACCTGCGCCATGACTCCGCCACCTTCGGTGTGAATGACGCAAATCTACCGGACACAGGGGCGAGGATCATGTACCCCGACTGCCCCTTCTCGACTTGCCGGCCGAGCGTCTGCCACTGCTTGAACCCCGCCACAAATGTCGGTACCGGCTCGGGCACTCGGCCCGCCTCGAACGCGGCCTGATGCTGCGCGAAAATTAGTAGCGTGTTGTTGAACGATCGGGCACGGAACCTGGCCGCGAACTCCAACGCCTGTTTCCAGTCCTCACCCGACACCAACGACTCCACCGCACCGGCAAGCTGTTCATGCAGAGTATGGAGTTTCGCATCGCGCACTGCCCGCGCTTCCTCGCTGGTTACCATCGCCGTTCTCCTTCCGCAGGCACCCACACACGACGGGTAACCTCTGCGACCAGAAGGTGCGCGAAGGGAATCAGGAAACGCAATCGAGACGGACGGCAAACGAAAGTGAGCGACCGCTAGAGAGCTGAACAGACCCGACGAGTCCGATCCGGTCTACCTGAAAGCGCAGATCCGGACACGAAAAACACGAATTGCGACGCAATGGTCCGGGATCAAGCCGCTTTCGTCTGGATCACTCGGCGGCCGGGATACGGCGACTTAGAGCCCTGTACTGGCGGGGCGAGTAGCCCACACTCTGTTTGAAAAGCCGCCCGGCATAGTCTGGGTCAGGCCATCCCAACTGAGATGCAATCGTAGCGATTGGCGCGTCGGTGGTGCGCAAAAGTTCAGCCATTCGCTCGGCCCGCAGCATTGTCAAGTAGGCGATCGGGGTCTTGCCGAACGCTTCGCGAAACACCCGGCCGAGCCTCGACCGTGACAAATGCACTGAAGCGGCGAGCCGGTCTAGCGTCCACTCCTCGGCGAGCCCGTCGCGAAGCATTCGAGCAGCCAGGCGCGCTTCTTCCTGCACTGGTGAGAACGCGCGGCGCCGTGGCAAACGCGGCAGCACACTTGTCCGGCCACGAGGCACGATACCTCCATCGTCGAGCGTTGGCACGACGATGTCGAAGATGCAGAACAGGAGCGCTTGGAGCCGGTAGAACCGCTCCGGCAACAGGCCATTCGTGCTTAGGGCGGTTAGTTCGTCCAGCCATGGCGTAAGCAAGCTAGCTCGGTTTTCCCCGAGGCGCACTACATGAATCGGGTCAGTATCTTGGGCATCGAGGAAGGTCTGGGTGTCGAGCCGATCGGTGAAGTGCGCAGCGTACTGCCAGAAGATCTGATCGACCAGATAGTCGTTGTCCACGTACAGTGTGGTTATGGTGACCCATGGTTCCGGCTCGACACGGAACAGGGTACAGGGAGAGATCAGCGCAACGTCACCGATATTGAGATAGTGGTCACCGAACTTTCCGAACAGAATTGCGGACCCCGCGCGAACAACCGCCATCTGGGCGCAGTCGAACGCACGGGGCCCGAGAGGGCGATGCATGGTCCCTAAGCGAGCCACGACTGGTGAAAACTCGCTACCGCGTGTTCTCACTAACCTTGGCACCACGTCGAGCTCCTGGCTCGTCCATGTACGCCTCCGTTGTCGTTGGCGGACGCAATTGCACCTGTCGGACTCGCCACGAGTGAGTCCTCACTGATCCTCGGCAAATCGGCGCCCAAAGTAGCGAGCCAAATCCGCGGCGAGTTCATTGTCGAAAGTCCCGTCTTGCTCCCTCTTGGTCGTGCGGTTGCCGGCGTTGGGTAAGGCGGGACCACAACACGGCCCATGTATCAGCCCGGAGATCGCGTGGCAGGCGAACATCCCCGAGTGACAGCTCACTGAGCACTCGGGATGCCTGGTTGCTTGGCGCTCCACTCGCTCGGCCAAGGATCTGTGGGAGAGTGCGACCTCTGCCGGTGAACGCTGCACGCACGAAGCTCTCATAGTTGCGCCGTTCCGCTGAAGACACGAGGGGTTTTTCGCGGCGAGCTATGTGGAGAATTCCACCGTCTACGCTTGGCTGCGGTGCGAAATGGCGTGCTGGTACTCGACCACGCAACTCGAATACATACCAGGGAGCGGCTTGTGCAGTCATCATCGTGCATCCGCCGACGCCAGCCCGCTTCCGTGCGACTTCCCACTGTGTCAGTAGAACTGCATAGTTCCAGGTGGATGATTTAAGCAGGCGGCGCAGAATTGGGGTCGTCAGGTTGAAGGGGATGTTCCCCACTATGACCGGAAAGTCGAGTGAGAAACGCAGAGCGTCGGCACGCTCGACTCGAACTGTAGGAATATCCCGCTGCAAACGTTTGACAAGTTGTTCATCAACATCGATTGCGGTGATATCTCGATTTAGTAGAGACAGTTTCCGCGTGATGGCACCATCGCCGGCACCTACTTCAAGGATGCTCCCTTCTGTATCGCGAACGACCGCAATGAAACGGTCAATGGTGCTGGGACTACGGAGAAAGTTCTGGCCGAGTTCATGACGGCCGCCAAAGGTTGATTGAAATCGCATGTGAGCGCTCCAAGAGTCATGGGAATTGGAGCACCCGACGTCACAACGAACACTGAAAGAGGTGGGAACGCGCGCGCGGGTGCGGTGGACACTCCGTGCGATGGCGTCAACAATCTGGGTTCAAAAAGAGAGCGCTCAGGTCGCTACGAGCGACTGTCGCTATCCCCAGAGAGCGCCATCAGCGCGCGAAAATCAAAGTTCCCATAAACGTCAGGCTACTTGACCCTCCGTAGAATGCCAAGCCGCTGGCCGACGTGTCAACGGACGTCGTTCCCCATGCTTCCGGGCTAGGCTAGGTGAATCGCGCGACCCGGCGTGGTATAATTTGCGCCATGGGTGCGCTGATTCTTTAGTACGGGACGCCGCGTTGAGCTCTCTCCGTGGTGGGTCCTATGCGCGCCGGGCGGTAGTACGTTGCAGGCGCGAGGTTCCCGTACACCGTGCGACTCCGTTTTCGAGTCGCACCTGTTGCGATTCTGCTGGTGTTCCCGCCTGCCGGTCGCGCAGAGGAGTTCGCTTTGCCCCGTTCAACACCGTTCAACCTGCACACGAGTGCCACTAAAACCCATCACCGTATTTGCTCAATCCGGAACGGCACCGTCCGTTTCGCCGACCATGTGGTGTTCCGAAACATCGATATCAGCGTCGGGGCTCACGAACGACTCGCGGTCATCGGGGACAACGGCGCCGGAAAATCGACCCTCCTGCAGGTTCTCGCCGGAATCGTTTCCCTGGAATCCGGTGAGCGCACCGTCGAGCTTCCAGGTGGCTTCGTCCTTGCCGAGCAGCAACCTCACTTTCCACCCGAAGCCACGATCTCCAACGCACTAGACGAGTTGCTAGTCGAGGTTCGAGAGATCGAGGCGGCAATGCAGCACATCAGCGATAGCATTGCGGATGCTGCTGAATCCGAACTTCCTGCTCTCCTCAACAACCTGGCTGAACTAACAGATCAATTTGAGGCCAGAGACGGGTACGGCGTTGACCAGAGAATCGACGCTGCACTCAACCAACTCTCCCTTGAAGGTTTGGATCGCACCCGTCTCGTGGGTTCACTATCCGGCGGCGAGCGTACGCGACTAGCGCTCGCGGCGGCGCTGTCCTCTCAATCGGACTTGATCCTCCTCGACGAACCCACGAACGACCTCGACGAAAAGGGCGTGGCATGGTTAGAGGAGAGACTCTCGGAACATCGAGGTGCGCTTGTCGTCGTGACTCACGATCGGGCGTTTCTCGACCGAGTAGCAACAGAAATTGTCGCCGTGGAAGATGGGGAACTCCGGAGGTATGGCAACGGTTACGCGGGATACCTTGCCGCGCGCGACACAGAGCGACAGCGCCTCCTCACTCAGTACGAGACGTGGCGGCAGGAACTCTCTCGGAGTGAGGCATTGTTGGCCTCGAACTCGTTCCGCCTCACTGCAATTCCGCGCAAGCAAGAGAGAGCTAGCTTTGGTCACGGTGCTTTCCGGGCTCGAAGCAGCGACCACGGCGCGACAGGAAGAGTCAGGCAAGCCAAGGAACGCGTGGCACGATTGCACGCAGACCCAGTGTCAAGACCCGCAGACCTTCTGAGCTTTTCGCCCGCCTTCACAAACCGGTCGCTCGTCCAGGACCCCGACGCGATGCCCGAGCAAACACTACTCCTAGCCGCGCATTCGCTACGCAACAGGGCGAGCATCGGACAACCGGGGCTGCTGCTCGACTCGCTCGAAGTTCACGAGGGCGACCGTTGGCTCATCGCGGGACCAAACGGAGCGGGGAAGACCACGCTCCTGCGCGCGCTTGCCGGCGAGTTCCCCCTGCAAGAAGGCGAGATATGGGGGACACCCGACCTTCGCATAGCATGGCTCCGGCAGGAACCCGCGGGCGAGATCGGAAGCACCCTTTTGGAAGCGTTTGCCGAGGCAACACACTCCTATGCGGGGGACGCAGCAGAAACGCTTCTCGCACTGGGGCTCTTCTCGCCACGTGACCTGGAACTACAGATGAACAAGTTGTCCGTTGGGCAACGTCGACGCATGGAAGTCGCCGTTGCGGTGTCCGCGCCCAGTGATATTTTGTTCCTCGACGAACCCACGAACCACCTTTCACCGGAACTTGTCGAGCAAATGGAAGACGCGCTACGCGATTACCCAGGGGCAGTCCTCACCGTTACACACGATCGGCGATGGCAAGAAAAAGTGCTGGCAAGAGGCAGTGTGCAAAGAGTTCATGTTGACCTCGGCGGCATAGCGAGCGTTGAATGTTGAGTGTTGAATGACTTCCGAAGGATGCCGCGTGAATTGGCAGACGGGCCCCTCACTTCCGGTGGCGTGACGTCGTTCTCAGGGGCAGTCGCCGTCTGTCTCAGGCGGAGTGCCCCTCGACTGATGTCTACCCGATATTGCTAAAGAACGCGCGAAGTGCATAGAGAGCTTGTACCGGAAGAACTCCGTTGCCGAGAACAGCGGTCTGCTGGTTTAGTGTAAGCCCATGGGGTTCAGCTGTCACCCAGCCTGTGGGAAGCCCCATCAGCCATTCGACGAACTCCGGTGCCGGGCGAGGTCCAGCCTTCTTCGTCAGGAGTTCAGGTGACGGAGCTTGGCGTCCTGTGACGCGTTCCCAGCGAGTGATGGCGTCGGCGTAGCGTCCCCATCGTCGAGCAGCGCGTCGATCAGTGAACACAGAGTCTCGGAGTCGTTGTTCTTGTTCGGTGAGCCATGCGGTCCGTGGAGGGCGAAGTCGATGATCTGGTGTGAAAGCGCGATGGTCCCACGACGCGCCTTCACCTGCTGCAGACTCTCTCCGCCTCGGGAGACGTCCGAGGCGAGCGGGGTCCGGAACAGTGCGACGGGCGAGGATGAAGACTCGGTAGCGAGGGTGCGGTGCACCGATGGCGGAAGCGGGAAGACCGATCCATTGCGCGTCATACCGGAGGTCGGCCAGGTCTCCCAGAACTGCTCCTGCTGCCCGAAGAGGTCGAGCTGCGGTTTCTCCCAGATGCCACGGGTCGCGTTCCATACCGCGAGAGGTAGCGGCTTCTGGGTTTGCATGTTCGGGGTTGCGTTGCTCATTCTTGTCTCCTTCGTTGCCTGCGCGGATTGCGTCTGCGGAGAGCAGTCCGCGGACGTTCTCAATCACAACCCACTCGGGTTGCAGTACGTCGATCGCCGCTGCCATGTGCGCCCACAAGCCGGAGCGAGTGCCGGGTTTCAGGCCGGCCATTTTCCCCACAGTCGATATGTCCTGGCAGGGAAACCCGCCGCAGAGTATGTCTATCGGTGGAACGGTACCCCAGTTGATCGCAGTGATGTCGCCGAGGTTCGGGGCATCTGGCCAGTGGTGGGAGAAGACGCGGGCGACGGGTTGGTTGATTTCGGAGAACCAGACCGTGCATGCGTCGAAGGCTTCCTCGACCGCAAGATCAAGTCCCCCGTAGCCCGAGAACAGCGATCCGAGCCGTAGCGGTGTGGTCCGGTCGGTCGGGGTCTGAGTAGCCACTGGGAAACCTCCTGTAACGGTGACTCCGGAGCTTTGCTGTTGCTCCGAGCTGGTCACTCACCAGGTGCACGAACCACCCCAGCACGCCGCCACTCAGTCGATGCCTCGCATCTCGCGCTAGCCGCCGTCGACGCGTAGCGTCTCCGACCTCTCACGGTTCGCTCGAACGGGTTGTCACGCGTCTTGCAAGCGAGGTCCGGCACCCGATTAGCCGGGTGCCGGAGGGTGTGCTGTGGGAGGGTGATGACACCTACCTCGTTCTCGAACGAAGGACGGTGTGTGGTGACAGTTTCGATGCGGGTGATGTCCGCCGGCGATGGCTACAAGTACCTGCTGCGTACGGTTGCTTCCGGGGATGGTGATCGTGACCTGTCGACCCCATTGACCCGCTACTACGCGGAGAAGGGCAGTCCGCCCGGTCGCTGGCTTGGCTCTGCCGTGGCTGCCCTTGGGGGAAGTGCGATTAAGGTGGGCGATCAGGTCACCGAGACTCAGCTTCAACTCTTGGTCGGGATGGGGCATGATCCCGTGACCGGTGACGCTCTAGGTAGTGCGTACCGGAACTATCCAGCTCCGACAGAACGCATCCAAAAACGCACTGCTGCCCTTGACTCCGGGCTCGGCCCAATGGAACGAGCAGAGGCGGTCGCTGTGATTGAGGAGGAAGAAGCGGCGAGAGGCACGCGAAGGGCTGTTGCAGGGTTCGACTTCACCTTCTCGATCCCGAAGTCCGCATCCGTGCTCTGGGCGGTATCGGATGCGGGGACGCAATCATTGATTGCGGACGCACACCATGCAGCGGTTGCAGAGATGATTGCGTTCATAGAACGCGAGGTTGCTGCAACCCGTGTCGGTGCAACCGGCCGCAACGGGGCTGTCGCGCAAGTCGACGTAACAGGACTGATTGCCACCGCATTCGATCATTACGACTCCCGTGCCGGCGATCCACACCTCCACACGCACGTCGTCATCTCGAACAAAGTGCAGACTGCGCACGACGAGAAATGGCGTTCCCTTGACGGACGCCCTCTCCACGCCGCAACAGTCGCACTATCTGAACTACACGAGGCAGTATTCGCCGACCACCTCACTCGCACCTTCGGCGTCGAGTGGGAGACCCGAGACATGGGTCGCAACCGAAACCCGGCATGGGCAATCAGCACGGTTCCAGAAGAGCTAGTGGTGGAATTTTCCTCGCGCGCTCGCCATATCGAGCAGGAGAAGAACCGACTCATTGCGGAGTACGTCGAACGGCACGGACGGCAACCGTCGCTGAGGACAATCATCAAGCTTCGCGCCCAAGCGACACTTAGCACTCGCCCAGAGAAGCAGGTTCGCTCTGTCGCTGACCTCACCACGGGTCTGCTGAAGGTTTGATTGACTCTTGTCCATTCGCGTGAGCGGGTGGGGTTAGAGAGAATGATCAAACGATGAGGTATTCAGAAGAGTTCAAGAATGATGCGGTCGCGCTCGTGCGGGCCGGCGCTTCGCAACGTGAGGTATGCCGCGATCTTGGTGTTTCGAAGTCGGCGATATCGAAATGGCTCGGTGACGCTGACCGGCGTGAGCAGGGTCTTCCTGCCGCGAAGAATGTGTCACCGGCGGAAGATGCCCGGATTCGTGAGTTGATGCGCCGGAACCGGCTCCTCGAGCAGGAGAACGAGGTCCTTCGGCGGGCGGCAGCATATTTGTCGCAGATTCATATCACGCCCCCAAAATGATGTACCCGCTCGTCCGTGAAATGGCTGCGCCAGGTGCCCGTATTCGGGTGCCGGTTGCGGTGGCGTGCAGGGTGCTCGGCTTCTCGAAGCAGGCGTACTATCAGTGGCTGCAGCGGCCGTTATCCGCGCGTGAGATCGAAGAGGAACACCTCATCAGTGTGCTTCGGGAACTCCACGCAGACGATCCCGAGGGCGGGTATCGGGTGCTCGCTGACGACCTGCATGACCTCGGATACGAACTCTCAGAGCGGCGTGTGTGGCGGTTGTGCAAGGTGGCGGGTATTCAGTCAGTGATCGTGACACGTAAACGCCGCTATCAGGAGGCTGGCGCCCCGGTGGGTGATGACCTGGTCAAACGCGATTTCACTGCCGAGAACCTCGACGAGAAGTGGCTGACCGATATTACAGAGCACTGGACCGGTGAGGGCAAGCTCTACATGTGCGCGATCAAAGACGTCTGCTCGAACAAGATCGTCGGGTATGCCATCGACAAACGTATGAAAGCGTCGCTTGCGGTGCGGGCGCTCGAGAATGCGCTCATGCAACGCGGTTACCCTGAGGGTGTAATAGCCTCGATTTTTCACGGGTTGGGGTTTGTGCTTGATCGCGGCGTCGTTGTCTCATGTTGTAGGTGATTGTACTGTTCGGGTGTGATGTGCCTGCGCGTGTCGCCGCGGTGGTCGGGCCGTTCCAT